>CAYZWN010000006.1:0-48704 GCA_964482185.1 uncultured Roseivirgaceae bacterium
CCACGGACGTGCTCCACTTTAATAGCGGTGAACTGAAATCGTGGAAAGAGATGGAAAACAACCGGGTTCATATGCTTTTGAGGTGGCATCATGGCTCCAATTCATTTATATCGATCGATGAAAAGAGCGGAACCGCCACACTTGCCACACCCCAGGAAGGTATTGTGATCGTACCACCAAGGTATTATGTTGAAAATGTAAAAGCACTGATGGACGCCCCGGGAGAATGGTATTATGACCAGAAATCGAAGACCCTGAGTCTTATCACTCCAACAACAATCAGCAATTTGAATACTGCCAATATTTGTGCACCAACGCTTCAGGAACTGGTAATTGTACGCGGAGAGCGCGAAAAACCTGTGAGAAACCTGCGGATATACGGGTTGACATTTGAAGGTACTCTACCTGGAAAATCAATGATCAGTTATGCATTTGCCCATGGCAATGAATTTGTGGACAATGAGGTGCGGGCTGCATCAGGAACCGGTATTTCCTTGAAAGACGGTTGCTATCAATCAAGAATATTAAACAATAAGCTGAATGGAATCGATAACATGGCGATACTTGTTCACGGACCGGAAGCGCCACAATCCGGCAAAGACATACTTCGTGAAACACAGATTTCATTTAATCACATTTCCGATTGCGGTGGAGTAAACATTGATGCGTCTTTCTGTTTGTTTACCAACATTTCGCATAACTACATCACCAGAACAAGAGGAAGATACGCCATTTCCGTGGGAGGGTGGCGTAATCTTGAAGAAGCAATCGACGGCGCTTACACTGTTGAGTACAATCACCTGGACGATGTGCAAAAAGACGCAGACGATTCAGGAGCCATTAAAACCGCAGGTACAACCTTCAGTTCTGTGGTGCAGAAAAACCTGATACATGACGTAAGAGCTGGATTTTTCAATGATAATGTCGGATTCTGGTTTGATAACATGTCGCTGGGCTGGGTAGCCAGAGACAATATATTCTATAACCTGGAACAAGGCGAAATGAAGCTGTGTGCGGCCAACCTGGTGGACAATCTGTATGAAAACAATTATGTAATTGAAGCTCCCGCAAATGCGCCGGAAACATTTATAGTTGGTGAACCTGAAATCAAATACAGCGATTTGAACATCAGCGCTCCCCGGCTACATGGAAGTGATCATATCAAATCCGGCAACACCATACACATCAGCACGTACCTCTTCAATTCAGGCGCGACCGGCCTGGCAAAGATCCCCTTGTATGTGGACGGAAAGGTTTATCAATACAGGGATGTGCCGGTCATTCATAACAACACGGCACATGTATCCTTTGATGTGCGGCTCTACGATGAAGGGAGGCATGAGTTTTCCATCGGAAACACAGATTACAAATCAGTGATGATCAAAGGAAGTAGACCGGCGGTGGTATTTGATGATTTGAGTATTTCTCATACACAGATTCTAAAAGGTGAAAAGGTACGGGTGGAAGCAATGGCTAAAAACCTGGACAATTCCACACAAACCATCATGGCTGACTTGCATCTGAATAATCAGTCAGCAGGACAACTTGAAATCACCCTTCAGCCTGGTGAAAGCAGGCGGGTTGAATTTTATACTTCCCCCGAAAAAGGCAGTTATTCGGTTCGGATCGGGAACAGCAATGAAGAATCACTTAATGTCCGGGATTACAATGTAGTGAACCTTACTGAGCGTAAAATGCTTGAACATTGTTCCGCAAAGGCAAAGCCCTACAAAATCGAGGCGGACCCAAAAAATAACCGCTTCCGGATCGAAGCCGGAGGTTCCGATTTTTTCCATGCCGAAGATTCTTATGCCGCAGTTTATCTGAATGAAATAAAGGGTGATTTCGTGGCTACGGTTAAAATCAATCAATTTGGAGAACGGACACACGAATGGTTCCGTGCCGGACTTTTTGCCCGCAATGACATAGCGCAAAGTTTTGATACCCAGCCGGGTAGTAAAGGCTCTTTTCTGATGTTTGGAACACCCGGCCGTGCAGGCATTAATTATGATGAATTTGCCAATGGATGCATGCATAAAGCCAGCAGCCAGAATTTACCTGAAGACCTCACCTATCCGTACTGGCTAAAGCTGGAACGTCATGGAAATTATTTCGTAGGCTCCATCAGTCTTGATGGCGAAAACTGGATCAATGAGAGGCGGTCTGCCGATTTACCAGGACTGGCAGAAACCATAGACCTTGGTTTGGCGGCAGGCTCATGCGATAAAGTGCCCTACTGGGTGGAATTTGAAGACTGGCAGATTAAAGTGGCAAAATAGTCATTGCAAACTCAAAAAAAAGACGGATACTCAAGGTGGTGCTAAATAACAGCTTCAGAGAAAAACTGCCTTCAATTTTGCACGCATTTCCCCTGCTGTTAATCAGGTAATTGAGTAAAAACATTAACTTTTCCATATGCCGACAATTCTAATTTATTAATAGGTTTAGGTTTTATTTTTATGCGGGCGATGAGAACGAGCCACCTCATATTCACGTTGAGAAGGGAGATGGATCAGCAAAGTTTGATTGGAACCAGAATCATCACCTAAATACTTCCACGCATTCAAAGCCCGGTAAATAAAGGAAAATATAAAAATAGCGACAGATAATTATGACTTTCTAAAAGCGAAATGGAATGAATACTTTCAAAAATAATTACGATACGCTAGAACAACTCATTTTCGAGGGCGGGCTGCGTATTAAGGCAGTTCATTTTCACCCGGATATTGATTTAATGTTAATTGTATTGAATAATAAAAAGGTACTGCAAAGGCCGATATCTACTTCTTCCCGATTGCAAAAAGCGACAATAGAACAGTTGAATAATTACCAACTTATTTCCGGGGGTGTAGGCATCCATTGGCCTGAGTTGGATGAGGATTTGAGCCTGAAAGGTTTTTTGAAAGAGGAAATCACTAAGGTCGCGCAACTTGTATAATTTCCTATAAGCCTCTTCACTTTTAAGAAAAGGTCATATACCCTGTTATTAGCATTGGAGGAGGTCCATTTTTCTCAAAAAATAAAGAAGGTTTTAGGGCACATCTTTTGTCTGTAAGCTTGTCGGCCTATGCAAACGATTTAATTTACAAAAGGAAGTATGCATTATTTGATAACAAGAGTGCCTTGAGTTTTGACCTGTAAACTATACCTGCCATTTGCTGAAAGGCCTCATTTCTCCTTGTAAATTGAAAAGTCAATTTGCGATTTGCATGGATATAAATTAGTTTTAGTTAAAGTTTTTCCATGAAATATATCCCCAAATTCCTTCAAAGAGTTTATGGCCTCATTCACACCTGTACAGAAATTAACCAGCCATTATAGCATGCAAAAGATTGGTATCATATTATTTTTACTGTCGTGCCTGGAAGCGCATGCACAGGATGTGCATCCGAATGCACATTCCCACAATGACTATGCACATACCCAGCCGCTTTGGGAAGCCCTGGATAATGGATTCATCTCCGTGGAAGCGGATGTTCATCTGGTAAATGGTGAATTGCTGGTTTCACACGATCGGCCGAATGGAAACGAACCAACCTTGCAGCAACTTTACCTTGCCCCGCTCGACAGTCTCATTAAATCAAACCAGGGCCACATCTATAAGGGTTACAGTGGCACCTTTTACCTGATGATAGATTTTAAAACCGAGGCAGTAAGCACGTACCATGCGCTGCTGCAGGCGGTGAGTCAGTATCCTTCCCTGTTGTGCCATACCCGTAATTGCCCGTTGAAGATTTTTATCTCAGGCAATCGGCCGGTACAAACACTAGCGGAGGAGGGCTATAAAGGCATTGCTCTTGACGGGCGACCGGAAGATCTGGGAAAAGGTTACAGCGTTGAGCAGATGCCTGTAGTGAGTGACAACTATAATAAATGGTCAGCATGGAGGAGTAATTCTGAGCCGGTGGCCGGTGAGCTCGATCGCATTCGCGAACTTGCGGAACGGGTGCATGCAGAAGGTAAGAAACTCCGCCTATGGGCGCACCCCGACAATGAGCTGGCATGGGAAGCCTTGCTCGAAGCTGGTGTGGATCTGATCAATACCGACAGGCTGGAAGACTTAAGTACATTTCTGAAGCAGAGGTAGCGCTTGTTCATTTTTCCTCCATTACGAAGTGGCTTTGCATTTTATCTTAGAATCCATTGCTTTTACGTGTTTGTCTGCTCCCATAACATTTGTCGAATTTTATGCTATATTCAAAAAATTCGGTAAGTAGTGACCAGCCAACATCCGCATCATCAGACTTGAAACTTTTATATCGAAATAAAGGTGCATTCCCACCCTTCCCGAATATGTAATGGCCTGAATACCATTCATCATCGTAATTATGTTACAGGCCATAATGCATTACTCTTAAAGAACAACCCATGGCAATAAGTATGAAAAACCTGTATCCACTTCATGGCATTGTAACCGTTTTAAATACCCCTTTTTCTGATGAAAACCAGATCGATTTTTACGCGCTACAAGCGAATGTTCGTGAGGCGATGAAGGCAGGGGTGGCAGGATTTCTCGTTCCGGCTATGGCCTCGGAAGTGCAAAAACTTTCCCATGCTGAAAAACTGGAAATGGTGGAAACAGTGCTCGAAACGGTTCATGGCGCTGTTCCGGTGTTTGCCGGTACGGCCAGCACATCGGTGCGGGAGTCAGGAGAATTAATCAAATCTTACCAGGAAATAGGTTGCAGGCAATTTCTGATTCAGGTACCATATTTTTCTGATGATCAGTTCAAGGCCGATTTTTACACCCTGGCCAACCATGCGCCGGAGGTGATGATGCTTCAGGACTGGGATGCACATGGGTATGGCCTGCCCGACGAACTGATCATGGAATTATTTGAAGAAGTCCCAGCCTTCAGGTGCCTGAAAGTAGAGACAGTTCCTGCCGGAATCAAATATTCCAGGATAATCGAGTTGTCAGAAGGAAAGCTGAATGTAAGTGGCGGATGGGCCGTTTCACAAATGCCTGAAGGTCTGCAGCGAGGTGTGCATGCCTTTATGCCAACAGGCATGCACTGGATTTATACTAACATATTCAGCTTATACCATGAAGGCAAAACGGATGAAGCCGTATCGCTGTTCAATGAAATTCTTCCTGTGCTTGCCTTTTCCAACCAGCATCTGGATATTTCCATACATTTCTTCAAGCGGTTGTTGTGGAAGCAGGGCATTTACCCGACGCCGAACGTGCGGGAACCGATACTTCCTTTCGATCAAACACATCAGTTTATTGCCGATGCCCTGATCGAACATATCATTAAAATTGAAAACCAAATTAAAACGCAATAGCATGACAAGACCGGCCATCCTCCTGTTTTTATTTATTTTGATAATATCGCCACAGGTAAATGCACAAATACAGTTGAGGCCTCTGCCAAAGCAGGGTTTTGAGCAACGCATAAACGAGCATGTCCGCAACATGGAAATTGTAGATACCCATGAGCATTTGATGCCTCAGGAAAGCGTGAAGGGCAGCACCATGCTCGATTTTATGCTCCTGCTCCATCACTATGCCGACGATGATATCAAATCAGCAGGACTGAACAAAACGATATTTGCCGAATTGCTCACTGATAAATATTCTGTAAAGGAGAAGTGGAAAATTGTAAAGCCCTACTGGGAAGCATCCAAAAACACCGCCTATGGCCGTGTCGTACTGCTGGCTATGGATGAATTATATGGGATTGGGGAGCTTTCGGATGCCACAGTTGAAGCCGTATCGGCTAAAATCAAGACCTCCTACGATGGGCCATGGTATGATGAAGTACTTAAAAAACGGGCCGGAATTAAGTATGCGGTAATGGACGTTGGCAGCAGCAGACTCGATGACCCCATGTTCCGCTATGTCGAGAAATTTGACGCGTTCATCCGGATTCATTCGAGAGAAGACATACTGAAGATCGGGAATAAATTCCACCTGGATGTCAATACTTTCGATTTGTTTGACAAAGCTCTGGAGGCGGCCTTTGATCAGGCTGTGGCACGAAATATCGTGGGTGTGAAATCGGCCCTGGCCTATCACAGGATTTTGCATTACGAAAACGTATCAGAACAGGTAGCCGGAAAAGTTTTTAATTGGGTAATGAGCAATTCCGGATCTCAAGCTCTGGATTTTGAAATTGTAAAACCTTTGCAGGATTATATGATGCACCGCATCATACAACTTGCCAGGAAGTATGACCTGCCTATGCAGATACACACAGGCTTGCAGGCCGGCGATGGAAATATTATTGCAAACGCCAACCCCTCTCATCTGAATAATTTATTTCTTCAGTACCGGGATGTCCGGTTTCTGCTCATGCACGGCGCCTATCCATACGGCGGAGAGTTGTCGGCACTGGCAAAGAACTTTCAAAACGTGTATATCGACATGTGCTGGATGTACATCATTTCGCCATCATACAGCGAGCGCTATTTACATGAGTGGCTTGAAACGGTGCCTGCCAATAAAATCATGGCTTTTGGAGGTGATTACCACAATGTGGAAAATACCTTCGGACATGCGCTGATGGCCAGGGCAGTGGTGACCAAAGTGCTTATTGAAAAAACTGCCTCCGGCTATCTGACAGAAGATGAAGCAACAGAAATCGCCGACTGGATTTTAAGGGATAATGCCATTTCATTTTTTAGAATTGAATAGGATAACTTCAGTTCGACCGAAAGGCATATGCTGCACACCATACCCGGCGCGAAGGAGGATATAAATCTGCAATCAAAACCAGACAATGCGGGTTATTTCAGGTATTTTAACCGAATAACTTCTTTCTCGGTCAGGAAGCGCCACTTGCCCCTCGGCAGGTCTTTTTTGGTGAGGCCGGCAAACATAACCCGATCGAGCCGGGTAACCTCATAGCCAAGCGCATCAAATATCCTTCGGACGATCCGGTTTTTGCCGCTATGGATTTCAATTCCAAGGTTACGACCGGTAGCATCGATTATGGCAATATCATCGACTTTGACAAAACCGTCTTCCAGTTCGAAGCCCTCCGCTATTTTTTCAAGATGCGCATTTGTGAGCGGTATGTCTATTTCGATCTGGTAGATTTTCCGCACTTCATGCGAAGGGTGGGTGAGTTTTTTCGACAATTCGCCGTCATTGGTAAGCAGCAGCAGGCCTGTGGTGTTGCGGTCTAAACGGCCAACCGGATAGATGCGCTCATTGCATGCGGTGGCCACGAGGCTCATCACAGTTTTACGCTCCTGAGGATCATCTGTGGTGGTTATAAAATCTCTGGGTTTATTCAGGAGTATGTAAACCAGTTTTTCTTTTGACAACAATTTTCCATCATAATAAACCTTGTCTCCAGGCTGAACCTGGTGGCCCATTTCTGTCACTACTTTGGAATTTACCCTGATTTTGCCGTTTTGGATGAGCGTATCAGCTTCACGCCTTGAGCATACCCCTGCCTGGGCAATATATTTATTGAGTCGCAGAGGCTTTTCTTCCTGCTTTTGATTATCTACGTCGGTTGATTTTTTGGGTGAATGAAACGTCTTACCGGGCTTAAAGTGCTTTTTCATAATCGGGAATATCTGTTAGTCGGTTTACTCTTCCCGTTCTTCGCCAATGGTGTTCTCTTCGGGGGCAAAATCTTTTGGTGTAGGCAGGTCTTTCAGGTCATTGATACCAAAGTACTCCATAAAAGTTGGGGAGGTTCCATAGATCAATGGTCTTCCCACCGTATCAGACTTTCCCCTTATTTCGATAAGTTCTTTTTCGAGTAGTTTCTGAATAGAATAATCGCAATTAACTCCACGAATTCTTTCGATTTCGGATTTGGTGACAGGCTGCTTATATGCAATAATCGAAAGCGTTTCGAGGGCCGAGTTGGACAAGCGCCTTTTCGATTGCTGCTTCAGCATGATGCCAATGCTGGCCTGATAAGCCGGCTTAGTGTAGAAAAGATAACCACCGCCAACATGCTGAATATCAAAAGAAAATTCATCTGAAGCATATTTTTGAACGAGCTGGTTTATGGCTTGCTCAATATCTTCTGTCGGGAGGTCTGCGTCAAACATTTCTGCGAGACTTCCCCGGATATCTTCCTTTCTGATGGGTTGCTTTGAACAGAAAATGAGCGCTTCGACGTGGTTTCTGAGAAAATCCAATCTTATTTTCTGTTGAGTTTGGCTTCGATGCAATGCATGGTATGAGGCACCGCCCTCAAACGCTCTTTTGGGATCAGTTTGCCTGTATCGATGCAAACACCGTAGGTTCCGTTCTTGATACGCACGAGGGCGTTCTCGAGATTGATGATGAACTTCTGTTGTCTTGCGGCAAGCTGACTCGTGCTCTCCTTTTCGGCAGTATCGGCGCCATCTTCTAGCACCTTAGCGTAAGCAGAAGTGTCGCTTGATCCACCGCTTTCACCTCCTTTACTTAAGGAAGCCTTCAGATTGTTTAATTCTGTTTTTGCTTTGCCCAGCTTGACCAATATAATCTCTTCAAACTCTTTCAATTCAGAGGCCGAGTAGGCCAGATTTTCACCATTTCCCATGTCATTCACTTTTAAAGACTTACACTTAAAAAAAATAAAGCCCCAAAAATAGAACAAGAATTGTAAACTAAAAACTAAACGATTTTAGTTTTACTTTGGCGCCTCATTATTAATGAATAAGGAAAATCGGGTTTAAAGTTTCATTTTTGTGCAAATATTAATTTTATGAGACTGAAAAAAATTGCGCTCTTATTTTTACTAATAGGTGCCTTTCATAATATCAAGGCGCAGGAATATGCCCTGGTTATACATGGTGGTGCCGGAAATATCTACAAGGAAAACATTTCAGATTCCCTTGAAAATCAATATAGAATTAAGCTAAAGGAAGCATTGATGACCGGGTATGCTATTCTGGCAAAGGGTGGTGAAAGCCTGGAGGCTGTTCGGGCGGCCATCCATGTTATGGAAGATTCACCACTTTTTAATGCCGGAAAAGGCGCCGTTTTTACTTCTGAAGGACAAAACGAAATGGATGCCGCAATCATGGACGGGGCAACCTTAAACGCAGGGGCGGTGGCTGGTGTTATGCACATTAAAAACCCTATTGATGCCGCGTTTTCGGTGATGAAAGATTCGCCACATGTTATGCTCGCCGGGGAGGGTGCTGAAATTTTCGCTAAAAGCCAGGGAATTCAAATGGTCGATGCTGAATATTTTTACACTGAAAAACGATATCGCCAATTGCAATCTATCAAGGAACGGGAAAAAACAGAAGGAAGCCTTGTCCCATCCGGAACAGATTACAAATTTGGCACCGTAGGGGCTGTAGCGCTGGACAAAGCAGGGAACATCGCAGCCGGAACCTCTACCGGCGGCATGACCAACAAGCGATATGGCAGAATCGGAGATACCCCCATAATTGGAGCGGGTACCTATGCCAATAATCAAACCTGTGGCATCAGCGCAACCGGGCATGGCGAGTTTTTCATTCGCGCTGCCGTGGCACACGATATTTCCGCATTGATGGAATATAAGGGGTTTTCCATACAGCAAGCCGCCGATAAGGTGATTCATGAAAAGCTCAAGACCCTTGGAGGAGAAGGCGGTGTAGTCGGACTCGATGCAAAAGGCAACATAATGATGTCGTTCAACTCGAATGGGATGTTTAGGGGATTTATCAAAAAAGATGGCACACCTGATGTGCGAATTTATAAACAGAATTAGAATATGAAATCATTTTGGAACGAGCGATACGATCAGAAGGCATACATATATGGAAAGGCTCCGAATGCATTTTTTGCCTCACAACTGGTAAAATTGCCCAAGGGTCGCATCCTGTTGCCGGCAGAAGGCGAAGGGCGAAATGCTGTATTTGCGGCGATCAAGGGCTGGGAAGTGCATGCATTCGATTACAGCGATGCGGCAAAGAGCAAAGCTATGGAACTGGCCAAAACATACGATGTGCATATCGATTATGATGTTATGGAAGTATCTGATTTTCAGCCTGATAAGCAAGTTGACGTGATGGCGTTGATTTTTGCTCATTTTGCAGGCGAGGAAAGGGTGCAATTATTTAAAAAACTCCAGGACGCAATTATACCTGGTGGGTATCTGATCATGGAAGTATTTAGCAAAAACCAACTTGGAAGAACATCCGGAGGCCCGCAGGATGCTGAACTATTATATAGTAAGGCAGAAATTCAGGCATTATTTCCTCAACTTGATTTTCAGATCCTGGAAGAAACCAAGACTACCCTTGATGAGGGCATGTATCACCAGGGTGAAGCGGCGGTGATCAGGGTGCTGGCGCAGAGAAAATAAATTAATGGTTTTTGAACTTCGGCATTAACTGTGAGCTTTGCCATTGATTGTAAAAATGGCAAACCGGCATCTGCCACCTGACCGATAGCGCCGCATAGCTGCGCAAAAGCAAAAATCAATCCGTGAGCTTTATTTCCACTACCTGGCCGTCTTCCTCAAACCTGAACGAAGCCTCCTTGAAGTTTGGTGGGCCAAAAGTCATCCTGGGATTATTTGAAAATCCGAATGGCTCGGTAGGTATGCCAAAAAAATTTTTATTCAGTTCGTCATCTCCGTCTATGTCATGAAATATTGAAATGGCATATGTGCCAGGCAAAATATCAATTTTAACCAGCAGATCATCCACTGAGTTCACTTCCTGAATTGCCTCGGCAAATCGATTTTTCATGTAGTCTTTTTCGTTATTATAAACAGCCACAAACATGGCCCCCTGGCCTTTTGAGATGTTTTTGACCAGTACATGCATTGTCGTGGTTTGTGCTATTGAAATCCGCGTCGTGAGCGATATCAATATTACAATGAAGAATAAAAATCTGATTTGTCTCATTTGGGTTTGTAAGTTTGAAATTCATCTGTTTATCAACAAATTTCCCGGATTGATTAGTTCACATTGAAGCACGGTTTGCAAAATTATCATCAAAAAAAAGTCATTTTCTGCCATCAGCAAATGATTTCGTCCTGTCTGTTCTATCATTCATGTAAAAACAAGTCTCCGATTCCGGAACGCGCACAATTTCTTACTCAAGTTTCATAGATAAAAATATTTTCTTAACAATCTATAATTCAATTGATTAAAACCTTTCGTGCTTTGTGTTTACCTTTGTGACCCTTGCGGTAAAAAAATAAAACCGAAATGAGCACAAGGCAGACGCTATGTTTGCAAATTGATCTACAACAAAGTGGAATTTATATATAGGTTAAAATCAACGTATAGTACATATTTTACTATGAGAAATACTTGAATATCAATATTGTATAATAGTTGCGAAACTTGATTTTCTTATATTTGCCAAATCATGAGCGAATTATTACCGGTAATTTATACCTGCCTTGTAACATTTATAATTAATATCCCATGTGGATATCTGCGAGCCGGATACCGAAAGTTGTCTGGTATGTGGTTTCTTTTCATACATTTACCGGTGCCATTCGTCATCCTTCTTCGACATCTGAACGGCATCGAGCTTACATGGTCTCTGGCCCCATTTCTTTTTGGCAGCTACTTTTTGGGCCAGTTTGCAGGGAGAAAATGGCGGCTGATGCGCCAGCTCCGCAAGCAGCAGGCATGATACTGGCCCGATTGAGAATTGTGTTCGCAGTGGGTTAATTTTTTGATTTCTCAAAATCATTCATGATACCCAGTTCGATCCAGTTGGCTAAGGCCTGGCGGTTGTCGCTGATCACGAAGCGCAACTGGTCGCGATAATTTTTAATGTTGCCCAGCTCGATGTACACAATCGGAGGAAGGGTTTTCTTTATCATATACAATCCGCTGCGCGAAGAAACTGTGCCGTGATAAGACCTGCCTGGCTGATGTCTTTGGTATTTTGATTTAAAAACCTTTTGGATTTCCATGGCAAGGTGCTGCCCTCTGCGGCTATGCTCATGGTGATAAAAAAATACATCAATATTCTGGCCCTGACTCCTGCTATCGATATGAACAGCGATCAGGCGTTGAAAAGCCCCCTGGTGTTTTTGATATAATTTGTTTACAATATCCACGCGCTGCTTCAGTCGCTCTTTTTGGTTTAAAGGCAATGACTTTCCATCAATCGTCTTTTCAGTTTTGTCAAGTTTCAGTATCGAATCATCGCGAATACCATTGGTCTCATCCTGGATGATCATATACACCGTCGCACCGTGCGACATAAGGTTTCGTGCCAGGCGCAATGTGACATCATAGGCGTACTCATCCTCGCTCAGAGTATGCGGGCCGTATGTTCCAAGGGCTCCGGGATCAGGCCCGCCATGGCCACTTACCAGGTAAAAAACTGCCCCATTCAGCTTTTGATCGATGATAGGAACATTTTTATATTTTTCTCCAAAAAGCGGTTCGATGAGGTTTTTTGGCTTTTCAACAGGAGCGCTCTTCCGGACGCTTTGCTTAATAACATCAGGCAACAGATAGGTTGTGCCGGGGATGAGCAGGGTATCACCTTTAAGCTTTTGTGCGTTGAGTTTGATAAATGCATTCTTATACGAGCTTACCGGCAATAATTCATTGCGCACCAGAATCTCATAGATACCTTCCCATTCCTGGGCTACAACGATATTATCTTCTGCAATCTGGCCATGCAGTTTGCAAAAAGTGGAGGAGAGGAAAAGGAAGATGAAAATCAGCGGGCGATTACTCATTAAAAGGACAATTCATGTCGATTTCAATGTGCGAATATAATGAACCTGGATTAAAATCCTTAAAGTCAGGATTCATCATAATGTTTGGTTTTAGAAATGCACCTGGAGATATAAATATGATTAATGTTCAGGAACCTAAATTTTTGAATTTTTGTTTTCGTTTTGCAGGTGTAACATCCGCAAATAATTGGCTTCAAAGTCAATGCTCCAGTCTACACAAATCGGCGCGATTTTCCTTTCTGCGTTGAGCGGAAAAAGTTGTATAGCCGCGCTTTTCTCAAGCAGATTTCATAAAGATTCAAGCGAAATTATTGTTTTGCCTGAATGGCCTCATTCCGATCATTTTCAAGAAAAAATGCCCTGTTGCATTCTTAATATAAAAAAACATGAAAAATCTCTTCATTTATCTTTGCTCAATTGCACTATTGGCAGGGTTATCTCTGACGCTTAGCAATTGCGGTTCTGAAGAGGAGGAAAAGGTAAACTAGGCGCCAACCTGCACCATCTCGACCCCCTTGGCGAATACTGCGTTCGAAACAGGCTCTGATGTTCAGATTTCTGTAAATGCCGCCGATCCAGACGGTTCTGTGTCAAATGTCAAAATCAGTATCAATGATACCGAGAAGGCAACACTTCAATCATCTCCTTACAACTATACATGGAACACAAGTGGAGTAGCGCCGGGACAATATTTAATAAAAGCCATCGCTACAGATAACGGTGGCCTCACAGCGATGGCGCAGGTCATCGTGACCATAGCCGGGCGATTGGCTCAGGTGACAACTGCAGACATCACTGAAATAACGGCTTTCTCGGCAAAAGGTGGAGGAGAAGTTACGGATGACGGCGGATCGACAGTGAGTTACAGAGGGCTTGTGTGGAGTACGAGCAGCGGTGTGACACACTCAAATAAACTCGGTCATACGGAAGACGGGACAGGTAAAGGCTCGTTTGTCAGCGAAATCACAGGCCTGGAAGCCAACACTACCTATTACGTGAAGGCCTATGCACAAAACGGCCAGGGGATCTCGTATGGAGATGAAAGGAGTTTTAAAACCATTGCGCTTGCTACAGTGGTGTTGAGTACCATTTCCTATACCGACATTACAAGTAACTCGGCAACTGTAAGTGGAGAAATAACCGATGACGGAGGTTCTGCAGTAACAGAGCGTGGTTTTTTATGGAAATTGGGTTCAAATCAGCCTACGATCGATGACTACAATGGAAAAGTTTCAGTTGGAAGCGGGACTGGCGTCTATAGCTATAATATCGATGGGCTCACCAATTATACTGATTATTACATTCGTGCCTACGCAACAACGGCCAGTGGAACCTCCTATAGCGTTACAAATCATTTTAAAACAAATCCCGGGAAACCAATTGTTCAAACCCTGGAAATTACCCAAATAAGTGCACATTGGGCCGTGAGCGGAGGATTGGTAACGGATGATGGCGGGTTGGGTGATATTTACAATCTTGCTACAGGTATTGTGTGGAGCACCTATCCAAATCCTGATTATTGGATGAATGAAGGCATTGTGTATAGAATGGAGATGGATGATCATGCCTACACATCGATACTTTCTGGACTTGAACCCAATACGATGTACTATTTACGGGCTTTTACAACCTATGATGGAGATTATTATGCGTATGGAGATATTAAGACTTTCACAACTCCGCCTTTCACAGTACAAACCGGGGAATTCACCGATACCCGGGACGACGCGGTATATCCTACCATAACAATAAACAATCAAACCTGGATGGCTAAAAACCTGGCCTACCTGCCGGAAGTATGTCCTGCATCATCCAATTGCGGGTATTGGGTATATGACTACCAGGGAACCGATGTGGCTGTGGCGAAAGCCACTTCAAATTACTCGACCTATGGCGTATTGTACAACTTTTCTATAGCCAACGATGTATGTCCGGTTGGATGGCATTTACCCGATTGGGAAGATTGGTCATATTTAAAGCTGAATTTGGGTATGGAATATAATTCCGGATGGGGTACCAATGAAGGCGGCAAAATGAAAGAAGCAGGAACCTCCCATTGGATGGACCCAAATTACGGCGCAACCAACTCAAGTAAATTCACTGCCCTGCCGGCAGGTATGAGAGATCACTATGACAAAACTTTTAAGGAAATCGGAACGCATACAAAGTTTTGGGAACAAGGCTCTGGAAGTGCTCGATGGCATGAACTGGATTACCTTAACGAGGTTATAATTACAAGCGGAGTGTATTTGACTCAGGACATACTCGGCTACGGTTTTTCTGTCAGGTGTATTAAAGATTGAATTTGATGAATAGCGAAAGCCGGTTCAGGTATTGGCCGGCTTTTCTGAAACTTTGTCACTCCCTATAGTTCCACAGCAATTCGATGGTCATACCGCCGATTTTGCTGAGGTCCACGTATGCAAATCTGCCAGAACCCGGCTTGCCTTTCTCGCCCCATCCGCCTGACATGGAAATTTTGTATCCTTTTTTCCTGAAAAAATCAATGGCATCAAGCATGTCGTCAACGCCGAACCCAAAATGCTGGATCCCCTCCCCATGCATCCGGATGTGGTCGGCGTAAACATTGGGCCCGGCCAGCGGGATGCACCATTCATACACGATTTTCCCATGCCTTTGCCAGCCGAGGTTCATATCGAAATTGGCGGGATTGCCAAAATACTGCTTGTCCCATACTTCCCCATGCGTTATCTCAATTGCCGGCAAACCTGCTCTGGCCCAGAAATTTGAAACCGGATCAGGATTGTTGATCGCAAAGGCATACTGGCTGAATTTCAGATTCACTTCATTATTGCCGGTGTAGTTTGCCGCATCGGTTCTCTGGTCAATCACAAACCCCAGGAAATATTTGCCCTGCTCTCTGGTATCCATGATGGTGTACCGCATCTCACCGCTTTTTGTCTGTAACGTATAAGTGCCGATTTTGCCAATGTTCACCCTGGCGAGTTGCTGAACGATCGCGGAAAGTGCCGCCTCATCTTTCACCTTGTGAATCAGGGCAACGGCACCCTCACCACTTCTCTGGAGATATCCGGAAAAGATTGTCTCTCCTTTCACCGGCTGCATCCACAGCGCTTTGGCGCCACCCAGATAAGCAAAGGTGGCTTTCACGGATCCTTTGCTGTCCTTGAAACCGTGATTTATCAAATTGACTTTTTTCAGGTCTTCCATCTCCCGGAAACCAATATCTGCCCAGCCCCTTTTTACAGACTTCAGGTCCTTCACCACCCAGATTATGTGATCTACTTCCGTGAAAACCTTATCTGTCTGAGCCGATACATTTTGATGGTAAAATGCCGAAAGCAGAATTATGATTAGGAAATTTTTTACTGAAAACATGACTGATTTGTTTATTGGAAAGGTAATTTAACCCGATAAATCCTTACGCGCCAGCATTACCTGAAAGAAATATCATCAAATAGAAAAAATATGAAATATGCCCGATTGCCCTGATCAGGTCACGTTTAGAAATTTACCTATTCTGTACAGCCCCTCAGCAATATTTTCTTCCGAATTGGCATAAGAAAATCGAAGGTATCCTTCTCCATTGGTTCCGAAATCGATACCTGGTGTTACGCCTACATGTGCCCCTTCCAGAATATCAAAGGCAAGCTTATATGAATCGCCGGAGAATTTTTTTGCATTTGCAAAAATGTAAAATGCACCTTCTGGTTCTTTGTCTATTCCAAAACCCAGTTTTCTGAGTCCATCGATCATCAAGCCCCTGCGCCTTGCATAAGTCTCCTTCATTTCGGCGATTTCTTCATGACAATTTTCCATGGCAACGATTGCCGCCCTTTGGGCCACGGAACTGGCACAAATAAACAGATTTTGCTGAAGTTTCTGGATGGGTCGCACATATTCCTTCGGCGCAATGAGATACCCGATACGCAAACCTGTCATGGCATAAAGCTTGGAAAAACCGCTCACCACAAAAGCTTTGTCTGTAAATTCAAGGACCGAATTTTCTTTTCCTTCATACACCAATCCATGGTAGATCTCGTCAGAAATAATCCACTGGTTCAAGGCGGAAATACTTTTCATGGTATCTGTTGACATTAAATGACCTGTAGGGTTTGATGGAGAATTGATAATAATTGCCGCGGTTGCTTCACTCACAGCATTTTCAATTTTGTTTGGATCATAGTGAAATCCGTTCTTTTCATGGCAAGCGAGCGGTTTGGGGATGCCACCAAGATGCCTGATAAAATTAGGGTAACACGCATATCCCGGATCAGGAATTATTACTTCCTGCCCGGCTTCCATAATCACAGAAAGCACAAGGTGTATGGCCGGCGAAGACCCTGAGGTGATGATGATGCGTCCGGGATCGATATCAAGCCCGTATTGATTTCTGTAATGCCGGCTTATGACGCTTCGAAGCTGCGGATCGCCCAGGCTGTGGGTGTAATGCGTATGACCGGTTCTCATGGCGATATTTGATGCGATTTTCACTGACTCCGGCAAATCAAAATCCGGTTCGCCTACTTCAAGGTGAATGATGTCAATGCCCCTTGATTCCATTTCCTGGGCTTTTTCCAAAACTTCCATCACAATAAACGGAGATATATCGCGGACTCTTAATGGCAGTTGCATAGACTGAAGTGTGTTGGTGATTATTTAAAATAAGATGTAAATAAGTGATTTTACCGACCAAAAAAAAAGGAATGATTGTATATGCACCAAACCAATGAGGGCAGGCAGCTACAGTCAGAATTATTGAATTGGAAGCTACCTTATTCTTGTGCCGCTGGCTGCATCAATTGTGACTGGTACCGGATCATCATCAGTGTTAAACTGGTAATACCAATTGGCATCAATCTGGTTTCTGAAAAATTTCCAGCTTTTAAGGGGTTCGAAATTACTTTGGTTGAACGCAAGGAATCTGGCAGTTGAAAAGTTGATAACATCAAGTGGGGGTCTCAGTTCGTAATTGAATGGCCCGTTTTCTCCAACGATGCTGTGAAGATTATTGAATGTCTTACGCCAGTAGAAAGTCGTAATCGCACCCGAATCATTTTTTATCTTCACTTTCCAGAGGTCGGTCCCGTCAATTTTAGTACTCCCGGCTTCCTGCAATTCGCCGTCAAACAGATTCAGCGAACTACTTATCAAACTGTTCGGAATATCTGTTTTCTGCAGTGGGTTTTCACAGGAAAACAGAAGCATGAGGAAAAAAAAGATTATGAAATGATATTTCATGGACAAATCCGATTATGATACTATTACAATTATCTGGCGCTAAAAGTTTGAATAATTTACCATTATTTATTCGTAAAAGAATTATGAATCTCCAGTTTTATCTTCCGGCAGTTCCTCATTACCAAGATAACGCAGCAATATGAAGTCTATTACAATATGTGCAATGATGGCAGTTGAAATTCCGTAGTACTCTGTGAGTTGTCCCATTACGCCAATTACCAAAACCATATAAATACCGTAAACAGTGATGGGAAGGTTAAAAGGATTGATATAGCCATGGAGCAGGACAAACAAGATGGAGGTTGCCCAGATGCCTAATAAGGGTTGTACCAATCCTCTGAAAAACAATTCTTCACCAAGACCCGCGCATATCGAAATGATGAGTACCTCAGTTAAATTTAGCTGAAGTGGTTTGATCAGATCTGTAAAAAAAGCTCTGGTGTTTGTCAATAGGGGCAAGCATACGATTTGCCAGCCTGCTTTTGCTGTGATGTATCCAAAAGCAAGTCCGATGACGACTTGTAGCCAAAGCGCTTCTTTACCGGACAATAATCCAATGAAATCTGTTTCCCTGACGATCGGCGCAAAAATGGCTCCAGTGCCCCCGAAGAACACAAGGGTAGCTATTGCCATGATCATTATGGACCTTTTTCTAATCATGCGCTGATCCCCGCGGCAGCAGCCCTGTCAAGAAACCAGTACAGGCTTCCGTTTTCCGGATTCACCAGACTGGCCGGATACCGATCTGCGCCATCTTTTTGCAAAATTATCTCCTCCACCTTTTGCTGCTTGCCGGAGCCCGAAACCAAAAATGCCACTGAAGACGCTTTGTTGATCACATTGCCGGTGATGCTGATTCGGTGTTGGCCTGTTTCCGGATGGCTTGCCAAAACAGTCAATGACGGGGCATGCCAAAGTTTTATTTCATGTGGAAAAATGGAGGCTGTATGCCCGTCATCACCCATGCCAAGTATAATCAGGTCAAGAACAGGGTTTTCGCCCAAATTGGTCATGATCTTTGCTTCATATCGCTTTGCTTCCTCATCAGGGGATCGCTCACCCATTATCCGGTGAATATTGTTTTCCGGAAAGGCTACATGATCAAGTAAATGGAGCTTTGTCATTCCAAAATTTGAGTCCGGGTGTTCGGGAGGCACGCATCGCTCGTCTCCCCAATACAGGTGCAGTTTTTGCCAGGGTATATCGTTTTTATGGACCGCTGCCAGATGGTCAAACCAGGATTTTGGTGTATTACCTCCGGACAAGGCAATATGCATAGATTCCTTTCCGCCATGGATTAATTTCAAAAAATATTCGGTAAAACCGTGAATAAGTTGGTTATTATCTTCAAAAATCAGCGCAACAGGTTCAGTTTTCATAGGTTTGGCTTTAAGCAATAAATGTGGTTCTGGGGTCGAAAATAAGTATTAACCGCGGTTTATTCATGGCAAAACCAGAATTCCTGAAGGATGCCTTTCCGGCAGAACCCTTTTTTCATTGCCGCACTCACAATAATATACCGGGAGTTTCCAAATCCATAAACAAAGTATTGATTGATTTACTGTCCGGCATCATTACAGAACCTGAAATAGGTTATTCAGATCGGATTGGAATTCATGTACATCAGCCCTTCCAGATTTCTTTCGAGGATTTCTTCCACATCTGCATCCTCTACGTGTCCCAGCACACCGTATGGACCTTTGTAGCCTTTTTGTTCCAGCAACCTGATCATATCATCTTCAAGATCTCCCCCTCCTATTGGCAGTATTTTCGGTCCGTCCTTTTTCATGCCGTTCAGGTTCACCGCCCACAGATATGGGTACATCTCGTCAAGAAGTACCGGGAAATCATCTAAAAGTTCGTGGGCGTGATGAAAGTTGAAAATAATGCCCACTTTTTTATTTGGTAGTGCTTTTATGATTTTTAACTGGTTTCGAGGATCACCGAACCACCCGCCATGATTGTACAGGCCGATTCCGCATTTCATGGCGGAAGTCCTTTCGTCCAGATATGATATAAACTGCACCGCCTTGTCAAGGCATCCTGCATCATCAAGGTTTTCAAAGAATGCTTCTGACATACCAATCCAGATTTGTGTTTTTAGATTCGCCTCGCTCACGATATTCAGGATGTGCTCATTGTTAGCCGAGAGATGTCCAACGCTGTCGTGCCGATCGATCCACATCCAGACGGCATTTATTTTAATATTGTTTTGTTTTGCCAGGGCAAACTCATGCGCTGCAGTTTTCAGGTGTTCTTGGCGCCAATCGTAGGCATAGGATTTAAAACCCAGCATTTTTAGCAATTCGATCCTTTGCTCAGGGGTTCTGTTTTGGTTGTCAAATGGCACAATGCACCAGGCGAAGTACTTATTCATATCAAGCGGTTGCTGAGCGCGTTCGATGCATGTAGTGAAGGAACAAGCTATGAGCAGAACCGTAAAAAGCCGGAACATTGTAATTCTCATTTTTTGGTTAAAATTTCAATTTAAATAAAAATAAGCACTATGCCCCACGTGCACAACAATTAAAGGCAGGAATGCTTTGGCAGTAGCCTTGGTAAGGAAAGATACATGGAGGTTTAAGTAATGTGTTGCAGGTATGGTGAGAGCGCTGATTTCAAAAATAATTAAGCAAATGCCTTCATACATCATATAAAGGCATTTGGTGGGTTGTACTAGATTCGAACTAGCGACCCCTGCCCTGTCAAGGCAGTGCTCTAAACCAACTGAGCTAACAACCCATTTGAAGGGTAAAATTAAGAAACAGTTTGCCGTAATAAAATATTCGGCACAAAAAAAGAGACCTTGTCGCCAAAGTCTCTCCATGCTTTGTTGTTTCTCTGTTTTTAGAGGTTTTCTTTTGCTACCTCGCCCTTGATAAACAAGGTTTCTGTGGCGCCTTCAACGTTGGCGGTTACCCGGATACTTTTGTTAAATGCACCCATCGCTGCAGCATTGAATGTGGCCTTTACCATACCGGTTTTGCCAGGCGCTATGGGATCTCTTGAATAATCGGTTACCGTGCAACCGCAAGATCCGCGCACGTTGCTGATCACCAGTGGCGTGGAACCTGTGTTGGTGAAAACAAAATCGTGTGAAACAGGTTTGCCTTGATCGATTTTACCAAAATCATGTGTTGTAGCTTCCCATTTAAATTTTGCCATTGATGAGGGATTTCCCGATTCAATCTGAACTGTCTGGCTTTGGGCTGCGAAAAACAGCCCGAATACAAATGCGGTTAATAAAACAAATTTTTTCATAGCACTATTTTAGTTTTTGATTTGATCCAAATTTCAGCTATTTATACCGGATCAGTTGTTAATGGAACCACAAAATTTGTTAATGAAATGTTAAAGTGGTTGAATAACACCCGATTCCGTTAATTTCGTAGTGTGAAACGACAAACTATAAGATATGTTTTAATCCTCGCTATCCTTTCCCTTGCAGGAATCATCACCATTCAGATCTATTGGTTTTCCAGGGCTTTTGATCTGCGAGAAACTCAGTTCAATCAAACCGTAACCATAGCGCTGCGCAATGTATCCGACCAGATGCAGCTGTATAACGACAGGCCAATTCCCCGTGTGAACCCTGTTCAGCAATTGTCATCCAACTACTATGTGGTCATGTTCAACAACGTGATCGATGCACGGCTGCTTGAAACCCTGCTTATCAATGAATTCAGAAAGCGAGACCTGAAGCTGGATTTTGAATATGTGATTTACGATTGCGTGAGCGAAGATATGGTGTATGGAAATTACATCACTATGCGCGATGGTCAGGCAGAGCAAACCCGCAGTCGCACAGAACTTCCAATTTGGGAGGACAACGATTATTATTTTGGCGTGATTTTTCCGACCAAAGACAATACGCTCCTCGGGCAAATGGGTATCTGGATTTTTTCATCAATAGTTTCATTTGTGGTAGTTATCTTCTTTGCTTATGCATTATTCATCATTTTCAGGCAAAGAAAGCTTTCGGAAACCCAGAAGCAGTTTATCAATAACATGACCCATGAGTTCCGCACACCGATCTCCACCATCCTGCTTTCGGCCGATGTGCTTGGCGACCCCGGCATAAAAAACAATTCAGAGCGACTTGCTGCTTATTCCAACATCATCCGGGAGGAAAGTAAAAGATTGCTCAGCCAGGTAGAAAATATCCTCCAATCCACCATCATTGAGGAAAGAAAAACCACGCTGAAACTGGAGTTAATGGATGTACATCAACTGATTGGCGAAGTGGTCGAAAGTTTTATGCTGACAAGAGGCCGCGCTGCGATTCAACATTCTCTGAATGCTGAACAATCACGTATTTTTGCCGATCGAATTCACTTGAGTAATGCAATAAAAAATCTGGTGGACAATGCAATCAAATACTGTGCTGAACAACCAGAAGTTGTGATCCGGTCGTTCAACCGGCCAGAGCAGATTGTGGTTGAGATTTCCGACTCCGGCGTGGGAATTGATAAAGCATTTCACAAAAAAATATTTCAGAAGTTTTACAGGGTACCAACCGGAAACATCCACGATATCAAGGGATTTGGTATCGGATTGCATTATGTGAAAAATATTGTCAAACTCCATAAGGGTAAAATTTCCGTAGAAAGCGAACCCGGAAAAGGCAGCAAATTCAGTTTAACTTTCCAATTGGCTGATGAGCAATGAAGTGAAAATATTGTTGGCCGAAGACGATGTAAATCTTGGTTTCGTGATCAGGGACAACCTGGAGCAGCATGGATTTTCAGTGGATTTATGTAAGAATGGCCACGATGCGCTCAGTCGCTTTCAATCCGCAGCATATCACATTTGTATATTAGATGTAATGATGCCCAAAATGGATGGGTTTGAACTGGCTACCCGGATCCGCGAAAACAATGATCAGGTACCGATTCTTTTTCTTACTGCAAAAACACTTAAGGAAGATCGTTTGCGTGGTTTTCTGGTGGGGGGAGATGATTATATCACCAAGCCTTTCGGTATTGAAGAATTGATTTGCCGGATACGCGTTTTCCTGAAAAGGTCAGGAGCGCCACAGAGCGCCCCGCAGCAAAAACTGAAAATCGGGGCTTTCTTATTTGATTATAAAAACCTTTTGCTCGAAACCGCTACCCAACATGTAAGACTCACGCAAATGGAGGCTGATATCCTTTTATTTCTTTACCAGAGAAAGCAGGAGATCGTAAAACGAACTGAAATATTAAATGCCATCTGGGGCAATGACGATTATTTTAATGGCAGAAGCCTTGATGTGTTTATTTCGCGCTTGCGAAAATTACTCGCTTCGGATCCTGCCATCAGCATTTCCAATGTACATGGAGTAGGATTCAGGCTTAAGATCGGGGTTTAATCATTTTTGAAAAAAGGGGTCTTTCCTGCAGCCCGCATAATATGAATAGAAAATCTTTTATTGTGAATATTTACCAAAAACCAGTAAACCTGGCCGGTAGGAGCGTTTTGAATGATCATAGTTTTATCCATGACAAAAGTCATTGAAAAAGAATAGAATTAGCCTGTCCTTTGAAAACGGCAAATATTTTGGTATAATAGGAATTAAAGGAATTTTTAACAAATACCGAACAATTAAACCCTGAAATTATGAGTGAAGTATTTAGTACCGCGCTGATGTTGATGGCCGTGGGAATGATAACGGTTTTTTTGATTTTGTTGTTCATTGTGGTCTTTGGTAATTTACTGATTTCTTTTGTGAACAGGTTTTTCCCGGAAAGCAAAATACCCGCTGTAGCCCAACCTGCTATTCAGTCAGGTGTTGATCCCCGGAAATTGGCGGCAATTATCTCAGCTGTAGATGTGATAACAGAAGGCAGGGCAAGGGTAACATCAATAGAAAAGACAGCATAGCTGCGGGCCGAAATAACCAATCAGCGACAGGTGGCGCTTGATTTTTTCAATTTGACAATAAAATTTTTACAGATATAAACCTCGACAAATATGGCAAAGGAAATTCAATTCAGCCTCGTTTACCGTGATATGTGGCAATCTTCGGGCAAATACATGCCACGCAAAGACCAGTTGGTGCGCATCGCTCCTGTCATCATCGACATGGGATGCTTCGCGAGAGTAGAAACCAACGGAGGCGGCTTTGAGCAGATCAACCTGCTATTTGGTGAAAATCCCAACAAAGCTGTGCGGGCCTGGACTAAAGACTTTAACGAAGCTGGTATTCAGACACATATGCTCGAAAGAGGTTTGAACGGCATCCGTATGAGTCCTGTGCCTGTGGATGTGCGCAAGCTCATGTTCAGGGTCAAGAAGAAACAAGGTGTGGATATTTCACGCTCTTTCGATGGCCTCAACGATCCGAGGAATATCATCGATTCAATAAAATACGCTAAAGAGGGCGGCATGATCGCCCAGGGCACACTCTCGCTGACGCATTCAAAGCTCCACACGGTTGATTATTATGTAAATCTTGCTGAGCAGTTGATCGAGGGTGGATCGCAGGAAATATGCCTTAAGGATATGGCAGGCATTGGCAGGCCGGTGAGCCTGGGGAAAATAGTAAAAGCCATCAAGGCAGCCCATCCTGATATTCTCATTCAGTATCATGGTCAAACCGGTCCCGGCTTTACGATGGCATCGATCCTTGAAGTAGCAAAAGCAGGATGCGAGATCATTGATGTAGGCATGGAGCCGCTTTCATGGGGAACCGGCCATGCGGATTTGATCAGTGTAGTTGAAATGCTGAAGGATGCGGGATTTAAAGTGCCTGAAATTAATATGAAAGCCTACATGCAGGCACGCACACTTACTCAGGAATTTATCGACGATTTCCTCGGATACTACATCGATCCTAAAAACCGCTTTCTGAATTCACTGCTGATCGGCCCGGGCCTCCCTGGCGGCATGATGGGCAGCCTGATGGCAGATTTGGCAAATAATCTGGCAAGTCTGAACAAATGGCTCGACAAAAACGGAAAGCCTCAAATGACTCAGGATGATCTGATGGTAAAACTTTTTGATGAGGTTGAGACAATCTGGCCGATGCTGGGCTATCCGCCATTGGTGACACCCTACAGCCAGTATGTAAAAAACGTGGCGCTGATGAATGTCATCCAGATGATAAAAGGCAAGGAGCGCTTCTCCATGATCGATGACAATACCTGGGATATGTTGCTTGGAAAAGCCGGAAAAGTACCGGGTGAGCTTGCCCCTGAGATCGTGAACCTCGCCAAGGAGCAGGGACGGGAATTTTTTACCGGAAATCCACAGGAGCTATACCCAGATGCGCTCGACAGCTTCCGCAAAGAAATGGATGAGAACGGCTGGGAATACGGTGAAGATAATGAAGAGTTGTTTGAACTGGCCATGCATCCGGCTCAATACAGAAATTACAAATCCGGCAAAGCAAAGGCTGATTTTGAAAAGGACCTCGCCGACAAACGCGCCGCTAAATCAGCAAAGCCGGCGCCTGCCGAAGCAACTCCTGCAACTGCAGTTTCAGGCTTCACTCCTAAAACTTTAAATGTGAATGTAAACGGTGAAAAATTCATCGTCTCCGTGTCTTATGGTGAAGGAACGCCGTCAACTGAAGAAAAGCAGACACCATCCGCTACGGAAACAAGCACACCAGACACTTCAACGCTGGAGGAAGTCACCTCGCCGCTTGAAGGTAATTATCACAGAACAAAGAGCGCTACGGAAACGGCCATTAAAATCGGGGACACCGTCAAGGTCGGCGGCGTGATCGGATACATAGAATCCATGAAGGTTTACAATGCCATAACGTCTGACAAGTCGGGCAAAATAGTTGAAATATGCTTTGGAGATGGCGAATCGGTAGAAGAAGATGATGTGCTCATCAGGTTGCAATAATTTTTTCCCGGCCTGACTTAGTTGATATGGAAATATTAAAACATTTGTATGAAATGACGGCTTTCGGGGCTTTACTGCAAAGTCCTGAGACGCTTGTAATGATACTTATCGGAGGCCTTCTGCTCTATCTGGGCATTGTGCGCGAATACGAACCTTTACTGCTTGTGCCGATTGGCTTTGGTCTGATCCTTGCCAATGCACTGGGAGGAGAGATGGCCGTGGTGCCTTCTACGGATGAAATCATGCACATGACTTTGCTTGAGATCGCAAAAGAATACGGCATCATGAATCTGCTGTATTATTCACTTATCAAGACAGGATTATTGCCTCCGATTATTTTTATGGGCGTGGGTGCACTGACAGACTTCGGACCGATGCTCAGAAATCTGAGACTTGCGTTTTTTGGAGCAGCAGCCCAGATTGGAATTTTTACCGTTTTGCTTGGAGCAATCGCCGCAGGTTTCACAATAAAGGAAGCTGCTTCACTTGGCATCATCGGTGGTGCCGACGGGCCGACCGCGATTTATACAACAATTAAGCTGGCGCCACATCTGCTCGGACCAATCGCTATTGCCGCATACTCATACATGGCATTGGTTCCGGTTATTATTCCATTTGTCGTGCGACTTACCATGACAAAGAAGGAGCTTAAAATCAACATGAAGGAAATGGATAAGCTGTATCCCAGCCGTAAACCCATCAAAAACCTCCGCGCCGTGAAAATTCTTTTTCCGCTTATGATGGGTGGGCTGGTGGCATTATTTGTGCCTTCAGCAGTTCCGCTTGTCGGGATGTTGTTATTCGGGAACCTCGTGAAAGAGATCGGCAATGCCACCAGCAGGTTGTACAAGGCCGCTTCAGGGGGAATCTTAAATACAGCAACGATTTTTCTCGGACTCACTGTAGGCGCTACCATGTCGGCAGATGCGTTTTTGAATTCAAAAACCATTCTGATTATTGTCGGTGGATTCATTGCCTTTTGCTTTTCGGTGGCGGGTGGCATTTTTGCAGTTAAGATATATAATCTTTTTTCTGATAAGAAAATAAATCCATTAATCGGCGCTACCGGATTGAGCGCTGTGCCAATGGCTTCGCGCGTAGCCAATGACATTGCTTTGAAAAATGATCCCGGCAACCATTTGTTGCAGTATGCTATGGCCAGTAACATTTCAGGTGTTATCGGATCGGCAGTCGCCGCCGGCGTATTGATCGCATTTCTTTCTTAGAGTTTTAATTGCTCCTATGAACACCGCTTAGGAACCAGTAATTTATCGTTTTAAGATCCATCTGTTGATTCCATTCAATTTTCATGGATTGAATATGGTTAGCTTAACAAAAAAAAGGATATTGTATGCATTCGTTTAAAAATTCCAAATTATGCAGGCATCTCCATGTATTGATTATAAGGTAGTCTATGGAAGGGACATCATAGGGGGTTTGCCGGATTTGCTATCTGGTAAAAAAGTACTTATCGTAACAGATGAGGTTCTATGGGAAAAATACGGCCGGGTATTCCATTGTCTTAATCCGGATGTTGTAATGACCAGAACCATGGAGGCGGGGATACTTGAGAAGGAAAACCAAGAGCTCGCCGGCTTTGATGTGGCAATTGGCCTTGGTGGTGGAATGGCCATGGATATTGCCAAATTTCACGCATGGAAAAGCAACCGGTCGCTTTATCAGGTCCCTACTGCCATTTCCGTGGACGCCATGTTTTCTTATCCTATTGCCCTGAGGTATGATGGTAAAGTTAAATATGTAGGTGAAAAAATACCGGAAGCAATTTATTGTGATTATGCCATGATACAGTCAGCGCCTTCTGTTTACAACCGTTCCGGGATCTGTGATTTATTGAGTTGCCATACTGCCCTGTTCGACTGGAAGCTAGCTGTTGCTCACGGGAGTAGTAAAATGGATCAGGGGTTGTATGATCAGACCACAGCAATACTCGATTCGGTAATGAAATCGGTGGATGATATTTATGCAGTCACTGATGAGGCCATTCATTTGATGATGGAAGGGTACAAATTTGTGGCGGTGGAAAACTACAGGGTTGGACATTGCCAGTATGAAGAAGGTTCGGAACACTTCTTTTATTACTGTCTTGAAGCGATTACCCAAAAGCATTTCCTTCATGGGAAAGTAATCAATCTTGGCATCTTACTGATGAGTATGTTGCAGGAAAATGCAGTGGATGAAATAAAAGATCTGATAAGCCGGGCAGGGGTGCCGATATATCCTGCATCAATGGACATCACATACGACGACATTCGCAATGCCCTAAGGCAATGCAACCAATATGTAAAAGAAAAAGGGTACAGCTACTCCATACTCAACGAAAAACAAATAACCGAGGCTTTCATCGAATCAGCAATACACACCATTCAAAGCGAGTTCGATCCTGCCTTTCAGCAATAAGCCATGAATCCGCGCCTCTTATCCTTACCCGAAATCATAATCAGGTTCAGGGTTGCAATTTACCTCTACTGGGCGCTTTCCGGCGCATTCCTGTGTTACTATGTGCTGTATTTTGAAGAAATCAAATCCATCAGCGCATCCGATATAGGTTTAATGATGTCATTGTACACCTTTTCTGCTTTGGTCGGGCAAAACATTTTTGGATATTTTTCAGACAAATTGCAAAGCAACAGAATTCCAGTGGCATTCGGCACAATAGTTCTGGCTGGTACTGTCTGCATCTTTCCTTTCCAGCAAAACCTATATGCTATATATGGACTTATGGCGATAATGGGATTTTTACAGCAGCCCCTCGGCCCTATGCTCGATGCATGGGCATTGAAGCACCTCGGGCACTATGGAAAAGAAAAATTATATGGTAAAATCCGTGGACTGGGCTCATTGGGATGGGCCAGTGCTGCTATTTTCACAGCCTATCTGATTCAGGCCTTTGGCTGGAACATCATGTACTGGATAGTAGCCACTGCAGCCACATTGCTATTTATCACCGTCATCACCACACCCGATTACAAATCGCCTGCCCTGGGCACAGCCAGGCAAAAACTTACACCGATAAAAGCATTTAAATCCCTTTTCGGCAATGTGGCCTATATATATATACTGATAATAATCTTTCTACTTTATGTGGGTGTGCAAACAATCTATAATTTTCTGGGACTGGTTATTAAAGATACCGGAGGTGGGGTAATAGAACTCGGCTGGACCTATTTTATTGGCACTGGCAGCGAAATTCCCGCAATGTTTTTATCTGTATGGTTATTATCAAGATTCGTCCCTCGTAAATTAATGATCGGGGCGGTCTGTTTATACTTGATTCGATTCGCGATCATTTTGTATTTCCAAACCTCATTGGCAGTAACCCTCGCATCAGTGTTAGAGGGAATTGCCTTTGGTCTCATGCTCACTGCCTTGAGAAAATACATTTTCGACATTGTATCTCCCGATGTGCAGACCTCCGCCCTTACCATTTCTGATGCCGTATTTTTAGGCTTGAGTGTCATGGTTGGTGGCGCAGTCGGAGGCTGGGTCATTCAAAATTACTCCGTCATGGCACTGATGGCTATTGGCATGGCTTCCAGCACAATGGTGCTGGTGCTGTTGCTGATCGGAAAGCGGTTTGACCATCACCCTGCTTAAAATAATCGTTGTCGAATTCCCAGCCGGGAGATCCATCGGATTTCTTTTATCAAAATCATTTTATCCGCCTGAAAGACGTATTTCAATATATGGCAAGGAGCACAAAGTATAAAAGCAAAACTGTGAATAATCGTCATGAGGTTTAGTAGCCCAATTTCACGATGCTTACAAACTTATCTATATTTGCAGGCATAATTAATATTTTCCAAAATGTATAAATATTTTGCTTTGGCATTGCTTTTTCTGAACCAGGCATGCTCTTTCGATAAAAAAGTTTCAGACAATTTGCAGGTCGGGGTCTCAATGGCCTCTATTACACCAGCGTCCGGCGCCTTTATCGCCGGTGATGCAATAAACCGGCAATTCACCGGTATTCATGATTCACTTTATGTGAAAGCCATTGTATTGTCTGAAAGTAATAAGAACGTGACGCTGCTTACCTTCGATTGTATAGGCTTGTTGTATCCGACGCTCGAAGCAATACGCGGAGCAATGGCAGGTGTGATTTCAGATCCCGGCTTCGACCCGGCCCGCATAGTAATGGCCTCCACGCATACCCATGAAGGGCCTGATGTTGTCGGCATTTGGGGGCCGGATCAAATGACTTCAGGCGTGGATCCTGATTACATGGAGATGCTGATCCAACAAGCTGTTAAAGCTGTTGAAGAAGCATGGAGAAACATGCAACCTGCCAGGATGGTGTATGCTGAAGCCGAGTTTGGTAAGGACTGGGTTTTCAACATTTCCGATTCATTAAATCTTGATCGCAGCCTTTCTGTCATTCAGTTTCTGGACAAAAAAAACCACTCTATCGCCACCCTGACTAATTTCGCCTGCCACCCAACTTTTCTTGATGGGGCAACTAACCTTGTATCTGCTGATTATGTAGCCGGTTTGTATGCTCACCTTGATGAAAAACTCGGAGGTGTCAATTTATTTTTGCAAGGGGCAATAGGGGGATGGGTTCAGCCGGAATATGAGGCTAAAACCTTTGAAGTAGCCGAACGAAGGGGCAGGGAACTCGGTCTGGCCGTTGAATTACTCCTGGAAAACCCGAAAAGATCGGACCAGAGCAATATATCATTCAAAAGCCGGATCATTAAAATGCCGGTTTCAAATCAGGCTTTTCAGCAACTGGCTGCTTTGGGGATTGTTAATCGCGCCATAACGGACAGCTTACATACGGAGATCGCTTTTTTTTCTGTGGGAGATGCATGGTTTGTTACACATCCGGGAGAATCAACTCCAACACATTCGATCGAATCCAAAAAGCTGATGAAAACCCATGGGCCAAAATTTGTTATCGGCCTGGGCATGGATGCGCTGGGGTATATACTGACTCCTGACTTTTATGAGGAAAATCCCGGGGTTAAGTTTACCGAATACCTCACACGTATGTCGATTGGCGAATCAACCGGTAACATTATGATGCAGGAAATCCGAAGCCTTGCAGAACATGAATAGCTGAAACAGTACAGTGAAGGATTCAAATGATTACAGCCTTGTGTGCCTTGCACCAACCATGGTAACTTTTGCGGCGAAAACCGCAACAACCGCGGGAAAGATCCTCTGTTCGCATATTGAGTGATAACAAAATGAAATTTTATAAGTCATAAATTCAACGTATTCTATATTTTGTGCTAAGAAAAATATCTGTATGTCACTTTTGTTTAATAGTTGCCAAAGCAGCGTAATTGATGCATGTACTAAATAGAAAGCCCTTACATTCTAAGTGCGGGCTTTAGTAAACTGAAAAAAGGCCAGGGCGGCTATCGGGAATGGATACAAATATATCGTTTCTATCCAGGCCCGGGATTATAAGCTGAATCTAATTCCATGAATAAAAAATATTCCATCAGGACAGAAAAACTGAACAAGGTATTATTGACCAAATACATCCCTGCGGAGCAAATTAACCGCAAAATGAATTCCGATGAACTGCAGGGCAGTTTTTTTGAAAAACAATTTCAGGAAGCTTATGAAATTCTTGGCGGGGAAGATCCCCTGCAGAAAATCATACATGAACCACCTTTTCTGGAATTCGGGCGATTTTGTGTGCTGCTCGATGAGCCAATCCACTTTAACCGGTACCGGGCTAAAACATTGCGATCACCGATTTATGAAAATTTGTCGGCATTCCCGGCCATGAAATACCGGACTTATTGCCGCAATTATGAAGTGGAATGTTTAAAAGTCGGCACATCCAAGCCCAACTGGACAAATACCGAAGCAGAATTGCACTTTGGTGCATCGCAGCAAAGCGGCGATCTGGGTCTGAGCGGATCATCAGGTTGGAAGCTCATCGCCATGCAGGATTTGCTCACCGACATGATTTGCAGAAAGAAAAAAATCAGGTTACTGAGAATCTCAGTTTGGGATGATCTCATGGTTCAGAAAAACCTGAGAAAGTTCAATGAATTATTGATAAGCCCGACACCACAGGCCACAGAGCTGATATTGAAGTATGTTGAACGGAAAGTGATTGGCTTGTACGCTGATGATTTTTAACCCGGATTATTCATCACCGAAAGTTTATTATACAAAAACCATTGCCCGCAAGCTGAATATGCGCTTTGAAATACAATCCTTGTGATGACTAATCTATTTTATATTCCATCGGGATCGGTGCATCTGCCTCAATTTTCCTGCCTTCCCAGTAGGGCTCGCCGTCTCGCATCTCTATGAGACGTATCACGCTTCCTGGAGCAGGGGCGGCAATTTTAGCAGGAAGATAGCCTGCCAGGTGCTCCAGTATGGGCTTATAGCCATTATTTATTGCGAGGTTGTCCCATTCGTGAGGATCATTAATGTGGTCGTAAAGTTCCTCCGATCCGTCGGCATATTGTATATACCGCCATTGCTCCGTGACGACAACATGGTTGCCCGGTCCATGAGAGCAAATCGCCGGCCAGGGGCGCTTGTGCGTCGGATCTTTGAGCAGTGGTACGAGAGAATGGCCGTCAAGTCCCTTTTTCTCAGGCAGTCCGGCCAGTTCCAAAAGAGTAGGATACAAATCAAGCAGTTCAACCGGCTGATCATTCAATACATTGCGATGGTTGATTCCAGGCCCCGAAAAGATAAACGGAACCCGCGTTGTTTCGTGCCACAGGGTGTTCTTCCCGCTTATTGATTTTTCGCCAAGGTGGTAACCGTGGTCCGACAGGAGTACAACAATGGTATTGTCGGCCAGGCCTGTCTCTTCCAAAGCATTCAGCACCCTGCCTACAAGCATATCTGCGAAACTCACACTTGCCAGGTAGGCCCGCACCTTGTTTTTCCATTCGTTTTGCATCTGGATCCATGCAAGTCTGGGTTCGGGCAGATTCCAGTGCAGATACCAGGCAAACCGTGGCACATCGTCCCGGTCATCAGCGCGAACTACAGGCAACAACACCTCGTCTTCCGGGTATAAATCAAACCATTTCTGTGAGGCATAAAGCGGCACGTGCGGGTGACGGAAGCCGACAGATAGAAAGAAAGGCTTATCTTTTGGCGGATTTTTCAATTGCTCAATGGCCCAATCTGCCACTTTCCAGTCGTCCTGATCCTCATCCTTTTCAGGAAAAACGCCCCAATCCACCAGCGGGTGTCCGGTAGCCTTAACGAATGGTTGCTCCGGCCTGGGAAAGAAGCCGCCGTGGAAACCCCACTTTGTGAATTCAGGGCCATCTTTTCGCAGTTCTTTCGGTGGATAAGCATCGTGAAAGACTTTGCCGGTTGACATAGTCACATAGCCGTTTTTTTCTAAATACTGTGGCAATGTCACCCAGTCTTTGTATTGATCCAGGTCTCTGAACCATGGCCCCAGTGCATAAACTCCTGTCGTGGTTGGCCGCAGCCCGGTGAGAAAACTGGTTCTGGAAGGATTACAAATCGGGGCCTGCACATGAGCATTGGTAAATGCCACGCCCTGTTGTGCCAGTTTGTCCATTTGGGGTGTCAGTGCTTTTGGGTGCCCGTTCATGAAGCCTTCCCAATCATTCAGGTCATCGATGGTGATGAGCAGAATATTGGGTTTTTGGTTCCGGGCCGCAGAAGGTTGAAATAGGAAAATGAAACATGCAATCAGCATGAAGACAATATTGATGTATTGTTTTGAAGATTGTAGCATAAACGAAAATATGTTTGAAAAGGAATTTTACCCGGATTCATTAGGTCGAAATATAAAAAATAATCCGGATTTAGGATTAAAAAAAGATGATGCGGTTGTAGATATCAATGATGCTTAAAGGAAATCACCATGATAAGTCTTGCAGGTATTATCTATAATGAAAACAACATGAAAAAACCGGCCCATTTTTGAGCCGGTTTGATTATGGTTATGAAATTTCGCTCGAATTACAGCAGATTATTCACCTCCCGAACACCTGCTTCACTGGAAACCAGTTTTTCCTTTTCTGCCTGCGACAGTGGGATTTCAACAATTTTTTCAATTCCGTTTTTGCCCAAAACACATGGTACGCCAAGACAGATGTCTTTTAACCCGTATTCTCCTTCGAGCAATGCCGAGCATGGGAACATCTTTTTGGAATCGAGTGCAATTGCTTTTACCAATTCCGACACAGCTGCTCCGGGTGCATACCAGGCGCTTGTGCCGAGCAATTTTGTAAGGGTAGCCCCGCCAACCTTAGTAGCTTCTACCACTTCGCTCATTTTTTCAGCGCTCAGGAACTCAGAAACAGGAATGCTGTTCCTTACCGCCTTTTCGATGAGCGGAACCATACCTGTATCGCTATGGCCACCGATAACAATGCCATCGACATCCGATTGCGGACATCCGATTGCCTCGGCGAGTCTGTATTTGAATCTGGCGCTGTCAAGTGCACCGCCCATACCTATGATCCGGTGCTTTGGCAAACCGGTGGTTTTATGAGCCAGATAAGCCATCGTATCCATTGGGTTACTCACCACAATCAGAATCACATTTGGAGAATGCTTAATCAGATTTTCGCATACCTGCTTTACGATTCCCGCGTTGATATCGATCAACTCTTCACGCGTCATCCCCGGCTTTCTGGGAATACCGCTTGTTATTACAGCTACATCGCTGTTGGCTGTTTTGGAATAATCATTTGTTGTGCCTGTTATAGACGAATCAAAACCCATAAGCGATGCTGTCTGCATCAGATCCATCGCCTTGCCCTCAGCAAAACCTTCTTTGATGTCCAATAGAACTATTTCATCCGCAAAATCCTTGATTGCGATATACTCTGCACAACTTGCGCCTACGGCACCTGCACCTACTACTGTTACCTTCATAATAATCAGATTTTTTTGTTAAAAGAATGGTCTAAAAAATGAAGGCGCAAGTTACCAAAAAAGGCGGAATCGGGAAAATTTTAATAACACTAAGATTGGAGAAATATGGGAAAATCCCAATCTAAATAATGGGCTATTACTTAAATATCTGACTCAGGTTAAAAAGTCCCAGACTTGACTTATACCCCTTGAAAAGATTTACCATCTGCTCATGATATAATTCACCGAGCGATTCTATCATTTTCATCTTCACGTCTTTGTGAGAAGTAAAAATCTCATGAATATTCACTTTCGGCAGAACAATTAACTCAGCCCTTTCGGAATAGACAATGGCCGTGTAAACCCTGTTGGTTTCTTCAAGCAGCGTATTCTCTCCGAATGCCTCGCCCGACTTCACGATGTTCAGCAGTTCAAATTCCTCCTCAATATCAATGTTAATGGATATTTTACCGCTTTTTACCAAGTACAAGGCGTTGGAGGGATCATTTCTGAAAAACACCACCTCATCCATTTTATATTCGCGCAAATAAAAATATGGGAGAAAATGGGACATTTCCTTGTAATTGAGTCGCTGGAAAAGTTTAATACGCGACAAGAATCTGAATGTATTCAGTTCCTTGGAGGTGTAAGTCTTTTTGAAAGGATTAATCATGCTTCAATGCTTTTGTAATTTTCAAAACCTTTCTCGTCTTATCGGTTAACCGAAAACGGTGATCGATGCGATGCCCGACCAGCCAGACCATATCATTTCCTGAAAAAATCGTGATTGTCTTTGATTTCAAGTTTACTGGAATTTTCTTATCAATCATAAAATCACTCACCTTTTTTTTGGCCTGCATTCCGAGTGGAAAAAAGTAATCACCCTTTTCCCAGTACCGAATCAAAAGTGGAAATTTGATTAATTCAAGATCAAGGCAGGCTACTTCATTTCGCATATCAAGCGAGAATTCGCTCATATCATACTGCTCAAAAATGAACCTTACTCCCGAAAATGATGCTGAAGTAATTCCGGAATTTACATGAGCCATGTTGGGTGGTGTGGCATTCACCGTATCGAGCAGAAGGCATTCCCTGTCCTGTGTGAGTTGATGACTTTCAGAATTAAAAACCCTGCCGGGCTGGTTTTGTAGTCCTTCAATAATCTGCTTTGCCTGGATAAAATTGAATCCAAAGTCTTTTATTATTTCATAAAGCATAACTGCAGGATGCGCGCTGTCAAGCAACTTTTTTATATCAATGGCCACAGAATCGCCCTGTCGGCTCATCAGACTTTCTTTCTTGCCTTCAATTGCTTCCCGGAAAATGTTGTTTGCTGCTATGATTTTTTCAGAGGTTGTCCTAAAAGTTGTTTCCAGGTTTGGGTTGATTTTTTTGAGTTCCGGAATTACCAGATGTCTTATTTTGTTCCGGGCGTATTTTGTCGATGCATTCGAATGGTCCTCACGCCAGGCAATATTTTGATTATCAGCGAATTGGGTTATCATTTCGCGTGTAGCGAAAAGCAAAGGGCGCACAAAGCGACCGCTTTGTGGCAAAATGCCCTGTAATCCGGCGATACCGGTTCCTTTAGTCAGATTGAAAATTACAGTCTCGATGGCATCGTTCAGATGATGCGCTGTACATATTTTATTAAAACCATGTTGTTCGCATAGCGTTTCAAACCAGGCCCTGCGCAGTGCTCTGGCCGCCATTTGTATTGAAATACCACACTCATCGGCATAAGCGCCGGTGTCGAATTTTTGAATAAAGATTTTTTTGTCATACTGTTTTGCTGCTGCTGCCACAAACTGTTCGTCTTCATCAGATTCTTTTGCTCTAAGCTGAAAATTGCAGTGGCCAATAGCAAACGAGTAGCCCGCGCCGGAAAGCAGTTGAATCAGGACCATAGAATCGATACCCCCGCTGGCTGACACGATTATTTTGTCGTGCATTTCGAACAATTTTTGCCTGGTGATATAATCTATTAGTTGATCCTGCATAATAGCAAAAATGTAAATTTCGTTAGTTTTGTGCGATAATTAAAGAGCATTGAAAAGCAAGATAAAGGTAACATTAGTTTTTATAACTCTGCTCAGTCTTTCGTGCATACCTTCTTTTGCACAAAATCCGGATAAGCTTGAATACAAAGCGAATATTCTTGAAGGAGGCGTAAAAGATGGTGTGAAATATAAAAAACTAACCGGTGACGTAAAATTCACACAGCAAAATACCATCATTTATTGCGATTCCGCCATTTTTTATGATAACACCAACAGTACCGAAGCTTTTGGCCATGTACGGATCGAAGATATGGAGGATTCGGTAACCATCACCTCTAACCGTTTGTTTTATGATGGAAATGGCCGAATGGCCAGATTGCGCGGGGATGTGGTTTATATCGATGATTCTATCCGCTTGTACACCGATAACCTCGATTACGATATGGTGAATAAGTCTGCCACGTATTTTGAAGGAGGGAGGATCAACGATGGGTACAACACGATGTACAGTCAGAAAGGCAACTATGACACAGAAAATAAAATGATGTTTTTCAATGAACAGGTGCGACTGGTCACACCTGATTATACCCTGGAGTCAAATGACCTTGTTTACAATATCGTGACAAAAAAAGCGCGGACGAGCACGGCCACCACCATCACAACCAATGACGGGAAAGTGCTAAATTCCCAAAAGAGCAGCGAATTCGACACCAGATTGGGAGCATATTTGTTTTTGGAAGGCGAAATTGATACGGAACAATACTACATAAAAGGTGATGAACTTTACTACAACACTGAACTCGGTGCTTACACGGCGAAGGGTAATGTTTATCTTTTTGCAAAATCTGATGAAGTAATTATAACCGGACAAACAGCTGATTTTTGGGAGGAGAGGGGTACGGCAATAATTTATGGAGACCCACTCCTTAAAAAAATAATGAGCGAAGACACCATGTTTCTCAGGGCAGATACACTTGTGTCAATCGATGATTCCCTCGAAGTGAACAAACGCCTGTTGGCTTACCGGAATGTGAGTATTTATAAAAGTGATCTTCAGGGCAAATCGGATTCACTTGCCTATTTTTTGAGCGATTCTTCTATCGTCTTCTACTCAGGACCCATACTTTGGAATGATGCCAGTCAAATCACCGCCGATACGATTCAAATTCTGGTGAACAACGGCACAATCGACCAACTCAAGGCAAAGGTCAATTCATTTATCATTTCAGCAGATTCCACCGGAAATTACAACCAGATCAAAGGCAGGCTGATGACTGCCTATTTCATTGGCAACAATATTAATAATGTAGATGTGACCGGTAATGGAGAAACCATCTATTTTGTAGCTGATGAAAAAGACAATACCATATTAATAGGCATGAACAAAATTATCTGCACGAATATGAAAATAGAGTTTTTGGAAAATGAGGTAAATGATATTCGATTTTATACAAACCCGGACGGCCAGTTTATTCCCCCTCATGAACTTAAAGATGATAAAAAGAAACTTGAGGGTTTTGCCTGGCGCATTGATGAGCGACCCACCAAAAAAGAGATTCTGATTAATCCGACCGAGGCGGAATTAAAGCGTGCAGAAGAGGAGCGAATATACAAGGAGGAAGCCGCTACATTCGACAAAACATCAGATGCGGATGCCCAAAATCCTGCCGAATCTGAAACGAAGCCGGAAACCACGCAAACCCCTGACAATGATGCGTTGCAGCGATAGCCCCGATTGTGATTGTTAAAAAATGTTAACAAGCCGGTCAGTTCCTAAATAATATTGCTAATTAAGCGTTACTCCGTTATATTTGCACCCTCATGATAAAAAAAGCAGTCAAAAATTCATTAATTCTCTCACTATTAATATTTTGTGTGAGTTGCAGTGAATTCAGAGCAATCCAAAAAAGTGATGACTGGAAGCTGAAATACGATGCCGCTCTAAAATATTATGAGGGAAAAGATTATCACCGCTGTGTGATACTTTTCGACCAGATCAGGCCATATATCAGGGGCAGTGCAGAGGCTGAAGAGGTTGAATTTTTCTATGCCTACGCGCATTATTACCAAAAACAATACCTTCTTGCTTCACATTTTTTCAAGAATTTCCACGATACATATAATCGAAGTGAGTTTGCGGAAGAAGCATACTATATGTACGGCTACTCACTTTATAAACAGTCACCGATCTTCAACCTGGATCAGTCGAGTACTGTAGAAGCAATCAGCGCTATTCAGACTTTTCTCAACAGATATCCTGCCAGCCGATACAGAACGGAGGCCAGCAACATACAGGGAGAGTTGCGTTTAAAACTTGAGAAAAAGGCCTTTGAAACTGCAAAGCTTTATTATCAGCTTGACAGGCTGAACTCTGCAATGATTTCCCTTGATAATTTTATGAAGGATTATCCGGATTCAGCTCTTGGAGAAGATGCCAATTACTTGTTGGTTCAGGCATCCTATAAGTTTGCCAAAGAAAGCATCCCATCAAGGCAAAAAGAGCGATTTTACGATTGCATTGCTTATTACCAGGAATTTATCGAAAACTATCCGGGCAGCAAGTATATCAAGGATATACAGACTTACTATACAACTGCCCTGAATAATATTGAAAAACTAACAGAAGAAACTTTATAAACATTATTATGGCGACAAATCCATCAATTATCAGCAGAGATCTGAACATACTGGCAAAAGACACCGGCAATGTTTACGAGTCCGTTTCGGTTATTTCAAAAAGGTCAAGGCAAATATCAGCGCAGATCAAAGAAGAACTCACCTCCAAACTTGCCGAATTCGCCACCACAATTGATAACCTCGAAGAGATTTTCGAAAACCGGGAGCAGATTGAAATCTCAAAGTTTTATGAGAGAATGCCGAAGTCAACAAATGTTGCCGTTGATGAGTTTCTGAATGGTGAACTCACTTTCAGATATCCGGATGAAGAAGTAAGCCAGGATTATTACTAATCCGGTTCATGCTCCGTGGATCACATATTTTGGTTGGAGTCACGGGCAGTATAGCTGCCTACAAATCAGCTATCTTAATAAGAACACTTGTGAAGGAAGGCGCTCAGGTAAGAGTGATTATGACCCCTTCAGCGACAGATTTTATAAGTCCGCTCACCCTGGCCACCGTTTCCAAAAATCCGGTAACCATAGATTTTTTTAATACGAAGTCCGGCGAGTGGGCTAGTCATGTTGAGCTTGGATTATGGGCTGATTTGTATCTGATCGCACCGGCTACAGCAAACAGCATCGCTAAATTTGCCAATGGAATCTGTGAAGACATGCTCGCAGCTGTATATCTTTCTGCGCGATGTCCGGTCTTCATAGCTCCTGCCATGGACATGGATATGTACCTGCATCCGGCAACCCGGAATAATATGCTGATCCTCCAGAATTATGGCAACCGAATCATACAGGCTGAATATGGCGAATTGGCCAGTGGCCTTGTAGGAGAAGGCAGAATGGCCGAGCCCGAACAAATAGTGGATTTTATTAAATCTCATTTGCAAAGCAGGAATACCCTTGCCGGAAGAACTGCGCTCGTTACAGCGGGCCCGACGCATGAAGCCATAGACCCGGTGCGATTTATCGCGAACCACTCCACTGGCAAAATGGGCTATGCAATCGCCTCAGAACTTGCCAGCAGAGGTGCAGCGGTCCGATTAGTAAGCGGACCTGTCCAGTTATCAATCAACCATCCAAACATTAGCCTGGTTTCAGTGACTTCGGCCGAGGAGATGCTTCAAAAATGTTCGGAAACCTTCGATAAGTCGGATATCGTAGTGCTTGCCGCAGCCGTGGCTGACTACAAACCCAGGGTGATGGCATCTGAAAAGATCAAGAAAAAGGATGAGACCTTTCGTCTCGATCTGGAAAAAACCGAGGATATCGCCTACACCCTTGGTAAAAACAAAAGAAATACGCAGTTGATTGTTGGTTTTGCACTTGAAAGTGAAAATGAGCTTGAGCACGCCAAAGAAAAACTGGAGCGCAAAAATTTTGATATGATCGTGATGAATTCTATTCGTGACGAGGGTGCGGGGTTCGGTTATGATACCAACAAAATCACCGTTATTCACCGTGATGGTGCCGTTAAAAAATTCGATCTGAAATCTAAGGATGATGTTGCAAAAGATATCATAAATGAAATATATGACCTCCTTCAGAATTAGACGGGCTTCTTTCACTTTAATATTCACACTTATCTTTCAACAGGCCTTCACCCAGGAGCTCAATTGCAAGGTTGTTGTAAACGATGAACGCGCGCAAACATCCGACCGACAGGTGTTCAGAGATATGGAGCAAGCCTTCGCAAGGTTTATAAACGATCGAAAGTGGACAGCAGATACCTATGCCCCGGAAGAGCGTATAGATTGTAACCTTGTGATTACCATTGAAAATATGCCGGCAGTGGGCGTGTACAATGCTACTGTTCAGATTCAGTCTTCCCGACCGGTTTACAATACAAATTACACAACAATCGTACTCAATTTTGCAGATAAGGATTGGCAGTTTCAGTACGTTGAATCCACTCCCCTGGACTTTGGAGACAATATTTTCACTTCCAATTTAGCATCAATACTCGCCTTTTACGCCTATATTATCATCGGCCTTGACAACGATACCTTTTCCGAATTTGGTGGTGAGGTACAGTTCAAGAAAGCACTGGATATAGTCAACCTTGCCCAACAATCAGACGCGGCAGGCTGGCAGGCTTTTCAAAGTAACCGCAACCGATACTGGCTGAGCGAAAACCTCAACAACCAGGACCTGAGACTCATTCGAAAAGGACTTTATACCTACCATCGACAGGCGCTCGATCTGTTTGAACAAAAGCCGGACGAAAGCAGAACAATGATCGTGAATATACTGAAGGATATACAGACTGCTGACAGGTATATTCCCAACAGCATTTTAAAAATTTCATTTTTCGACTCCAAGCGCACAGAACTCGCCAGAATCTTCGCGCAGGGCAACCCCGCCACAAAGCGTGAAGCATACAACCTGCTAATGGCGCTGAATCCGGGCAATTCAGAAATCTATCAAAGCATTATAGGAAATTAATTCTTCCTGCTACTTTTATATTTTCCCGCTATCGATATGGCATCAACAGTTGGCTTATGATACAAAAACTGTTCATACGAAATTACGCACTGATCCGGGATCTTCGTCTGGAGCCATCACCGAATTTTAATACGATTACCGGCGAAACAGGTGCCGGAAAGTCGATTATGCTCGGTGCGCTTGGCCTCTTGCTTGGAAACCGTGCTGATACCAGGGTACTTTACGAGGAGGAAGAAAAATGTGTTATTGAGGGAGTATTTGATGTTTCTGACCTGAATATTGCAGAATTGTTTGAAGAGTATGATCTCGATTTTCAGGATGAAACCATTATAAGAAGGGAAATTAGCGCAAGCGGAAAATCGAGGGCATTCATCAATGACACACCTGTGACGCTCGATGTGATGCAGGCATTAGGAAACAGACTTGTGGATATTCATTCACAGCGCGACACCTATCTGCTTGGATCACCAACCTATCAAATAAACATCATTGACGGTTTTGCCAAAAATAATGCACTTCTTGATGCCTATCGGGAAAAGTACAAGGACTATAAAATCAGGGAAGCACAGTACCAACAAATACATACCCTATCTTTGGAGCTCAGGAAGGAGGCCGATTACAATCATTTCCTCCTGCAAGAATTAAATAACGCTTCGCTGCGCCCCGGGGAGCAAAATGAACTGGAAGAAGAGCTTCAGATTATAGAACATGCAGAAGAAATTAAAAGCAGGCTTTTTGAAAGTGTGGAAATACTCGACCAATCGGAATGCTCTGTTTTAGGAGGTGTGCAGCAGGTTTTGAAAAATATCACTTCCTTAACCAAATACACAGAACATTTTAATGCCTTGCGCGGAAGACTCGATGCCTGCCTGGTGGAATTAACTGATATTTGTGACGAGTTGAATAAAGAGAGCCAAAAAATTGATTTTGATAAAGAAAGGCAGGAAGAAATCAGCGAAAAACTGAGCCTGGTATTTCACTTACTGCAAAAGCATCAGGCATCGACAGATACAGAACTTATTGCAATACGGGAGTCCCTCAAAGAAAAAGCAGAGCGTGTGCAAAATATGGATCAGGAGGTTGAAAATGCACGAATCGCGTCCGACATTGCCTTGTCAGAACTTAAGGAGGCAGGCCGCAAACTCACAGGTTCGCGACTTGCTGTTATCCCCGAATTCAAAGCCTCGCTGGAAAGACTCCTTTATGATTTGTCAATGCCAAATGCCTCCATTCAAATTGATCACCGGGAAGTCGATCCTGCTCCGACAGGTATGGACAAAATCAGCATTTTATTCAGTGCCAACGCAGGTATAGCGCCTGACGATCTGAAAAAAGTGGCCTCGGGTGGAGAATTTTCGAGATTGATGTTTGCAATCAAATATCTGCTTGCGGGCAAGACCTCCCTGCCAACAATTATTTTTGACGAGATCGACAGCGGAATATCCGGTGAAGTGGCAATAAAAATGGTAAAAATGATGCGGGAAATGGCATCAAGGCACCAGGTTATTGCCATTACACATCTGCCGCAAATCGCAGCCTGCGGGGTTACACATTATTTTGTTTATAAGGAAAACATAGCCGACCGGTCGTTTACCAAAATAAGAAAATTGGAAAACAGCGAGCGGGAAATTGAAATCGCGAAAATGATAGGCGGTGACCAGCCATCTGAAACATCTATTCAAAATGCCCGGGAGTTGCTCAGAATGTAAATAATTTAGCCTATTACAAATTATTTGATTTGTGTCACTTTGCTTCTTAAATAATGTAAGTAACTTGCCCCGTTTTTGATTTAAAAAAAATATATTTGTTTCATACCATTATTATCTTGATCATTATTAATATTAAACATTATGGGAAAAATTGGAATTTTTTACGGCTCGACAGAAGGCAATACCGAAGATGTTGTTGAGAAGGTGAAAAAAGCCCTTGGCGGTGCTGATCTGTACAACGTTGACTCTGCCACAGCTGACGACCTCGCAGGTTATGAAATCTTGATATTTGCATCATCAACCTGGGAAATCGGTGAATTGCAGGAGGACTGGGAGTCTTTTATCGATGTGCTGGATGACGTGGATTTCAGCGGTAAAAAAGTGGGCTTCATTGGCACCGGTGATGCCGACGGATACCCCGACACATTCGTGGATGCAATTGGTATCATTTATGAAAGAATCGCCAATTCAGGCGCTGAGTTTTTCGGAGCATGGCCAACTGATGATTTCACATTTGATGAGTCAAAAGGTGTTGTAAACGGCAAATTCCTCGGTTTGGTTGTGGACGAAGACAACGAGTCTGACAAAACTGACGGAAGGGTTGCCGAATGGGTAAAACAAATCAAGGGCGAGTTAGGTCTCTGATAAAAACCCAGGCAAATCAGGCTATTTATCAAGGGCTTTATCGCATTGATAAATAGCCTTTTATTTTTATCGCATTTTTAAGTTGGTTTTAAGCAAACACCCTATTTTTTGTGAAAAGCTGATAATTATCAATCTTTTTGACTAACGGCATTTCTACATTTGCATTCATAGATTGAGGTAGAGGGATATGGCTACAGCAGATTCAGACAATTCCATAGAACATTTGGGCATCATCAGGGAGATTAACCCCAGGACGATCAAAGTAAGTCTGCTCAATGTATCAGGATGTGCAACCTGCCACACCAAAGCCACCTGCACTGTATCTGATGTGGACAACAAAATCATAGACGTTATCAATACGGGTCAGAATCTCAAAGCCGGGGATCCGGTGAAGGTTGTTTTACAGAAATCACTTGGACCCATTGCCTTATTCCTTGGCTATCTTGTACCGTTTTTAGTGTTGATAACGGTATTGATCGCCGCATGGATAATAAGTGCAAATGAAGTGCTATCAGGCATAGCGGCCTTACTTTCAGTAGCTGTTTATTATTCAGGACTTACGCTATTCAGACAAAAGCTTAAAGACACATTTACCTTTACACTTTTAAAAGGTTAAGATATGAGTCAAACCATTTTATTCACCATCGGATCCATTACAATTTTGGGCTTTCTGGCCGCTGCAATTTTGTATTTTATAGCCAGCAAGTTCAAAGTTTACGAAGATCCAAGAATCGACCAGGTAGAAGATGCCCTGCCCAGCACAAATTGCGGAGGATGCGGTCATCCGGGATGCCGGGCTTTTGCCGATGCCTGTGTTAAAGCCGATGATCTTTCCGATCTTCACTGCCCGGTAGGTGGCAACGAGACCATGCAAAAAGTGGCGGCAATACTCGGTATGGAGGTAGAGGAACGCGACCCGTACATTGCCGTTGTGCGCTGCTCGGGTTCATTTGAATACAGGGAAAAAATTAATGTGTATGACGGTTCGCCAAACTGTACCATAGCCCATTCTCTTTATGCCGGCGACACGGGCTGTCAGTGGGGTTGCCTGGGATTCGGTGAATGTGTGGATGCCTGCGATTTCGAAGCCATGTACATGGATGAGAAAACGGGGCTTCCCGTCGTGATCCAGGACAAGTGTACTGCATGCAATGCATGCGTTAAAGCATGTCCGAGAGATATTCTTGAACTCCGTCCCAAAGGAAAGCGCGACCGGCGTATTTTTGTTTCGTGCATCAACCAGGATAAAGGTGGCGCGGCCAAAAAGGCTTGCGAAGTAGCGTGCACAGGCTGTAGCAAATGCGAAAGCGAGTGCAAATACGACGCCATCACCATACAAAATTATCTTGCTTATATCGATGCAGACAAGTGCCGGAACTGCAGAAAATGCGCCCCGGTTTGCAAGTCTAATTCCATACATGAAATCAACTTTCCCCCATTGAAACTTAAGCCGGAGAAACCTGAAAGAGAAAAAAGGGAACGCCCTGAGCGCGTTGTAAAAACTGATGCAACAGATACGGCAGTGCTTGAGCGCACTCCGGAAAAGGAAGTTGATGTGATAGAAATGGTGAGAAAAGCAAATGAATCTGACAGCAATGAGCAAAGCTCAGAAAATAAAGAAAACAGTTGATGGGTTTAGTAATCAATAATGTCAAGACTTTTCCTGTGGGAGGCGTGCATCCCGCCGAAAATAAATTTACGGCTGGTAAACCTATAGAAAAATTACCCACACCTTCAGAGGTAGTCATTCCGATTTCACAGCACATCGGAGCGCCGGCAAAACCTGTTGTAGAGCAACGCGAAAAAGTGAAAGTGGGTCAGGTCATTGCCACGAGCACAGGGTTTGTATCGGCAAACATCCATGCCACCATAGCGGGCACCGTTGCCAAAATCGATAAGGTGATGGATTCCACAGGTTATAAACGGGATGCGATCATCATCAAGGCCGGCAGAGATGAGGAAGAGTGGGCCGAGGGCATCGATCTGAGTGATGAACTGGTCAGGGAGTTTTCTCTGGGAAAAGAAGATATTATTAAAAAGGTTGCCGAAGCAGGTATAGTAGGATTGGGCGGCGCCACCTTCCCTTCGCACGTAAAGCTCTCAGTGCCTAGAGGCAGAAAGGCCGAATACCTCATACTCAACGGCGTGGAATGCGAGCCATATCTTACCGCCGACCATCGCCTGATGCTTGAGAAAGGTGCAGAAATTCTGGTGGGCGCACGCATTCTGATGAAAGCCCTCGAAGTGGAAAAGGCCATAATCGGCATTGAAAAGAATAAGCCGGATGCCATTGCCAAAATGGCCGAACTGGTCGCCGGTGAGTCCGGCATTACTGTTCAACCATTAAAAGTGCAATATCCCCAGGGTGGTGAAAAGCAATTAATCAAAGCTGCCCTCAACAGAGAGGTGCCCTCTGGCGGACTTCCAATCGATGTTGGCGTGGTAGTGCATAACGTTGGGACGGCGTTTGCTGTTTATGAAGCCATTCAGAAAAATAAACCCCTTATCGAGCGGGTAGTCACCGTTACCGGAAATGATGTAAATAATCCGGCGAATTTTCTGGTCAGAATCGGCACGCCGGTTTCTCAGTTGATCGAAGCAGCCGGTGGGATTCCTGAAAATACAGGCAAAGTGATCAGCGGAGGCCCCATGATGGGCAAAGCGCTCAATTCACTTGATATACCGGTATCCAAAGGAACCTCAGGAATTTTGCTGATCCCCAACGAAGCGGCAAAAAGAGGCCGTATGAACGTTTGTATCAGATGCAGCAAATGCGTAGATGTATGCCCAATGGGCCTGGAGCCATATCTTTTAATGACACTTACACAAAAGGAATTGTTCGACAGGCTGGAGACGGACAAAGTGTTGGATTGTATAGAATGTGGTTCATGCTCATTCACTTGTCCATCTGACCGCCCTTTGCTGGATTATATCCGCCTGGGTAAAAAAACTGTCGCATCATTAATCAGGGAAAGAAGTAACTAATGAGCACTCAATTTTTAACTATATCACCCTCACCGCATATCCACGCCGAAGACACGGTACAAAAGCTGATGTACGGGGTGATAATCGCGTTGATTCCGGCATTGGCCATTTCATTTTTTGTTTTTGGTATTGGCGCCATTTACGTCACACTGCTCTCTGTGCTGAGCTGTGTCGCTGTGGAATATGCAATCACCCGGTATTTACTGAAAAGAGAACCTAGCATTTTAGATGGTTCGGCGGTCATCACAGGTATATTGCTGGCGTTTAATGTGCCGAGCAGCCTGCCATGGTGGGCAATCGTTATCGGCAGCATCGTGGCAATTGGGGTTGGTAAAAGCGCCTTTGGGGGATTGGGAAATAACCCGTTTAACCCGGCTCTGGTTGGAAGGGTATTTTTACTGATATCCTTTCCGGTAGAAATGACAACCTGGCCGGTACCGTTTGAGTCAAGACTTCAGTTTATGGATGCCACCACTGGTGCCACGCCGCTGGCGGTGATCAAAGAAGGTATCAACGCAGGCATCCCCGTATCCCAGCTCATGTCCGAGATTCCCTCCTATTTCAACCTTTTACTTGGAGGACTTGGTGGTTGCGTGGGTGAAATATCTGCCATAGGCCTGATCATTGGATTTGCCTATATGGTTTGGAAGAAAATCATCACCTGGCATATTCCAGTGGTGATGCTCGCAACAATTTTTGTCTTTACCGGAATACTTTGGGGTATCAATCCGGAGAAATTTATTGACCCGGTATTCCATCTGCTAACCGGTGGCGTTATGCTCGGCGCCATATTTATGGCCACGGATTATGTCACTTCTCCCATGACTGTAAAAGGCATGGTCATCTACGCGTTCGGAATCGGTTTTATAACGGTGGTGATTCGTGTATTCGGCTCGTATCCGGAAGGAGTTTCGTTTGCAATACTGATCATGAATGGCTTTGTGCCTTTAATGAATAAATACATCAAGCCCAAAAGATTTGGAATAAAGAAAAATGGCTAAGAAAGAATCAACACTTGTTAATATGGTTTTCAGCCTTGTTGTCGTCACGCTGGTGGCCTCAACAGCCCTGGGCTATGTTTACGAACTTACCAAAGGGCCAATTGCCGAAGCCAAACTGGCTAAAAAAATCAGAAGCATAGATTATGTGGTTGCCAAATATGACAACAACCCGGTTGATGAAATGTATAAAATTTCCATGACCAGTGCCTCAGACAGCCTGGAGGTGTACCCGGCAAAAGAAGGGGGACGTTTGGTTTCAAGCGCTATCCGCTCGTATTCGCCCAAAGGCTACAATGGCAATGTATGGCTTATGATTGGTTTCCTCCCTGACGGAACCATCAACAATATTGCTGTACTGGATCACAAAGAAACCCCGGGCCTGGGTACCAAAATGAACGACGCGGCCTTCAAGAACCAGTTTATCGGTAAAAATCCCGGCAGCTTCAATATTAACGTGAAAAAGGATGGTGGTGAAATTGATGCCCTCACAGGCGCAACGATCACTTCCCGGGCATTTACTCAAGCCACGCAACTGGCCTATGATATGTATATGAAAGGAGGACAGCATGAATAATACACAAAATTTTACCAAAGGCTTTTTCAGGGAAAATGCTGTATTTGTTCAGCTTTTGGGCATGTGTCCCGCTTTGGGGGTCACTACCACAGCAATCAATGGCCTTGGCATGGGCCTGGCGACTACATTCGTACTTCTGATGTCGAACATAGTGGTCTCTTCGGTAAAAAGTTTTATACCGGATAAGGTACG
>CAYZWN010000007.1:0-19995 GCA_964482185.1 uncultured Roseivirgaceae bacterium
GAAGGTTTGAATTAAAACCAATGTAAAACATACGAATATTTGGGTAACTTTCGTATTTAGTTAGTTATCTGATTTTAGAAATCTTTTGATACCATATGCATAATGTAATTTCATTTTTCAGGCCTGATGTAAAAATTCTCTCACTTGCCGGATATTTGATGCTTTTGGCAACTACTGTATCCGGGCAGGATTACACCAGGCATAACTGGCTTTTTGGCGATTCTGAGTACGGTATCATATTCAATAAATCAGACGATCAGCCCAACCAGACCGACGTGCAGGCAACACCTTTCGGCACGGGAGGATCAGCCGTTGCCACAGACAGGATTACCGGCGATTTGCTGTTTTATTCCGACGGAAATCGTGTGTATGATGCTACGCATGCACTGATGTCGGGATGGGTCGCATTGGTCGGCAATCCGGCAGGAAACCAGGGGGTGGCCATCAGCCCGCGGCCTGGCAATCAGGATCAATATTATATTTTCACCAATACGGCCAATTATCCGGCTGCCGGCCAGATTTTTTATTCCACCGTTAATATGGCGCTTGATGGTAATGCCACGCCACCACAGCCACCGCTTGGGGCAATAACCAATACAAATACTGCTGCCATACCGGGGAATGTGAATCCCGGAATGCTGGTATTTGAAACAGGCAATGATCCTTTTCTGTATTTTCTGCTTGTGCAGAATGCTGCAACCGGTGATTATGACCTGTATAGCATCGGACCTGCCGGGCAGATTCTTATTAAAACACTGGATAATCCGACCGGACTTGTCGCTGCAAACTTCGCATACCATCCACAGACAGGCCAAATTGCCGTTTCGCCCAACAACCCGGGAGCAAATATTCAAATTCTCCAATTCGACCTGGCGGTTGACACACTAGGATTTGTGCGGGAAATTCCCAATTCAGGCAATTTCGATACAGCAGGCCAGGCCATTTATGACGTGGAGTTTTCGCCCAGTGGCGACTACATTTATATCTCCAGATATGGTGATGCCATACAGGAAGGTGTATTGTACAGGTATGATCTGAATGATTCCATTGCCAGTCTTGATCAGGTCAACCCCGATCCATTGTACAGAAGTTATGGTTTGCAAATAGGCCCGGATGGCAGAATATACCATTTGTACCAGGCAACCAACGGCGGGCCGATTCAGGTCGGCAGGATTGCCAATCCCGATGTTGCGGATGTGTCAAGCATCCTGTACCAGCCGGTACCCACCGGAAATGAGAATTACAATGGGAGGCAATTTCCTTCATTTTCACCACCAACCCCAATCGTTCTCAGCTCAGGCTTTGAGGCGATTTCGATCACTACCTGCGAGCGATCACCGACCAAGTTTTATCCAACCTTTGACCCGCCGGCTGATTTTTACAGGTGGGATTTTGGTGAACCAGCTTCCCCGGGCAACATCTCCAACCTCGTAGCACCGATTCATACCTACGCCCAACCGGGCACCTACGATGTCCAATTGATTGCGGGATTCAGCGGAAGGGTGGATACTGTATTTCAAACCATCCAGGTACTCCCCATGATGGATTCCATTGATCTAGGACAGGATACAGTTATTTGTCCGAATGAAAGTCTGATACTTGATATCGGCTCCAACTGGGACCTCATTCGGTGGAGCACAGGAGATATCGGGCAACAAATCACGGTGGACTCTGCCAATGCCACCAATTATTTCTGGGTGGTAGCCCAGCGCGGCAATTGCACGGCTTACGATGCAATCAATGTGGAGGAATACGGCGAGGAGACGCAAAGCGCCAATTACTGGTATTTTGGCAATAATGCCGGTATCAATTTTAATGAACAACCACCGGTAGCTGTTTCAGACGGACAGCTCATCGCGCCGGAAGGGTCGGCGGCAATTTCTGACCGGAATGGCGATTTACTCTTCTATACCGACGGCAACGTGGTTTACGACCGTGATCACGTGATAATGGATAACGGCACCGGGATCGGCGGCTCAATAAATTCGACCCAATCCTCCATAATCATCCCTTTCCCAAATGATGAAACTTTATTTTATATTTTCACAACCCGCGCAGTTTTTGACGTAGGAAATGAATATGCCCTGCAATATGCCGTAGTAGATATAAAAGAAATCGGAGGCGGCACTTTCGGGTCGGTTGTCACAAAAGAAAAGCAACTTTTTGAGCGATCAACAGAACGCATGACCGCCACGAACCCGGGAGGCTTTGTGTGGCTGATCACACATGAGATGGGCAATAATACTTTCAGGGCCTATCCCATCACTGAAAATGGAATTGGCAATCCTGTCCTTTCCAGTATTGGATCTGTACACGATGCCAACAATGCAGAAGAGTCGCAGGGTTACATGAAACTTTCACCCGATGGACGCAGGCTTGCCGTAGCGCTGACCAAAGGCGGTGTGAACTATGTCGAGATATTTGATTTTGATCCGCAAACCGGCGAGCTTTCTAATTATCTGCAGATTGAAATACCAAACGATTATCCGCAGGTGTATGGCGTTGAATTTACAGTAGACAGCAATAAGTTGTTCGTCACCACCAATACTCCCGGAGGCAGCGGATCAAAATTGTATGAATTAGACCTTTTTTACTGGGATAAGGATTCCATCGAATCGACGATTGCTGAACTTACGGAAGAAAATGGTGTGAATATGGGCGCAATCCAAACCGGCCCTGACGGACAGATTTATGTTGCACGGGATGGGCAGTCATTCTTAGGCGCCATCAATCCTAATCTCGATACCCTGACCAACTCCACCTATATGGAAGATGGATTTGATTTGGTATCGGGCACATCTTCACTCGGCTTGCCAAACTTTATCCAGAGCTTTTTCCAGCAGACGCCTCAGGCTACTGCCACAGTGATCCCCGCCTGCGTCGATCAGGAAACGACCTTCATCGGCAGCGGAACTTCCATCATCGATGAGTTTTTGTGGACATTTGGCGATGGCGGAACGGCCACCACTGATTCCGCTTCTCACGTATATATCGACGAAGGCATCTACACTGTCAACTTCCAGGTGACAAACCGGTGCGGGCTCGATACGGTCATTACACAGTTTGTGGATATTTCCGGCTATCCTGATCCCGCCACCATCGATCCGGTAGAGATATTATGTGACGGCCCGCTTACACTGGATGCTGACACCACAAATTCAGGAGGCAAAATATTCATCTGGAGCACCGGAGCCACAACTCAGGCCATTCAGGTGACAAGTCCTGGTATTTTTACCGTAGAAATCATCAATGCTGCCGGATGCGTAACACAGGATACCACGCAGGTATTCGATGGGCGGCCACCCGTGAATCTGGGACCAAACAGAACCATTTGCCAGGATGATGATCTCGTGCTGAGTTCAGGCCTCCCCGTTGGTACGCCACCAAATACTTTTACGTGGTATGTTGATGGCGTAAACCAGGGAGCGGGTACAAACAATACCTTCACGGTCGATACAAGTACGCCGGGAACTTTTGAATTTATCGTAAATGTGTTGGACGGCCTGACCTCCTGTGTAGGAGAAGATACCGTACTGGTAACAATTAATCCGGTACCCCAGGCAACCTATACAGTGCAGAATTCAAGCTGTGGTAATGATGATGGTCTGATTACGGTTACAAGCCCGCTTACGAACCTCACGGCAGAATACTACGACCAATCCAATACTTTATTGGGCACCGGAAGTCCCTCTCCCGGTTTATTTGCAGGAGTATATACGCTTGTTGTGCGTGATAATATTAGCGCTTGCGCGCAGGATTACGATATCGCCATCGTTGACGATCCATCCGGATTTTCAATCACGGCTGGCGCACCGGTCATTAGCTGTACAGGATCGGAAATTGAAATTACGATTGAAAGTACTACTGCCACGCCTTTTAGTGGAGGCACCTATACTTTGATCGATGAAAGCACACAACAGGTTTATGAAACAGGAGATATTACAACTGGCATAGGTTTGACCACCGTAATCTTTACGCTCAGCGATTTGCCGGGCGGCACATACACCATCCTGATCGATGCGTTTGGTTGCACAGACCAACTGACAGGCATTGTGATCAATGACCCGCTCACGGCAGATCTGACTGTAGATGCTGTTTTCGATATTTGCTCGGATGATCCGACCATCACAGCCTCAACCACGACAGTAGATGCTATCCTGACCTGGACCGGACCGGGCGGCTTTAGCGCAAGCGGGCCAACCGTGCAGGTGCCTGTATCCGGAGCGTACTTTGTGACAGCAAGTCACCCTTCGGGGATACCATGCGACACCACAGCATCTACTCAGGTTAACCTCGCCACTTCACCCGATCCGCTAATCACGCCACTTACGGCGGGTTGCGACGGCACAAGGCAGGTGGGTGTTACCAACCTGCCACCAGGTAGTTATTCTTATTCATGGGTAAACAACTCAAGTAGTCAGCTCATATCCAATGCACCGGAAATCACCATTGTTTCATCTGTGGAGTTATTCCTGACTGTAAGAGATCAGCTCACGGGCTGCCAGGGCGAGGATATCCAGCAGGTGGACGTATATCAGCCACTCAGCGTAAATGTTACAGTTGATCAGCAAGCCTGTCAGGATAACAACCTTGTGACGCTGACCGCCAGTGTAACGCCATCACAAAGCGTTACCTATGAATGGTTCCTGAATAATGTGCGCTTAAGGGATGAAACCCGGGATCTTCCAACGTTTAATGAGGGATTGTACCGTGCTGTAGTGACAGACGTACTAACCGGAAGCTGTTCGGCATCCGGAGAATTACAGATTACCCGGGCGCCGGTGACGCCAAGCAATATTGAGCCTCAATACATTATTTGCCCGGAGCCGCCTTCCAATGATGTCGCCGTCATCGAGCCGGGTAACTTCGTGGTTTACCTGGCATTTAACCTCAATACCGGTCAGCAGATCTTTGAGACCATGCCCGGCACATTTGAAATTGTGGAAGACGGCACCTATAATTTTGAATTGGAAAATGAATTCAATTGCTGGACATACGACACAACCAGGGTGATTGTGGATTGCGTCCCGACCATTTATGCTCCAAATGCTTTCAGCCCCAACGCGACGCTGCCTGAAAACCAGACCTTCCGGGTATTCCCGACTTTTGTTGGCGATTTTGAGATTTATATTTACAACCGTTGGGGGGAGTTGATTTACTATTCCGATGATCTGGACTATATGGTAAATGTAGGATGGGATGGCGTGAAGGATGGCAAGCAGTTGCCTCTGGGAACCTACGCGTATGTAATCCGGTACAGGAGCATTACACAACCGGAGCGTGGTGTGCTTGAAAAGCCAGGTGGTGTGACAATAATAAGGTAGAATGTTTTGACCCCGCAAAACTTTATGTTCAGACAAATCAACCCTTCAATGCCCGGAACGCCATAGGCAGATGATCCGTGATATCGCTGGCAATCAGGCTTTCCTCACTCAGGAGATCGGCAGCCAAATCGCCGGCCAAACCATGCAGATACACAGCCAGTATCACGGCCTCACCCGGCACATAACCCTGACTCAAAAATGAGGTGATCATACCTGTCAGCACATCCCCACTGCCACCGGTAGCCATGCCGGGATTTCCGGTACCATTGAAATACAATTTTCCTTCAGGTGTTGAAATGGAAGTATTCGCACCCTTTAAGACCACATAAATGTTATATTCTTCTGAAAGCGCAATTTGCAGATTGAGCTTTTCAAAATCATCATTCCACGGACCGACCAATCTTTGGAATTCTCCCGGATGCGGAGTAAGGACTGATCTTTCCGGCAGCATCTTCAGGAAGCTTTTTTCAAGAGCAATGATATTGATGGCATCTGCATCAAAAACAACGGGGCGGTGATATCGCGATAACAATTGGGAAATTACCTCATAGGTTTCCATATTTTTATCAATGCCCGGGCCTATACAAATTGCGTCAAAATGCTTGATTTCCGGAAGACCGGTAAGGTATTTTTCGCTGAAATCTGTAGTCACCATCACTTCAGGCACTGCAGTTTGCATGATCTGATATCCACAACCCGGAACGTGCGCCGTAACCAATCCTGCGCCTGTCCTGATACATGCCCGTGCACACAAAACTGCCGCACCCATTTTTCCATAGCTACCGGCTATGATTAATGACTTTCCAAAATCTCCTTTATGCGCATATTTAGGCCTTTCGGACAGCATTTCGCTTATCATTTCACTGTCGATATATTCAAATTTTGCCGCGGTATTATTTAGATAATTCGGATGCAGACCAATGTCCACCGTGGTCCAGCTTTTTATGTAGAGCTGATTTTGCTGGAGAAAAAATGCAAGCTTTGGCAATTGGAAAGAAACCACGTGATCAGCCTGAATTACCGCACCTTCTGTGGTCAGTGTATCAATGCATAATCCGGACGGCACATCCACTGAAACAACCGTTGCAGCAGATTCATTTATAAACCGGATTACTTCTGAATAGACACCCGTGACCGGCCTTGAAAGCCCGGAGCCGAAGATGGCATCTATAATAATATCCGAATCATTTATTTCTATATTGAGGTCTCCCCCCGAAACGATGTCCGGTATTTCTCTCACTTCCGCCAGTTTCAGGTAGTTGATGGTAAAATCCCGGGTTCTTTTTGAAGCCTTCAGTATAGTATACGTATCGACCTTCCACTTTTTGAATGACAACATGCGTGAAATCGCCAGACCATCTCCCCCATTGTTTCCCGTGCCGCAAAAAATTACAACTCGTCTGCTTTTCTCAAACTTGGATTCGAACCAATGGACAAATGCTTTAGATGCCCGCTCCATCAGATTAATGGATTTGATCGGCTCGTATTGTATTGTAAATGCATCAGCCTCCCTGATTTGCTCTGCACTAAAAATCTTCATATGCGGTTTGATTTGCGGAAGCCAAGATAGTATGAAAGGTCATTTGCAACAATATAATTGACAAATAATCAATCCATGACTTGAGCCTTTGGGATAATCGGAATAAAATATGAATTAAACTGACTTATTCAGGCGTGGAATAATAACCTGCAAATATCACAGATTGGGTGTGCCGGTCGCTGACAAAATAGAGGAAGGGCCTGTCGATATAAATCGTGGTGAGTTGTGGATTTGAAAAGCCACCAACCAAACCAGGCGACTGACCACTTATGCTGATGCTGGCCACCTGCTTAATTTCAGATATGCCATCATGCGATGTTGGGAATGAGGGTGAGAGATCAAGCGATGACGTGAAGATATTCTGAAGACCAATTCCTGCCAGGGTGGTTTTAAGCTGATTTTCAACTTCAATTACCATATCCGGAATACTGATGTTCACTCTTGAATCCTGGAATTCACCGCGCTGATTGAGCAATTCATAGAACGAATAAATTGAGGTCAATTCATCCAGCAATACGTTTTCGTCAGGACGGATGATGGAGAACACCAGATTGTTTCTCTGAAGCGGGATTTCAAAAAGATCGTAATGGCCATTGCGGAATGTTCTTATATATGTCTGATCCAGATTCACTGTTTTGATTTCCCTGCTCTGCCCGGTGTAACCCGTAAACTGATTTTCACTGTAAAAATAATTGACATTTTCCCATGACGTTTTCAGCCCAAAGGCATTGATAAGATATATCTGCCTGTCTCCTTCCGGCAACTTGCTCGCGATTTCAGGCAGGTTTCCTTTTGTTTTGAATGCTCCCCAGTTGTTTACGTATTGCAAAGTCGTTTTTTTGCCAAAATTCAATTCACTGATTTCAGCATCGTAATAGGCCATCAGTTTGGACCTGTAATTTTCATTGATGTCAAGTCCGTATGAAAACCACATTGAATTGGCACAAAACAATTCGGTATTCCTCTGTGATAACTGGATAAAATTCAAAAATTCGTTGTATGATTTGTTGATCTCGTTTTGAGCCAATGACTGCATGCCCGTGATTTCCTGAATACGACTCTGCTCGTTTTGCCCTACTCCGTTGTGGATCATTCCCAAAGCCATCCCTACACTGACCGGCGAAAAAAGAAAATTCTCATTATTATTTAGCTCGAGCCTGGCTTTGATAATATTGAGTGAGAGGTTATTGGTGGCTTCAATCAGCTCCAGATCCTGGGCGGAAAGTTTTTTCAATACTTTTGATTCTTCAAGCTCCACCATTTCCTTATCGCAGGCGGAAAGCAACAAAATGAAAAACAGCCCGGAAAAAGCTATTCTTAAAAAACCATATTTTACTTTAATTGAAGGCACTTTGCTTGATTAATAATCTTATTCTTCAAATGATTAGACAAATTAATCATGTTTTTGTTTAAAAACAATTAAACTATCACATGACACAGAATTATCTTCGCAATCCTCGTGTGACTCGACCGGTGTCGTGAACATGTACGACCATTGACATCAGTGGTGGCATTTCTCAAAACCGGTTAACCACATTTTCCCTGAAGGCCTCCGGGGGTTAGCTGATCATTGGCCAATCCTGCCTGTCTTCACGCTTACCGGCCATCCGGGCAACTGTGTTTCATCAGGTTTGGTTACATCTGCTCCTCTCGGCCAGCACTCAAACGTTACCTCGTCTGTCGATTTATCAAAACGAATCAGGCCATAACCGGCAGCGGCAGAGCGCGCATCCGGATTGGCGTAGGCATGCATGGTAATTTTGTTGTTGAAACCATCCAGATACCTGCCTGTCCAGGGCAATTTATCATTGTTATTTGCACCCGGTTTTTCATCTTCAGGCCACCACCATCGACTGTAATAGTTATTAACGATTGCCGGAACAATAAATGCCCAGGGGCCATCCTCCCACTCATCAATGCCATGATGAATTACCGTTGGAAGGTGCTGGTCTCCGCCGATGTGCACTGCATTGGCTTTTTTGATGGCTTTTAACGCTTTGTTTCTTCCTGTCTGCGGCCAGCCATTGCTGTCGAGATCAGCGTGAAGCCTGTTGTCCCTGGTGCCATGCAGATGCGCCCCGCCGCAAAAACCTGTCTGGGAAAGTACTGCTTTAAAAGCAATGCCATCCTGATTTTTACCCCAATCATCCAGAAAATCGAGCTGCCGCTGACCCAATAACTCCAGGCCGGGCAAATCGATGGATTTGGGATCATATTCAGGATTGCGAATGTGGTCGGGTCTTGGTCCCTGCTGGGGTATTTTGCCCTTTGGCCCTGTTTTGAACTTCCGGTCTTCGATGATGGCAAAATCCACATCGCCTACCATCATACTGGTGTAATAAACACCGATACCCTGCCCGATAGGTGTCGGATCGTAAGGGTCGGGTAGATGAGCAGTCTGGCAACGCTCCACCATTTTCACGTATTCATGGTGATAAAAGTAACCGCCATCATCCCCGGCCGGAGAAGATGCTATTTTTCCATACTCACCCCAAATATTACCCTGGCCGATATCGTGGTCATCAGGGATGGTAATGCACGGCCGTTGCCTGAATACATCGCGGAATTGCAGACCAAACTTCAACCAGGCAGCAGTATGCTCAGTATGATCGTAGGACTGATCGCCGGCAAAAAACATTAAATCAGGATCATGATGGTTGATATTTCGGACATACTCCTCGCGCATACCGCGGTCTTTATTGCTGTTGCACGAAAGTGCGGCAACCACAATTTCATTCTTATCCTTTGGATTCTTCCTGATCAGACCTTCGAACATGGCCTCTTTGCCATGCAGTAGTCTGTAAGGCACATCCTCGCTCTCATCCCAGTTTTCAACCCGGAACAGCGCCGACCAACCGATATCATTCACTTTCTGCGTCTGGATTTGCTTCCATTTTCCATCCTCTTGTATTTCGAGCTGCACCTCCCTTGTTTCATATGGATACAGCGGAAATAATTGTGCACTGAGCTTAAGCACACTATTTGAAACAGTATATATACCAAAGGCAATGACTTCATTTCGTTCAACCTTCATATCTACAATCGGGTTTTCAGTGCGATTCCACCAGTCGTTGACAGCAAGTGTATCCAGATTTTCAAAAGGGGCCATTACCGGCGGAATCAGTTCGGATTGATTACGAGGTGTATTGCATCCTAACAAGAATGTCAGGGGGAGTAATGCAACAAATATTGTCTTCATTTGTACTTAGTTTAGTTTTATAATAAAATCTTCACACCAGTGATGGGTGCGAACAGGGTATAGGCGAATATAATCTCTAAATTTTTAATTCAATCATAATTCCAGGAATTCATCCAGGGCATTTCCATGTGATAAAAAAATATCCTCACTATTTTCGTGTAAGCCCTATAGGTTCGGTAAATATATTCTATGATCTTTCAGCTTCCGTACATGCACTTTTAATCAATAATAATCCAACAATTGCACCTGAAATGTGTTAAATTACCAGTATTTGAAGTACATACATACCAAATCCTTTGAATTATAAGTAACTCAAGTTTCGCAGATAAATAAAGACAAATTAACTGCCTATAATTCAATTGATTAAAACCTTGCGTGCTTTGTGTTTGCCTTTGTGACCCTTGCGGTAAAAAAAACCGCAATGAGGGCAAAGAACATGCTATGCTCTCAAATTGATTTATAGCAAAATAGAATTTTTATGTAGCTTAAAATCAACGCATTGTACATATTGTTCTATGATAAATACTTGAATATCAATAATATATAATAGTTTCGAAACTTGAGTAAGTAAAACCAAAACAATTATGGCAACTATCAGACTTGGAGATGAAGCTCCAAATTTCACAGTGCAAACCACAGAAGGTGAAATCAATTTTCATAAATGGCTCGGCGATAGCTGGGGCGTGCTATTCTCACACCCCGCTGACTACACGCCGGTTTGCACAACAGATCTTGGCGCTGCCGCCAAATATATGGATGAGTTTAAAAAACGAAATGTAAAAGTTGTGGCGCTAAGTGTTGATGGGCTTCAGTCTCACCAGGACTGGATTGGCGACATCAACGAAACACAAAACACAGTCGTGAATTTCCCAATCATCGCGGATGAAAACAGGAAAGTTTCGGAACTGTACGACATGATTCATCCAAATGCCAATGACAAACTTACCGTTCGCTCGGTTTTTGTAATTGGCCCGGACAAAAAAGTAAAACTCATGATTACCTACCCTGCCTCCACAGGCAGGAATTTTGACGAGTTGCTCAGGGTGATCGATTCACTGCAACTTACGGCCTATCACAAGGTTGCCACACCTGTGAACTGGAAATCCGGCGAGGATTGTGTAATTGTACCGGCGGTTACGAATGAAGAAGCAGAAAAGTTATTTCCAAAAGGATTCAAGGAAGTAAAATACTATCTGAGGATGACTCCACAACCAAATCTGAATTGAGGTATTATCAATTAGAATTGATGAAAAGCCCTTTCGACTGTAAAAGGGCTTTTTTAATGACAAAATCTCAGGCAGACTGGAATTCCATCAGGAACCATCTTTTGATGGTATGAAACAGATTTTTATCGAGCCTCTAAATATCTCCCTATTGAGGTCTGATCAATAATTCTTCAACCACAGCTTGCGCTGACAATGCATAGCATCCATATACGGCATCGGCGACGTCTTCCGCTTTTATAAATCGTGATTCAGGCAAACCTGATGTTATTGGAGGATTGCCCTCCCGTTTACCTTTGTGTCTTTTTACCCAGAAAGCCTACGCTCACCTATGCACGTAAACTGCAGGAAACAAGATAGTACACCTGAGCATGTCCGGATTACGGCATTGACTACCGTGGCAAAAAGTCATAAGATAAGACCTCAGTACTTTGAATATCATATTACCAGACCACACAAATCATCGCCGGATTTCCAGTTCACCGGGCTTGTGTTGAAGTGGGTAAAGATAATGATGTGCAACAGTTAACCCCAATGATGTATAGTCGGAATAGAAAAAATAATGAAGTTCCTCAAAAGCTTGTTTTTATGGGATTATCGCGGTTTTGGATAAAATCTTTAAATTACCTTCATAAGCCAATATGCGGAACAGTTTTGTATATAAAGAAGTTAGCAAAAATAATAAACTATGAAAACTACAATATTAGTAATACTTTGCCTTGTCAACATTACAGTTTTTGGACAAAACACAGTTGACGGAATAATTAAGAATGCACAAACCAATGAACCAGTTCCATATGTTAATATTGGTATATTAAATAGAGACAAAGGAACTGTTTCTAATGAAAAAGGAGAATTCTCGCTTGAAATACCAACCGAATTTATTAATGACACAATAAAGCTTTCATCAATCGGCTACGAAACAAAGATTTTTATTGCAAACGAGTTTATCAAAACATTGAATGAAAATCGGAGTATTGCACTTTCAGAAAAGGTAATTGAATTAAATGAAGTTGTGGTTTCGAATAAAAAACTGAAAGAAAACGTATTAGGAAACAAAACCAAATCAAGAATGATGAGAGGAGGTTTTAGAAATGCTGAACTTGGTAATGAACTTGGAATCAAAATTAGGATAAAAAAGAGTCCAACGTACATTACAAAATTCCACGCAAATTTGACATCAAATACTGGAGAAAAAATGAAGTTCAGACTGAATTTTTACAGTATTAAAAAAGGTTTGCCGAAGGAAAAATTAATATACCAAAATATTATTTTCAGTATAGATTCTAAAGAAGGAGAATTTGTGTTAGACCTTTCAAAATACAATTTAGTTGTTAATGACGATTTTTACTTAACAATGGAATTAATAGAAAATGAAGGAAATAAAGAAAGTGAAGTTTTCTTTTCCGCCGGGCTTATGGGAAATGCTACAGTAACTCGTTTAACAAGTCAAGCGGAATGGAAAAAATTAGGGAGTATCGGAATTGGATTTAGTCTGACTGCTGAATACTGATAAAAAATTTCTTTTGCTAACAGCGTATAATCGCAAGAGCGGGTTCAGTGCTGATTTTACAAGCTTAGGGGTTTAATAAAGTGAAGTGCTAAATCGAAAAGAAAGTACATAAAAACCGCTCCTGCGTTTATACGCAAAGCATTGGGCAACATTTGAAAAAAACAAACTTTATACTTATCTTTTGCGTTAGTAACGCAAAATAAGACTATGATTATTTCATTCGGCTCAAAAGAAACCGAACAGATTTGGCACGGAATCCGAGTCAAAAAAATGCCGATTGAAATTCAGAACGTTGGACGTCGGAAATTGAGAATGTTGAACAACTCACAGGACATTTCGGATTTGAGCATCCCACCTTCTAACCGACTGGAAAAACTGACTGGAAAACTAAACGAATTCTATAGTATTCGGATTAACAAACAATGGCGGATTATCTTCATTTGGGAAAAAGGAAACGCAAGTGGAGTAGAAATAATTGATTATCATTAAAAAAAGAAAAATGGAAAAGTTAGCAAATATACATCCTGGAGAAATCTTGAATTACGAATTTCTTGAGCCATTGGAAATCACCGCATATCGACTTTCCAAAGACTTGAAAATTCCGCAAACTCGAATTTCAGAAATCATAAAAGGAAATCGCCGAATCACAGCGGACACAGCATTAAGATTGAGCAAATATTTTGGAAATTCCGCAAAATTCTGGCTCGGACTTCAAGACGATTATGACATCGAAGAGGAAAAAGAATCGAAAAAATCTGAACTGAACGAAATAAAACACTACGAAAATAAAAACGTTGCCTATCATTAGCTATAAGCAATTGGGAATTAGGTGCTTAATCGATAGTGAATGAATAAATCAAAGGACAGTGCTTAACCGAAAAGTTAAGGCAAAAAATCCCCAACTGCTCATAGCCACAACCGTTTCCTGCAATCCCCCATATAGTTAAACCATTAATTCCCGGTACTAACGGAAGGTCGGGTCTTTTGAATAAAACTGGAAAAATGATATTTATAATTATTTGATATTTAGTATTTTACGAAAACGTTAGTCAGAATTAAAACAAACAGAAAATAATGTACCAACGAATAGCTCATATTGCTTTGGTCGTAAAAGATTATGATGATGCAATCGAATTTTACACTCAAAAATTAGATTTCAAACTTATTGAAGATACAAAAATTGACGAAAAGAAAAGGTGGGTTCTGGTTGCACCTCCAGGAGCAAAAGAATGTGCTCTATTATTTGCAAAAGCTTCCAATAAACGACAAGTGGAAAATATAGGTAACCAAACGGGAGGGAGAGTTGGATTTTTTCTCTTCACAGATGACTTTTGGAGAGATTTTAATAAAATGACTGACAGAAAAATAAATTTTGTGAGACCTCCAGCTGAGTTTGAATATGGAACTGTTGCAGTTTTCAAAGACTTATATGGAAATATATGGGATTTGATTGAACCAAGTGAACATAATAAAGGACTAATCAAAAAATAAAAAAGCAGGTAACCGGTTCGTCAACCATAAAATAGCCGCTCTTTTCACCGGCTACTCCTTTCCGCTACTTTTAAGATAAGGCTGCAAAGACTCCATATCGAATTTTCCGTCCTGCATTAACCGTGGGTATAGGCCTGAGGAAATTGTTATGGTTGAATTATCGGGGTATCTTCCTAACCCGGCAACTGATAGAATAAGCCGGCACCAGGACCAAGCGGTAATTTTAGCATAATCCATGCAACGAGCAGAATGCTCCACCCGATAAAGAAGGCAATGGAATAAGGAATCATGGTAGCAACGATGGTTCCTAAACCTGCATTCTTGTCGTATTTCTGAAAGTAGGCGATGATGAGCGCGAAGAAGCTCATCATGGGAGAAATGACATTAGTTACCGAATCACCAACCCTGTAAACAGCTTGCGAGAGTTCGGGTGAGTATCCCAACAACATGAATATCGGCACAAAAACAGGCGCCATGATTGCCCATTTAGCCGATGAACTTCCCATGAGCATATTCACGATTGATGCAAAAATGATGAAAAGTATCATGAGTGGGATCACCCCCATATCGGCATTCTTTAGCAAATCGGCTCCTGTAATAGCCATAATGACCCCCAAATTGCTCCATTTAAAGTAGGCTACAAACTGCGCTGCAAAGAACACCAAAACAATATAATGAGATAATGTCTTCAGGCTTTGAGCCATGCCATTGACCACATCGGTATCGTTCTTAAACTTTCCGGTGATAACGCCAAAGACGATGCCCATGCTGCCGGCAATTAAAAAAAGGAAGGTGATGATGCCCTTGATAACAGGAGAGGATAACAATCCGCCATTTTCGCCCCTTAATATACCATCGGCAGGTATTAATCCTGAAAAGATTATGATCATCCAGCCTGCGAAAACAACCATACTCCAGATTACACCCTTCATTTCCTGCCCGGACAAAGGTTCAATACTTTCCTGTTGCACTTCGCCTTCGTATTTTCCAAATCGCGGTTGAACAATTTTCTCAGTCACCCAGGTCCCCAACAGGGCAATCAGGAAGGTGGAAATGAACATGAAATAATAGTTGGCCGTTGGATTAACACGATAGGATGTGTCGAGGATATGGGCCGCCTCCTCTGAAAGACCTGCCAACAGTGGGTCGATGGCTCCAATGATCAGGTTGGCGCTGAATCCTCCCGAAACGCCTGCAAAGGCAGCAGCCATGCCAACATAAGGATGGCGGCCAATAGCCTGGAAAATGATACCGGACAAGGGAATAAGAAGCACATAACCAACATCACTTGCAGCGTTGGAAAGAATGCCGGAAAAAACGATGACGAATGTAATTATGCGTTTGGGCGACTTTAGAACCAGGATTCTGATGAAAGCACCGATCAGACCACTGATTTCGGCAATACCTATGCCCAACATAGCTACCAGCACAATACCCAGTGGGGCAAAACCGGTGAAATTGGTCACCATTTCATTCAGAATTCGATTTATGCCTTCTTTAGATAGCAGGTTCACCGTGGTGATAACTTCTGCCGTAGCTGGATGAGTGGCCTGCCAATCCAGCCAGGCGCCGACAACCGATAACAAAAGCACACTCAACGCAAATATTGCAAACAGTGTAGCAGGGTTAGGCAGGGCATTACCACCTTTTTCCAGAAAGTTCAGAAAATAGTCAAAAAAGCGCTTTTTCTTTTTGGTAGCTGTTATCATATAACGCTGAATTAGAATGCCAAAAATGATATTTTATATTTTTAAATTCTAATCTTTTTCATGGATTCCGGCAAAGCACACTGCTCCAAAGAGGAATTTCTCTGAGCACAGATTTGCGTGAATTCGTACTGGTTTTTTATCTGTGGATTCCTCGTAATACGGGCTGAAACGCCCGCCTTTCGCCTGTATCGGGAAGGTCATTCGGAGAAATTAAGATGGATTACCTCAATTAAATTGGAAAGTATATCGCTACGGCTCTTGTTATTGCGACTATAGCCGCAATCTTTTTGGTGTCCATAAATGCAAATAAGAACCGGATGCAGATAAATGTGAAACAGGCGCAACTCGTACCCGCTATATTCGTAATATCCGCAATCCATGAAAACACATCAAGGTACACATCTGGTAATACTTGGTATTATATCACTTTACTAAAAAAAATTTCCACGAATTGCATTAAAACCACCGACTACTGCTTTACCAATCTAAAGCTAACCGGAAGCGTCAGGGATTCTATAAAATAAATACCGGCAGGAAAATGCTCAATATTCAGTCGGGTAGCTGTCTGATGCTCGTCAATTTGAAATTGCGAGATCACCTGGCCGGACACACTCATAATTTTGAACTTAATGGGCCCGGGTCTGGCCTGTACCATTTCAATGTTGATTTCCGCTGACGCGGGATTGGGAAATATCCTGATATTTTCTGCAAGGAAATCCTCCAAACCGGTAACGGTGTAAACCGTGATGATCTGATGCGCCGTGTCGGAGCAGGCTTCACTGGCCCGCGCCACCAGTTGGTATTCGTAAGTGCCGGTTTCGTCGAAATCTTCAATCAGCACCGGTCGGCTGTCTATGGTGCCGGAAGGGAAAATCCAGAATGATTCAGCGGCGTGATCGGCGTGGTTTTCGATCTGCACACCACGGGCTTGTGACAATTCTATAGAATCTGATACCACTTTGATGATGGCTTTTAGAGGATTAACCTGTACCTGTATTTCTGATGCCATGCCCTCCAGTAATCGATCGACATTGGCAAAATAATAGATTGTATTTTCAGAAATTTTGTCCAACTCCAGCGTCTGACCCTTGTGGATCGGATTGGAATCAGCCGGATCAGTATAAAAATAAAAGATATTGCCATCGGGCGGGGTAATTGCGAATGGCACATTTTTACATACTTCAGCAACCAGGTTCTGCGGTTTTGGGCTTTGCTCCGGTATTATCAATAGGCCCAAAGAATCCAAGCAACCATCGCCATCCGCTTTAACCTGAGTGATCTCGAATGCTTGTGCATCATACACATAGCTGAATGTTTCTGACTCTGAAACCAATACGCCATCAACAAACCACTGTATATAGGGAGCTGTCTCCGAAATATCCCGAATGGTCAGAACGTACTTATCCGCCAGGTTTGTGGTGTCAGGGGCATAATTAAAACCCATGGCAGGAGCCTGAACCGAAATTTTCACAGGCACGGCAGTACTCTCAAATGAGCCGGAATAGTTTGTAATGTAAAAAGTAGTATCCGCTGAAATCTTTCCGGTTGTGAAGGCGGCGCCTGAATAAAGCAACGTGTTCAATGACAAGTCACTGAACACCCGGATCGCATTCGTGTTGGACGCAGCAATCGAGGCGCTGGTATTTTTGCAAATAATCTGATCTGTAATGACTGGCCGTTCAGCCCGCTCTGCCACCAAAATAGTGTGCGCAACCGAGTCAGCACAGCCCAGTTCATTGGACACCTGCAACCTGACGATATAGCTGCCCGGCATATCATACATGGTGCGCGGATGTTCAAAACTACTTGCGTAGCCATTACCAAATTTCCAACTCCAACTGTCGCTGAGTTGGCTTTGGTTTTCGAAGCTGATTTCAGCAGTTTGGCCATGCTCAATCAGCATCGTATCCGGCGCTGTAAACGCTGCTACAGGATTGCCCGGCTTCACGATGATTTTCTCCACCTCGCTGCGGTATCCGCTATCCAGGCTTACAAGGTAATAGTTCATTTCCTCCACTACCGGCGGGGTCATGAAGTGCGTGCTGCTATCGAGGCGGTGGGTGAGTCCGGCATCGCTGTAAATTTCGAACCACTTCGCGTCCGGATCGATCAGGGCGCTATCGCCGTGACACGCAAAAAAGGTTTGCCCCTCCTGGGGATTTTGTATATACAAATTGTATTGTTCCCTGGCGGCAGCAACAGCCGCATTAAAATCATCCAGACTTTCCGCGGCCAACATGGCAATGGCCACTTTTGTTGATTCGCCGGAAGGTAAATCAAAATTGCGCGCACCTACAATATGCGCCACATCATTGCCATCACCCTGGGCTCCTGCCTGGTGTTTTATAATGTCTGATGATAAAAATGTATGCTTTAGTGAGTCAGTAAAAAAACCATCAAGATCAGTTGTATTGCCGTGGAGGCTATCGATATCCATGGCAAAATGAGAGAAATCGTGGTTCGAAAGCAGCGCAAGGCCTGCATACAAATTGCCGGATGATTTGTCAAAAACGTAGCCTGCCTTGTTTGTTGCATCAGTTTCCACCGCATTTTTAATATGATCGCCCAGATCCCAGTCTGCAAAAATACCGGCATTGAGATCGTGTAAAGTTGAATCCCCGATATTGATCAGGCGGTATTGAAAAATCACGAAGCCACTTTGACCAGGGTTTTCCCAGGCCAGCACTTTTTGTTCGATCCGCACCGGGAGGCCCGTTGCAATGCTGTCATAGGGTCTGAATACTGACCGCGCATCATAGTCGGCTATCGAATTATTGTATAGTCGGGCATGCTGTTCCGCCCTAAAATCCTGGTCTCTGGTAAAATTGTCAAAATCATGCATCACGTTGTTGACCACACGGTTGTGGCTCCCGGAAATAATCAATCCCGCATGATGCGCCGCGAAGTACTCTTTGTACCGGATGCCATTGCCATTTTTGAAGGCCGCATCGTCAAAGCCGATGTCCCCGTCGCCTGAGATTGTAGCCGTCATGTTGCCATCCGAAATATCAAAATAATCCGGGGTAAGCGGTATTTCGAAATATTGGAAATCGTTATAAAAATTGCCCACATAATCGATCCTGAATACCAAGCGCTCCCCCGTTTTTGCATCCTTATCCACCTTAAGCCTGAGTGTCGGCGCATCTGACAATACCTGATTTTCACCAAGCGAGGCGATATACAGCGTATTTTCATCCAGGACAAAATTACCTGAAGCGCTTGAAATGGTGATCGTCAGATTGTCGGCCTGGCGCAGGTAATTGGTAAACTCCAGGTTTATTTCAACATCATCACCTGGAAAAATCAGCGATCCAAATTTGCCATTCCAGCTCAGATTGCTCATCCGTACCGAAGGTGAGAGGATCTCGGTGAGCGCGCGATACACATTGAGCCGGCCGCGACCAAGCATGCCGTAGTAATCCATGTTGTTGCCGGTGCTGTAAATGTCATCTGCTGTGACCCGCAATTGCTCCATAACCTGAATAGCGCTGAAAGCCGGAAATTGCGCACGAACCAGCGCCGCTGCGCCGGACACAAGCGGTGCCGCGAAAGATGAACCCGTGGTGACGAGGTACCCGCCATTGTTTCGGGTGGTATATACCTGATGACCCGGCGCCATCAGGTCGATGTGATGGCTGTATGTGGCCCATGATGCCTTGTTGTCATGGATATCTGTCGCGCCAACGGAAAGGACATTTTCGTAGGAAGCCGGGTAGTAATCAAGTTGCTCATTCTTGTTGCCGCCGGCGGCCACCACTACCGCATCCTTTTCGAGCACGGCATAATTGATTACATCCTGGCCGTATTTTGAATAATTACCGGCACCACCCCATGAGAGATTGATCACTTTTGCGCCGTGGTCTGCTGCATATATGACGCCTTCATAATCGCGTACAAGTTTTCCGGTGGCCGATTCTGTAATTTTTACCGGCAGGTATCTGCTCCTGAAACCAACCCCGGCCATTCCGATCCCGTTGTTAGCCGTTGCGGAGCTCA
>CAYZWN010000007.1:20005-48178 GCA_964482185.1 uncultured Roseivirgaceae bacterium
ATACCCGCCACTTCGGTGCCATGGGGATGGCTGTCGGCAGTCGGGTCGTTGTCCTGATCGGCAACATCCCAGCCATGGTAATTATCAATATATCCGTCACCGTCATCATCGATGCCATTGACCGGGTCGGCATGATTAAATGCAATGTTGCCCAGGTCTTCGTGGTCCATTTTCACACCCGTGTCCACGATGGCAATTACCATGTTTGTGTCAGATTTTTGAATGTTCCAGCCTTCATAAGCTTTTATTACGGAAAGGTATTGCTGCTGGCCGCTTACCGGGTCGGCCTGCGGATCATTTGGCACATATAGCAATTCGTTTTGATATTGGGGCTCGGCATACTCCACAAGGCCGGAATGCCGCAATCTGGCGATCGCCCGCCATATGTCTGCATTTTCCGTAAGGTTCAGTTTATAAATATGCTGTAAGCCGTTACTTTTCAATCGGGCATTGGCAAGTTTAGAGACCGGAAAAATCTGTTCGCTGCTTTTAGCTCCGGCAATTTTTTCTATGTTGGACAATGCATCAGATTCATGAGATGCAACCCGCAAATTTGATTTGTCATCCTGCCTGACCTTGATTATGATGATGCCTTCGTGGATGGCTGGCGGAACCTGCTGATGGGACTGGCCTTGTGAGGTCAATGCGAAGAGCAATCCAAACAGAAAAATGAAAACTGATTTTTTATCCATCCACCTCTTATGCTTTCAATTTGTTGGCCGTTTTGGGAAACGCTGGTTTTTTTGTTTAATCAATTTATCTTTTGGAATGTAACCCGGTCCGCCTTTGTCAGCTTTTCGCTTCATTGATCCTCATTTTCCTTACAACTTTCCGCAGCAAGGCAGGGAAGAATTTTTGCAGGTAAACACCGGCAACCTCTCTGCCTCCGAAATAGACCTCCTGTCTGTTGGCTTCCACGGCTCTGATCATCGCGGCGGCAGCTTGTTCGGAGGTTTTTCCTTTTGCCTGGTTTTCATCCATTTTGTTGTGCCTGCTGCCGTCACCGGTCACCGCGTTGAGCGAGATATTTGTGCTGATATACCCGGCGCAAAACAGTGTGACAAATATGTTATTTTCCCATTGCTCTGCTGCGAGGGCTTCATAAAAACCATGCAAAGCATGCTTGGAGGCGGCATAAGATGACCGGAAGGGTGTTCCGAATTTTCCCACCATGCTGCTTGTCAGCACAATGTGCCCCGCACCCTTTTCGATCATGCCGGGCAATACTTTTTTAGTCAGCTTTACTGTGGAGAGGAAATTCACATTGATCAATTGCTGATCTACTTCGAAGCGGGTTTCAAGGGCAAGTGCGCGCTGGCTGATACCGCCATTGTTAAAGAGCACATCAATCTGGCCATGGCTTTTCAGCGCTTTTTCCGCCACAATATCCAAAGAATCAAGATCGGAAAGGTCAAGCGGAAGGACATGGATGCGCTTTCGGGCATTTTCAGGACAATTTTGCCGGACACGCTCCAGTTCGCTTTCCCGCCGGGCAGAGATGATGATTATGTTGTTTTGCCCGGCAAGTTGATAAACCAGTTGTTCGCCGATGCCCGATGAGGCGCCGGTGATCCAAACCACCTTATCTCTTAATTTTGTCATGATTTTTTTCTTCGCTCATAGCGTACGAATGCATAGTCGTACTTGTTTTTTTCATCAGCTTTGTGCTCTTCACGGCTTACTTCCTGCCATATTTCCTTGGCGATCTCCGGAAAATATGTGTCGCCGTCGAAATTGTGATGCACTTCCGTGATGATCATTTTATCAGCAAGCTCCATGGATTGCCGGTATATTTCACCGCCACCAAGTATAAAAACTGTTTCAAGCCCTTTCTTTTTCCCCGCTGCCAGAGCGCTTTCCAGGCTATGGAAAACTGTAGCTCCTTCGCAACGGTAGTCTTTGTTTCTGGTAACGATCCACGAATCGCGTTGTGGCAGCGGATTGGCGAGCGATTCAAAGGTTTTGCGTCCCATGATGAGTGTATGGCCTTTGGTTGTTGCCTTGAAAAATTTCAGATCGGCCGGGAGATGCCAGACGAGATTGTTGTTCTTCCCGATAACGTTGTTGCTGGCCTTAGCCACCATAATAATCTTAATCATATCTTGTTTCCTCTTAGAAATTCCGATGTGTGCATTCTTTTTTTACCTTCTGCCTGCAATTCCAGTATTTCTACTGTGCCATTGCCGGCATTTACCAGTATGGAGTCCCGGGATATTTTAACATTCCCCGGATGTCCATGAATATTTTGCGATGATGGTTTCACTGCAAAAATCTTATAGTTCTTCCCTGATATCGTTGTCCATGCAGCCGGGTATGGCGACAGGCCGCGCACAAAATTACAGAGATCAAAAGTGCTTTTTTTCCAGTTGATTTCGCAGGTTTCTTTAAAGAGCTTTGGCGCGTGCTTCAGCTCCGGAGTTTCTATTTGCTCTGTTAGCACATAAGTATTGTCACGGATTGCTTCTACTGTTTTTACTACTACTCCGGCTCCTTTTTTCATCAGTCTTTCATACAATGATCCGGCATTGTCATCGGTATGGATGGGTTCTTTCTCCTGAAAAATGATGGTACCGGTATCGATTTCGTGCTTTATAAAAAATGTCGTCACGCCGGTTTCTTTTTCGCCATTGATGATGGCCCAGTTGATTGGCGCGGCCCCGCGATATTGAGGCAATAGTGATGCATGGAGATTGAACGTACCATATTCGGGCATCGACCACACCACCTCCGGCAACATCCGGAAGGCAACCACAACAAACAAGTTTGCCTGATAGCTTTTCAATTCTTCATGGAAATCCGGCGATTTCAGGTTGGTGGGCTGGAGCACGGGTATATTGTGCGAGAGTGCAAATTGCTTCACCGGTGAATATTCAGTTTTTTGCCCGCGTCCTTTCGGCTTATCCGGCGCAGTAATAACGCCCACTACCTTGAATCCGTTTTCTGTCAACCCCTTGAGGCTTTCAACGGCAAACTCAGGTGTGCCCATAAATATGATGCGCAGATCACTCATGCTCATTTTGCTTTCACTCATTCTTGATACATCAAATATTTTTTTCGCAATGATTTGTAATTAGCCAGTTCCGGTTGCCAGGAAGCGCGAATCGCTTCTTCAGGCATTTGCTGTTCGATCTGCCGACGCAGTTTATTGGTTCCCGCAAGGGTATTGAAGTAGGATGTAAAAAAACTTTCTTCTTTTTCCCATAAGTTATAAAAGGAGATCACGAAGCTGAGGTCAAGTATTTCCGGGGCCGGCACATTGCGAAGATCAACTCCATAGCAAATTTTATTTTCATGTTTAGGCTGCTTTGCCATGCCATCGATGGAAACGGGTGTAAAGGTAAAAGCGCCAAAGGTTTTATCAGGATAGCCGATTACCTGAAAAGGAAAATGCGTGCCCCGGCCGATCGACATCTGCGTGCCTTCAAAAAAACACAGTGATGGATAGAGTTTAATGGACTGGTCATTGGGTAAATTTGGTGAAGGCCGCACCGGCAGGGAGTACGGGTCACTATGTTTGTAATTTTGCATCTCTATCACCGTAAGGTCGCATTTTAATCCGCCTTCAAGCCATCCCTCTTCATTGATCATGCTTGCAAGCTCTCCGACAGTGAGTCCGTGGAGTACGGGGATCGGGTGCATTCCGACAAAGGATTTGTAGGCGGGTTCAAGCATTGGTCCGTCCACAATGTGGCCGTTCGGATTTGGCCGGTCAAACACCATCATCTCAACACCCTGTTCGGCGCATGCTTCCATCATGTAGTGCATGCTGGAGATATAGGTATAAAACCGAACGCCCACATCCTGTATGTCGAAAATCACCACATCAAGTCCCTTCATCTGATCTGCTGTGGGTTTTTTATTATTTCCGTACAATGAAATCACCGGTATCCCGGTTTTTTCATCAATATTGTCTTGCACGAGTTCTCCGGCATCGGCTGTGCCGCGAAATCCGTGCTCCGGCGCGAAGATCGCCCGGATATTTACATTTTTCCCAAGGAGGTAATCAACGAGATGCACATCCCCAACCATGCTCGTATGGTTTACCAAAAGGCCGGCGCTTTTTCCATCGAGCTTCGGAAGGTATAATTCCGTGCGATTTGCGCCGATGACCAATTCGGAGGCATCCTCTGCTGCCCGGCATCCGATTATGAAAAAAAATGAAAAAAATGCGGGTATTAAAATACTTCTAATCATACTATATTCACTATTTTGCAACAAAATGCCTGTAGAAGCTCAAAATTACACATATTCTTGAACCTATCTTATTTCATATCAAAAAGAATCAGCGACCGCGGTCAGGATTCCTTCTCGGGGATGATCCATAAGATTGCCATCGCGAGCATTGGGATCGGGCTTGCCATCATGATCATTTCTTTTTTGATTTTGAAAGGGTTCCAACTGAAAATAAAGGAAAAGATTATCAGCTTCGACGGCCACCTGCAAGTCACGAAATTTTCACTGAGCAAATCCTACGAAGATGAACCAATATCGAGAAATATGGCCTTATTCCATGATTATACAGGTTTTAGGTTTATCGATCACATTCAGGAATACGCCACCAAGGCCGGTCTGTTAAAGGCCAATGAAGAAGTAGAAGGTGTTGTACTTAAAGGCGTTTCGCCATCCTTTGATTTACCGAGATTTAAGTCCAATATTGTTGAGGGCGCATTCCCTGATTTGAAAACGGAAGAATCCTCTCCTGAAATCATGATCAGCCGAACAATCGCCAACAAGCTTCATCTCGCTGTCGGAGATGAAACACTTCTGTATTTTATCCAGAATCCACCAAGGGTAAGGAGATTGACTATCAGCGGGATTTATGAATCAGGGATGGAGGATTTTGACGAAAAGATCATTCTGGGCGATTTGCGACTTATTCAGCGCATCAATAACTGGGCAGATAGCCTTATTGGAGGTTACGAGATATTTTTAAAAGATTTTACCAAAACAGATCGATACGTAAATCTTTTGGAAGATGAGGTAGGCTATGAATTGTATATCGAAAAGATAAGCGACAAGTACGCTGAGATTTTTGACTGGCTGGCGCTCCTGAACCGGAATGTAGTCATTTTTCTGAGCCTTACCTTGTTTGTAGCATGCTTCAATATGATTTCGATTCTGCTCATCCTTATCATGGAGCGTACAAACATGATTGGGGTGCTGAAGGCCTTCGGGGCTGAAGGAAAGCTAATCAGACGAATTTTTATTTACAACGGCATGCTACTCATTGCCAAAGGCATGATCCTGGGCAATTTGATAGGTATCACCTTTGGGTTTTTGCAAAGTAAATATCAGTTCCTGACGCTCGATGCAAAAAACTATTACATGGAATTTGTGCCCATTTCGTGGGACTGGCAGGTGATCATACTTCTGAATATACTGACCTTCGCGGTGGTGAGTCTTACACTCTCGATCCCCACCATGATCATTAATCGAATTACGCCCATCAAATCAATCCGCTTTGACTAAGGCAATTTATATTTTTTGAAATAACTTCTCAGCTTCATGGCGATGATGCCAAAAACAGCTTCGTTCAGGATTCTTGTTGACATCTTAGATTCTCCCAAAACGCGGTTTGTAAAAATGATGGGTACTTCGGTGATTTTAAATCCAAATTTCCACGCGGTGAATTTCATTTCGATCTGGAATGCGTAGCCAACGAAACGAATCTTGTCCAGATTGATGGTCTCCAGCACCTTTCTTTTGTAACAAATAAAACCCGCAGTGGAATCTTTTATGGACATACCGGTCACGATTTGAACATATAAGCTTGCAAACCATGACAAAAGCACCCTGCCCATAGGCCAGTTTACGACATTTACGCCAGATGCATAGCGCGAACCAACTGCAAGGTCATAACCTTTCGAGGCACACGCCTCATACAGCAATTCCAGATCCTTTGGATTGTGGGAAAAGTCGGCGTCCATCTCAAAAACATATTTGTACCCGTGATTTAGTGCATATTTGAACCCTTCGATGTACGCTGTGCCAAGACCGAGCTTTCCTTTTCTTTCTATGAGAAACAGGTTGTCGTTAAATTGTGACATCAGTTCTTTCACGATATATGCAGTACCATCCGGTGAGTTGTCGTCAATGATAAGCACATCGAAATCTCTTTCGAGCGAAAAGACAGCAACGATAATCGATTTGATGTTTTCTTTCTCTTTGTAAGTTGGAATAATGACTAAACTATCGCTCACCTCGTTTTAATAAATTTCACTAAAAAAACATTTCGACTTACCAATGGTTTGCAAAACGCTAATAATTTGCGACGCATTGGAAAACGCAAATAAAAGAATTTAATTTTTAATTTGATGAATATAAGGAGTTCTAAACAACACCTGTCCCGGAGGAAAAAAATGTGCGCCAAATCCATAGCGTTTCGCTATATCAAAATTTTCAGCCCTTCTTTATCCATCACTTGCTTCACGTAAGCGCTAATCTGAGGATGATTTGAGATTTATTGCATTTGCTTAAAGCTTTTAATAGAAGGCAAAATGTATCAACCAACTTTTACTTTTTCCTGATTTTTATCAAATTAAAATAGATAGTCAGTACAACAGCCAGGGCGAAACTCACCCCCGTGATTATGTCAACAGTAATTGCTGATATGCTGAGGGGTGTATAACCATCGATGAAGTACTTAATAAATGATGCGGGCAGATTGGTTTCGCCAAGTTTTCGCTTGATTTGCCAATGCCAATCTGTTAGAAAACAATATCCGAGGCCGTATTTCATACCCAATATCAGCCATGAAAAAACAGTGATTGCCACGACAATCAAATGTATCCTCCTGGTTTTTTCCCAGATCCAGCCGAGCAGGTTAAACAGAATGATGATTACGTGCATCCAGAAAAAAAAGAAATTGAGTGCTGCATCCATGGTGGCTTATTTCCGTATCAAAGGTGAGGCAAACTTACGTTTAAGTCAATTTCACATCAAAAAATCATAATTTCGCCAATATTTTTGAAAGATTGAAAATTTATAAAATAACCTTATTCTTTTTCTTTGCCCAACTTTTATGCATGCTGCACAGCGCCTCTGCGCAGTACAGGATGCTCGAAGATGTGGCCACCAACAGACTGGTAAAGCAGGCCATTGACAGTATTTATAATTTGAATTTTGAAGCCGCGGACAATGTAATTGAAGTTCTGGACAACAAACTCGGCGAGTATCCCGGGAATTATCTTCTGAAGGCATTTTATACATCATGGAAATTCAGGCCGCTGAAGTCCGGCGAGGCGCCATATCAGCATTTTGAATCGCATCTTAATCGGGCCATCGAGTTGAGTAATGAGATGCTTAAGGCCAATAAGGATGACGAAGAAGCCAATTTTTTTCTGATGGCAGGTCATGCGTTCCTGGCAGAATTGTACTCCGAGAATGGACAAAACTTAAAGGCACTGGGTGAAGCCAAATCAGCCTACAAATTTGTTAAAATCGGTTTTGACCAGCTCGACAGGAACCCGGAGTTCTATTTTTCGAGTGGCATTTACAATTACTATCGCGTAAAATATCCTGAAGAGAAGCCTTTTTACAAACCTTTCATGTGGGTGTTTAAAAGTGGAAATAAGGAGGAAGGGCTTGAGATGCTCAAACTTGGTGCAGAAAAAGCGGCATTCACGCGAGCTGAATGTCTCATTTATCTGTTTCATATCTACCTCAGGTATGAAGGCAACCCGCAGGATGCTTTGCCTTACTCCAGCCTGTTGCATCAGCGCTACCCCAATAATCTGCTTTTTACAAGTCATTTTATCGAAAATAATTTCCGGCTGAAACAGTATGCAGGTCTCAAGCCGGAAATTCAAAAACTTCTGGAAAGTAAAAATGATTTCTTCAGATACCTTGGAGAGATATTTTATGGCCAATTTCTGGAACTGCATGAGAAAAACTACCAGGAAGCCATGGTTCATTACAACCTGGCGGATGAAATAGGAGAAAAGAAAAATTGTCGTGTACCGCATTACGACAGTATCCTGTTTCTGGGCATGGGCAGAACCAATGGGGCATTGAGCAACGATGAGGAAATGAAAAAATATCTGAAACGATCAATAAAATCTGCTGAATATCAGTCGTATAGAGCAGATGCCCAACATCTACTCAGCAACTGATTCCAGTACAACAACTTTTTGACTTAATTTGCAGGTTCATTAAACAGAAGTACATGAAAATAATTGATCTACTCAACAAGGGCGAACAGACTTTTTCGTTTGAGTTTTTTCCTCCTAAAAATTTTTCATCCATACTTGAATTGGGCATCAATATCGGTCAGTTGCTAAAGCTGTCACCTTCGTTTGTCTCGGTTACTTATGGCGCCGGGGGCTCTACCCAGGACGCATCTTTCAATCTGATCGATTATATCAACAATAAAATCGGGCTGGCTACCATGGCGCATTACACTTGCGTGAATGCTACTAAGGAAAAAGTATCGCGTGATCTGGATTTTTTTCATGAAAAAAATATTGAAAATCTTATCCTGCTGCGGGGCGACCTGCCAAAGGACACAGAGACTGCCGGAACACCGGAAGGAGATTTTAATTTTGCCAGCGACCTGATTGAATTTGTGGAGCCGCGGGGAGAATTTTGCATTGCTGCCGCCGGTTATCCGGAGGCCCATCCTGAATCAATGAGCCTGGATACTGACATTCAATTCCTTAAGAACAAGGTTGAAAAGGGCGCAAAATTTATTGTTACGCAATTATTTTTCGACAATCAACTCTATTTTGATTTCGTTAAGAAGGCAAACGATGCAGGGGTCAATGTTCCGATCATTCCGGGCATCATGCCTATTACCAATTTCAAACAGATCAAGCGGTTCACCCAGTTATGCGGAGCCTCCATACCAAAAGAACTTGTTGAAAAGCTGGAACCTTATCAGGAGGATTTGGGGAAAACCTATGAGATTGGTGTGGAATTTTCTATTAAGCAGAGTCGTGAATTACTGGAAAAAGGGGCTCCCGGGTTGCATTTTTATACCCTGAATAAGTCGAGGGCAACAGTAGATATCTATTCTTCAATAAAAAACTGAGGAAAGCGATTGCCTTCATCCTAACAGCCTGCCCGATCCGAATTACTTTTTGTCAGTCTTCTTTTTCGGCTTTGAAGTGGCGGCTTTTTCAGGCTTATCTGTTTGCTCTGCCGTCTGTGCTGCCGGATTTTCGTCTTTTGCAGGTTCTGCTTCCGCTGCGTCTTCTTCAAGCACCTCTGGCGCAAAACTGTTCAGAATGCCATACCAGATTACCAGCTTTTTCATATCAGAGACATAAACTTTGTCGCGGTCGTAGTCCGGCACGATATGCTCCATAAAGGCCTTTAATTCAGCGGCATCTGACTTGCCATCCACCCCCGGATCAGTGTCAAACTCTTTTTTGATCTTTTTGAGGATTTCGCCAAGCGGTATGGTCTTTTCGAACTCTTCCGTGTAGATTGAAATCTCGTGCAGCAAAGAAACCTTGTTGTTGGGCCCGGTTACGATTTTTGTATTTTTCCCATCCATACTTTCCAGGATCAGGCCTGTTCTGGTCGGTTTTAAAATCTTATACAATCCCGGTTTGCCTGAAACGGCTGCGACGTCCTTTAATTCCATGAGTTTTTCGTTTGCGCAAATTTAACCTAATTCTGAACGAATATAAAAATCATTGCCTTTTGAAATCATTGGATAATTCCCGGATAAACTCCAATATAGCTTCTCTCCCTGCGTGGTTGAGGGCCGAAGAGTCGTATATGAGAGGCATATCCTCCCATGCCATTTTTAATTTCCGAAGGTGGGCCGCCTTCACAGACTGGAATTTATTTTTGGACTGCTTATCCGTTTTGGTAAATACCATCGCAAAAGGTATGTTTTTAAATCCCAACCACTCGATAAACTCATAATCTATTGTTTGTGGCTCAAGTCTCGAATCAATCAGGACAAACAGGCAGACGAGATTTTTGCGTTGAAGCAGATAATTTTCTATCATGGGTCCCCAGGTTGCTCTTTTTTCTTTACTTACTTTCGACCAGCCATACCCCGGCAAATCAACCAGGTACCAGGCGTCATCTATCAAAAAATGGTTGATATGTTGCGTTTTTCCAGGTCGCGACGATGTTTTGGCTAAGGCCTTGCGTTTGGTAAGCATATTTATAAGTGATGACTTACCGACATTGGATCGCCCGATGAAGGCAAACTCCGGAATAAGAGCTTCGGGACATTGTTCGATGGTCGTGCTGCTTTTTATAAACCGGGCATCATTTATTTCCATTGATTTCTGACGAATTTTGACCTTTCCAAACTGTAAATAAAGATCAATTTATGACCAAAAAGTTAAATTATTACATCATTTTTCCATTTATCAGCCACAACCTCAACAACCTGCAAAGGCTATAAAGGACTAAAAAATGCTAATTTCACGGATATATCAGGTGGGTTTGGTTAAGATCAGTAATACTTTATGATCATAAAGAATTGTTTATTAGATAATTGTGCGTCATGCATTAAAGCAATAGACTAAATATATTACAATCATTTGTTATTGCTGAAAATCAATTTTAAATTCCGTCGCCAAATTAGGTTATTTGAATTCTGTAACTACAACAAACTTATATATGCGGATAAGCCGTAAGTTTTTTCTAACCATAATTGTAGCAACGTTTTTTATTAATGCCTATGGGCAGGAGGAGAACAAAGAGGCTGCGAGACAAATCGTTGAAATAGCCAATGACGCTTATTTTAACCTGAGAGTTATTTTAATTGCCAACGAACAGTATGCTCAGGCTGCGGAACTCGATCCGGAAAACATTGAAGCCAACTACATGGCCGGACGAACCTTTCTTGAAACCAGCTCAAAAGCCAGTGCAACCAAGTATTTATTGAGGGTGCTTGATATGGACCCGAATTATAAGTTTAATATTCTTTTTCTGATCGGACAGGGGTATCATTATGGACTGGAGTTCGAGGAAGCCATTCGGTACTATAATATGTATATCGATAAATTAAAACAATCGACCAGGCGCAGTGGTGAAGATTATACTCCGCTCGAAGTGGTGAACAGAAAAATATATGAATGCAGGAACGGCATTGAGTATGTAAATGCTCCAAGAGACTATGTGATTGAAAATGTCGGGCCGGCCATCAACTCAGAATGGGACGATTTTGCACCGGTAGTTACGGCAGATGAATCTTTTATGGCATTTACCACACGTCGTCAGGAGGGTAATTCCAACGCAGACGTATTTGAAGATTTGCTCTATTATGAGGACGTGTTTTATTCACAAAAAAGAGAAGGTACATGGCAGTATGCCCAAAACATTGGGCCACCCATTAATATCATTTACCACTCATCAAACCTTGCTATAAGCGCTGATGGTAAGGAACTTTATCTGTATAAAAGCCAGAACGGAGGCGATATCTTCCTCTCGACAAAAAATCCGAATGGTAGCTGGTCAGAGCCGGAACCACTCAACAGCAATATAAACAGCACCTTTTCGGAAAATTCTGTATCGATTTCCCCCGATGGAAATACATTATATTTCAGCAGTGACCGACCGATCACACCCGACAAGACCGATCTGGATATTTATGTTTCTAAAAAGGACAGAAATGGCAACTGGGGAGCGGCTAAAAATCTTGGCCCGGTTATCAACACACCTTACGATGAGGATGGCCCGTTTATCGATTACGATGGCAAAACGCTCTATTTTTCCAGCAAGGGACATAAAGGCATGGGAGGATATGACATTTTTAAAACTGTTTATGATGAAGCTACGGATCAATGGTCGGAGCCGGTGAACCTGGGCTATCCAATGAATTCTCCTGACAACGACGTATATTTTGTCAGCACCAGGGATGGGAAAAGGGGCTATTATGCTTCGGCCAAATCTGATGGATATGGCTTTCTTGATATCTACCACATCAGACTCGCTGATCTGGAAGCTCCGCCGAAACCTGTGGAAACTAAAAAAGTAGAGCCTGAAAAACCGGAGGTGAAACAACCGGAAATCAAGAAAATGCAGCCGGTGCTTCTGGAGCTGAAAACAGTTGACAAGGAAACCGGGGAATCACTTGATGCAGATATCACAATAGCATCGGTACAAGACGGAAAAACCGTTCCCGTTCGCAGGGCGAGCACCGGCATCTATGAAGTTGCATTCAATAACCAATCGCCGGTAGATTATCGTCTTACCATTCAAAAGACAGGATATATGTATAAAAATATTTCGGTTCGGGTGCCGGCCATGGCTTCTGAAACAGCCAGAATTTCCAGGGAGGTACCGCTGGACAAAATCCAAACCGGATTCAGCCAGGTAATCAGGAATATATATTTCGACTTTGGCACAGCACAGTTAAAAAAAGAATCAAATCCTGAACTCGACAAGCTGCTAAAAGTAATTGAAGAAAACCCAAGATATATTATTGAAATATCAGGTCATACCGACAACATTGGTGGAAAGGAATTTAACCAATGGCTATCAGAACGCCGCGCCCAGGCTGTGGTGAATTACATGATCAAAAAAGGTCAGACCGAAGGCCGTTTCATTGTGGAAGGCTATGGAGAGGATCGTCCGATGGCCAGCAATGACGACGAAGAATTGGGTAGGGAGCTCAATCGCCGGGTAGAATTCAGAGTTTTACAATTCATCAAATAACATTCTCAGGTACAAACTGTTCATTTCGTCGGTGCGATATGCCAATGGGATGCGTATATTTGCCCCCTTGATATTCAAAACTGAATTGATGAAAAGTGAAATAAAGCCTTATAAGGAAAACGAACTTGGGAAAAAGGAACAGGTGGCGAGGATGTTTAACAACATCAGCCCAAAATACGATCTGCTCAATCACCTGCTAAGTCTTGGAATAGACATCAGGTGGAGGAAAAAAGCCATCAGTTTATTGAAAGAAGACAAGCCACGAACGATCCTGGACGTAGCCACCGGTACTGGCGATTTTGCCATTGAAGCGCTTAAACTGAACCCCGAAAAGGTGGTGGGCGTGGATATTTCCGATGGAATGCTTGATATCGGACGGCAAAAACTGATTCGCAGAAAACTTGATGACAGGATTGTGCTGGAAAACGGAGATTCCGAAAACCTGAATTTTGATGACAATATCTTTGATGCGGTGATCGTTGCCTTTGGTGTGCGCAATTTTGAAAATCTCGAAAAAGGCCTGCGTGGAATGCAGAGGGTACTAAAACCGAAGGGTAGCATCGTGATTCTGGAATTTTCGAAACCAACTTTGTTTCCCTTCAGACAACTTTACAATTTTTATTTTAAATCAATTTTACCTATTATAGGCAGCTTGATCTCAAAGGACAACTCGGCGTACACCTATCTTCCTGAGTCCGTACAAGCGTTTCCACAGGGATCTGAATTTTTGGAATTATTAAAAAATACAGGATTTAACCAGACCAGATGCATCCCGCTCACTTTTGGAATTTGCTCCATTTATACTGGAAAAAAATAAAGCGGATCGCCCCGTTTTTATTGCTCATGCCATCAACCGGGATGGCGCAGCAGGCATTTCAGTACAATCTGCCTTTTTCTGATGATAAGTGGCTGCATTACGGTTTCACAATTGGCCTGCACACTTCGAGTTTCCAGCTCAAGTATTCCGATAAGTTTGTTACCAACGAACTCGACAGCGTGCACTCTATCATGCCTGCAAATTCGTTCGGGTTTTCGCTGGGTTTTATCATGGACTTAAGGATCGTCGAGCAGTTTAATTTCAGAGTTCTGCCCAAGGTGTCGTTTTATGAATTTCCGGTTGATTTTAACTTTACAGACGGCACAACAGACAGACAACTTATAGAGGCAACCTATATTGAGTTGCCGATGGTTGTCAAGTACAAATCGGAGCGCCATAAGAATTTCAGGGTTTATTTTCTCGGTGGCCTTGCCCCGGGACTTGAGGTTTCAGGTAAAAAACGCAAGGAGCAATCTGAAAATAAACTTCTGACTTCGGATTTCAATATCAATGCAGAAATGGGATTTGGTGTTGACTTGTATTTTCCACTTTTCAAATTCAGTCCTGAGGTGCGCTTTTCCAAAGGTTTGATCAATTTGCTTAAAGAAGATCAGTACGGATACAGCCAGGGTATTGAATCTTTGAGGATGAATGTTGTTACGTTATATCTGCAATTTTCTGATTAGGTTATGAAAAGAACCGTATTAATTACCGGCGCTACTTCGGGCATCGGCCTTGCCTCCGCTGAGCTTTTTTTAAGAAATGATTTCAGACTTGTGATTTGTGGTCGTCGAAAAGAAAAACTGGAGCAGCTCAGGCAAAGCTGGTTTGACATAAACCCGGACGTAGAAACCCTGTCTTTTGATGTGCGCGATAAAAATGCTGTTTTTGCCAGCATGGAGACCTTACCTGAGAACTTTAAGTATATCGATATCCTGATCAACAACGCGGGTAATGCCCACGGTCTCGACCTGATACACGAAGGAGACACAAAAGACTGGGAAGACATGATCGATATCAATGTGAAAGGATTATTGTATGTGTCAAAGGCTGTTTTGCCCGGCATGGTGGCGCGGCGAAGCGGACACATTATCAATATCGGGTCCGTGGCAGGAAAGGAAGTTTATCCGAAAGGAAATGTGTATTGCGCTTCCAAATTTGCTGTCGATGCCATCTCCACCGGTATGCGCCTCGACCTGAACGCGTATGGCGTGAAGGTTTCAGAAATCAAGCCCGGCGCAGTGAACACAGAATTTTCAGCAGTGAGATTTAAAGGCGACCAGAAAAAGGCCGAAAAGGTATATGAAGGATTTACACCACTAAGTGCCGGCGATGTAGCGGATGTCATTTATTTCGTGGCAACCAGGCCTGCTCATGTAAATATTGCCGATACACTTGTGCTGCCAACTGCCCAGGCATCTGCCGGCATGATTCACCGCTCCTTGGGTTAGATCAATTTTGCCAAAATTTCCGGATAAATCTCATGACCGCCGGTGTACGTAACCAGGTCGTAACTGAACCCAATGCCATCGTATTTCTTTTGCATTTTTCCCAACACTTGCGGGGTAATGTAGCGATCGGTGTCGCCTGCCACGAATACATTTTTTCCTGAGCTAAAATGACTTTTCACTATGTCACTGCTAATTTCATCCGCCAGACCCGCACCCCAAAGTATCAATTGATCGTATGCAATGTTTTGCCGGTATATCCATCTGGATGCTGTATGCGCGCCCTGGGAAAAACCCAATATTCGAAGCGAGACATCGCGCGGTTTTTCCAATACTTCGCGATGATAAATAGCCTCCAGGTAGCTCAGGTAATTCTCAATATCTGTCATGCGATCATGGGCAGTCATCCATGAAGCGCCGATTTTTTTGTCTATTCCTCTAAGGTAAAATTTCGAAAGGCCTTGTGGAAATATCAGAATATGTTCTTTGGAGTATAGAAATGAAAAACTACCAGCGAAATCTTCTGCCAGCTGCCCATACCCGTGAAAGATTATCCAGAGGTTTCTGGTAAGCTTATTTGGTTCGCCTATCACCAGGTATGGCGCAGAAAATTCAAAGTGGATTTGTCGTTTACTCATAAAAAAAGCAGGGATAACCTGGTTTTGTTACTAAGGTGGGTGATGAACAAATATTGATAGAAAAATTGTAAATTTAAGGATGATTCAAAGAGTTTATATCGACACGTCAGTTGTTGGGGGAATCTATGACACTGAGTTTGACATTTTCTCACAGATGTTTTTTGACAAGGCTTTTCGAGGAGAGATTATGCTACTGATATCTGATCTTCTTGAAGAGGAATTGCTCTATGCTCCGACTGACGTTAAGACTTTTTTTAAAACTCTTCCGCCTAAACAATTAGAGTTTATAAGACTTTCCAAGGACTCAATTGAGCTCGCGGAGCTTTATATAGCTGAAAAGGTTGTGGGAGAAACCAGCCGGGCAGACTGCCGGCACATTGCTCTTGCAACAATCAGCAAAGCTGATGTTCTGGTCAGTTGGAATTTCAGACACATTGTGAATCTAAAAAGGATAAGAGGCTATAATTCTATTAACCTGAGAGAAGGATTACATACACTAGAGATACGATCACCAAAAGAATTAATGGAATATGAAAACTGAAATAAAAACTAAAAAGAAATTTGATGCAGTTAAGTTTATGAGACAGCAACGGGACAGAGTTTCCGAAACTATAAAGGGAATGACCCCTGAGCAGGAATTAGAATATTTCCGAAAGAAGTCCGAGGAATTTAAAAAGAGCAAATGAATGGTCGGTGTCGTGTCGGCGTTTAAATGACGGGTAAGGCAAGCCTGAATTTTGAGACGCACCAAGGCGCGAAAAACAAGTATAGCCAACCCGAAAAATCGATCTGTATTTGTCGTTTACTCATAAAAAAAGCAGGAATAACCTGCTTTCAATTTCTATTCAAATTTGACAATTTATCGCTTAAATCCCAGCACACTTCCGCCGCAAAAGTTTTGCGATTCTTCAAAAGTAAAAGTGATATAATAAATACCCGTAGCATTGCAAGGGTAAATAAGGCCCGGATAAAATTTCCCTTTATTATAGTTTGACGATACTACCTGGCGTTTTGAGTCATACATTGTGACGATGATGCCATCAGTGTCTGTGCCATTGTTGCAAATGTTCAGATAGTATTGCGTGTCCTTACTGAATACATACGAGTATTCAATCTTTGCCTTGGCTCCACCCTGACCGTCAACTTTAAAGGTTTTCAGGAATGTGAAACCATCCTGGAGCTTTGAAATGCAGGCGTTTGCCTGCTCATCAGCAGCGCATTGTGCGTTGGAAGCACCAATGGATATGGCAAACACAGCAATTGTTATACTCAGTAATTTGATTACCTGTCTCATAAAAAAATATTTTTAGCTAATTACCTTTTCCCTGATTTTTGAAACCTGATCTCGGATTGCATCCACATTTTCAGTAGTGATGTTCACTTTGGTAGTGCTGTTATCTCGCACAACCAAAATGCCATTCACTTCTTCCATTGTTTTTTCACCGTAGGTCGTAATGATCTCAATCTCTTCAAAAGCCTTTTCAAGGCCTAATATTCTTTGATGTAGTTCGGCTATGTATGGATCCTTATTGTAAAATTCCAACATGTATTTAATCTGATCCAATATGATTTTTTGCTCACCGATCTTTTCGACAAGCGCCTCATTGGAAGGATTTTTTTTCGCCACCTGGCAGGTGATGTGCAGGGCTTCGAGCCAGCCCCCTGTCAAAATCAGAATGCTGATGTTCGATCTTTTATTTTCCTGAAGATATGTGTTGATATCATTGAAATTCTGCGTGGTAATCAGCAGCAGCGAATCCAGATTTTTACTGTTTGTGGCCAATTTGGCTATCGTGCTGAAATCAAAAAACTGACCGATACTGAGATCATTTGCCAGCCCTTTGATGGAATTCAGAAACTTGATTGCATCCTGATTTTCTTCATAAATATTGGCATAGCCCAGGTCAGTGCCATAAATACCAAGGTTTATGGCTTTGCTGAAGTTGCTGTTATAGTTTGATGAATTGCCCGGGGGATTCAAAAAACTGTAATCGTAATTGGTGCCTGCATCCTTAAGTAAATAAGAAATTTCCAGTGGTGAAGGAATTTGCTGAATGATGTCTGATAACACTTCCTCAGATATCATTGGCCCTTCCAGAGTAAGGTTGTTAAGGCTGTCAAGAAAGGCCTGTTCATCAGATTTCTTACCCGAGGTACAGCCAAGTACAAGCAGAGCCAGAATAATAGAACTAATTTTTCTCATATCACTACATTTGTTGATTGCAAAACTATGAATATCAAAACTATAATAAAATTGAAAATCAAGTAATTACATCATCTTTATTACACCTATTGTTTAATTTGTTCTTGTTTAATAAACCTGCTGCTCAGCGATTCCAACTGATGGATGATTTTTTTTAGCCATTCAAAATACAAGGCGGTGTACAGCGCCAGCGTCATCAGCCATACTACCGCCATATTGAACCAGAAAGTATCAAAAAATTTGCCCATAAAGTGCTTTTTTGGGGCAAAAAAATGGGTTCTGTAGTCCAGCAGGCTTCCCGGGTTTTTTGGATCGTTATACACCGGATCAACCAACTGAAGCAAACGCCCCTTGTACTCAACGATGCGCTCACTGGTTGTAAGATTTCTAACAAGGTCAGTCAGACTTTCGTTGTAATGTTTGTTTTTCAGGTCGCTGAGATCATATCCCAATTTATTTTCCAGACCGTAGATCAGGATTTCCTTTTTCTGAACCGCCGAATTGTAGGCTTCGAGGTATTTTTCGCCAAGCTGGTCAAGATACGCTTTAACAGCCAGGCCTTTTTGTTTGTTGAATGATTCCGGGTCGAGCGCCACCCCGATATTCAGATCTCCGGCCATCGCCGAATCTGCATAATCGATCAACTCATTTTTTATCAGAATAAGACGCTTCCTGACCCGATTGGAAGTGGCAGCATCTTGGGCATCAGCATGATCCAAAACATAGTTCATCTGATTTTTTAATTCCTTGATCCAATAGGTGGACATAAAATCAGTCTGATACTTGACTTTTTCCAGATCATAAAATTTAGAGCCATAGGGATTGAATTTAAACTGTCGCACGGCGACGCCTTCATAAATCCATCGCGACCCCATTATATCCGCAACCACCGGTACCTTGCCTTTGGTGCTGACAATTTCGTTGAGCTTATCGAAACTGAACAAAAGCCCACTCAGCACCATTTGCGGAATAATCAGTAATGGAATAAGTATATATACTGTAACAGCGGAATTGAAAGCAGATGAAATATTAAGTCCCATGACATTAGCCGAGCAGGAAATTGTGAAAAGTGCCAGCCAATAGGTGAATCCCATGTCATGGATTTGAAGTATTAAATTGCCAACGAGCACAAATAAAAAGGTTTGCAGAGCGGATAAGACAAATAGTATGAAGACCTTGGAAAGCAGGTAGCTGTTCCAGCTTAAATTCAAAAAAGACTCGCGTTTTAGAATTTTCCGGTCTTTAATGATCTCTTCAGCGCTTACCGTCAAGCCCATAAACAATGCGACGATGATGGCCATCATGATGTAAACCGGGATGTTTTCGTTGAAACGAAACATATAAGATGCACCATCAGGGCTGCTCTTGTACCGCACCAGGAAGGCGAGAATAAAGGCCAGCAGGGGCGCTTCCAGCAGATTGATGAGCATGTATTGCTTATTACTGAGCTTGGATAGCAAATCCCTTTTAATGAAAATGATTGTTTGTTTAAAATAGGAAGGAATCTTCAGCGAAAGTGGCGGCAATTCCTTAATCTCTTCAACCGTCTCCTGTTCAAACTTCTCGTCATAGAGTGATTTCCATTGCACAGGAGTCACTTTCCGTTTGTTGGTAAATTCACCATATTCATCTACCACTTTTGCCTCTATGATATTGAAAATCTGCTCCGGATTTACATTGCCACATGTCTGGCATTGCCCCTTATCTGCACCGACCTGGTTGGTTTCAGCTTTGAAATAAGTCACGGCCTCAACCGGTGGACCATAATACACCGGATAACCACCAACATCCATGATCATCATTTTGTCAAACATTTTGTATATGTCTGACGAGGGCTGATGGATGACGACAAAAATGAGTTTCCCTTTCAGGGAAAGTTCCTTCAGCAGGTCGATTACATTTTCTGAGTCGCGGGATGACAATCCGGAGGTGGGCTCATCAACAAATAGTACTGCCGGCTCTCTGATCAATTCGAGGGCAATATTTAGTCTTTTTCGCTGTCCACCGCTTATGGTTTTTTCCAGCACATTTCCCACCCTCAGATCTTTGCGCTGATCCAGACCGAGGCTCGCCAGGGTGGCCATAACGCGCTTGTCAAGTTCTTCTTCGCTCAGATCTGCAAAGCACAATTTGGCATTGTAATACAGGTTCTGGTAAACGGTTAATTCTTCGATGAGCAGATCATCCTGCGATACATAACCGATAGCACCTTTCACTTTTTCAGTGTCACCTGAAAACATTTCTATGCCATTGATCTTAATACTGCCTTTGGTCGGTTTGTCAATACCGGCGAGCACGTTGAGCAGGGTGGTTTTTCCGGCGCCGCTGGCTCCCATGATACCGATCAGCTTGCCCGGTCCTTCAGAAATATTGATGTCGCGCAGGCCGATAGCGCCATTCGGGAACCTTTTTTCGAGGTCATTGGCGATGAAGGAGAGTTTAATGGTTTGCTGTTCATGCAGAAACTGCCGGATCAGATCGCTGTAATAGAGGGCATCGCCGGCGGGCGTTTTAAGCGTACTTCCATGTGAAAAATGGTAGTTGAGGCCGGGCTTGATGGCAAAACCATTTAATGCAATTTCCTCAAAACCCAGGTAGCGCACAAAGTACATGTCAACACTCCTGATCTTCAGAAAAATCAGCTCGCCTGTTATGTTGGCTTCAAGCTCTTTGGCCTTCTGAAGGTTGTCTGATTTTTTATGTGCAAACAGGATATCTTCTGTATCCAGCGGATCATCTCCGGTGTACAAAATGAAACTTTCGATCAGTTTGTATTCGTTATTTTCAATATTAAATACCTCAGCAACTGTATTGATGATTTCCATCCGTTGCGAGGTGAAATTGCGATCGGCACCTACCAGTTCCAACAGCTTGATCAGAACGACGACTTTTTGTTTTTGAGTGAGCGTTTTGTTGATTTTGCGACAGATGGCCAGTGTTTTAACCGAGTCTTTGACAGATGTCAACTTTTTTCGATCATTTTCTTCAACCTGCTTGCCGTACCCAACAAATTCATCATATAAGGCCAGGTATTCATGGATTGAGTCCTGGTCAAGGTCTTCCTTAAAAATACTGATCACAAAATCACGCTCTTTTTCCGTAACGCCACCATCCTGTTTGGTAATGATGGCATATAACTGGGTCAGCGCTTTTAGAATTTCCTCACTCATTGTTCAATTTAATGTATGCTTACAGTTCGCCTGTCATATCGTCATTTAAGCTGACTATAAGCTGTTTTTGGGGAGAATTAAAAATCCGGGTCAGAATTAATAAGGCTTGAGTTCAAATTCGACGTCAACCAATTCTGAGAATTCCTCGCCGGCTTCTTCCATGTCTTCATCATCTTCGTAGAAATACCAGTGTACTTTTGTATTGTCGATGTCTTCAAGTGCTGTGAGCACATCAAGAATCAGTTTTGATGATGCTGTATTAAAGTACTCAAGTTTAAAATCGAAGATGGTTTCAGGTAGTGGATCTTTTGCATATTCGGCAAGCCATTCCAGCACAGGTTGATAAAACTCTGCTGAATCTTCGGGCAACGATCGGCCTGAAATTTCAAAAATCTTATTGGTTTTGTCTAAGATGATTTTTGGAGTATCCTCAGTTCCTTCTAAATTAATTATTTCCATTTTATTGCAGTTTCTATTTGTTTACTAACTTAACTTCTTGGCACAGTAGTTTTCAGGGAAAAAAACGATTTCCCATCTCCAAGCGATTCAAACCCATATTCGAGTTTCTGACCTGATTTTCTGGCCATATCCACAAAACCCAATCCGGCTCCTCCTTTTTCAGTAAGACCTGTGCCGCTTTTAATGATTTCCTTGTAAAGCGATTTCAGCCCTTCCTTATCCAGACTATTGATTCTGTCAAGCTTACTTCGCAGGTCCTCCACATATTCATCGCGTATCGGATTGCCCGAGGTAATGAGATAGGAGTCCTGATGCTTTCCTATCATGAAAATTGCCGTGTTTGCCTGTTTTTCTTCAATAGTCAGGTCTTCTGAATGTTTCACGATATTCTGGAGACATTCTACCATAACGTTAAACACCTTCCGCTTAATTCCGGATTCTTCACCGATGGAATCCATATTCCGTTCTGCCATGGCAAGAACAGATTTTGTGATTTCCTGGGTAAATTCTCCTTCGTAAACAAGAATAATGTTGTTTTTGAGCATCATTTGATGCATGTCATAAATAAACTTCATCGTAATTTTTAGATTATTTTATACCCTGTTTCGCTAAAATTCTATTTTTTAAAGTAATTAATTAAATAATTCACATTCATATAGTTTTATGAATCTTTTTTAAAACCGTACACCAATAAGCAGCACATCATCTATTTGCTTCTGTTCTCCTTTCCATTCCGTCCAATCTTTATCAATTGAATTATAAAAATCATGCATGGACAGCTTGTGGTTTTGCTCAATAAAATCACGCAAACGCTTTGGCCCGTACTTCCTGTTGTCCGGCCCGCCAAACTGATCCGGGAAACCATCCGAGCAGAAGAAGATAGAATCTCCCTTTTTCACATCGATGGTTGTGCATGTAAATTTGGTTTGATTTTTATAAACACCCCCGCCAATCGGGAATTTATTTCCTTTAATCTCTTCTAATGTTGTACCTGTCATGTAATATAACGGTCTGTGTGCACCCGCATAAGAAACCTTACCTGACTCCAATTCAATTTTACACAAGGCGATATCCATTCCATCTTTGGTTTGTGAATCACCGGTGTCCTGTCGAAGGGTTTTGGTAACGCCTCTGTCGAGATGGTCGAGAATTTCTCCCGGGTCGCTGATCTTCCTTCCTTTCACGATATCGTTGAGCAGGAAATATCCGATAAGCGAGATCAATGCGCCAGGCACGCCATGACCGGTACAGTCAACTGCTGCAAAATACATCGTGTTGCCGACGTTGATAAACCACGGGAAATCCCCGCTCACCACGTCTCTGGCTTTGTAAAGTATAAATGAATCGGGTAACAACTGCCTGATAACGGCATTATTGGGTAAAATCGCCCCCTGGATTCTTTTTGCATAGTTGATACTCTCACTGATCTTCCGGTTTTTTGATTGCATTTCGAGTTCGATCTGCTTTCGCTCTGTAATATCATGCGATACCATCAGGATCGACTCAAGTGTGTTTTCTTCATCATATTCCGGAATGGCATTTACCTGCATCACCCTGTTGCCGATAATGGATGGAAACTCCATTTCCCTTTTTACCTTTTCATTTTTTTCTTCGACCATTCTGAGCAGATCTACCCACTCCTGCTTGATAAGGCCTTCGACCGGTATTTCTTCTATTTTCTTATTCAATAACTCGCTTGGCTTTTGACCGGTATAGCTTTCTATCATTGGGTTGATGTAAAACACTTCACCTTCATGGGTGAACCTCGTGATCAGGTCTGGCGAATTTTCAGAAAGCGCCTGCATTTTGCTTCGCATGCGCTCTTCTCTTTCGGCTCTGCGTCGTTCAGTAATATCGCGACTATTCAGAATGATCCCCTGAATTGCCGGGTCTGACAGTAAATTAGTTGCCGTGGCCTCAAGCCAGATGGTCTCGCCATTCTTTTTTAGATATTCAAACTGAATGGTGACAGACTCGAATGGATTTTTGATCACCTGCCCGAACATGCCTTCGAAAAGCTCAACTCCTTCCTGGCTTACATGCACCTTATCATTGATGCCGATTAAATCGTTTTGTGTGTAGCCCAGGATTTTTTCCACTGACGGACTGATATACCTGATTGTGCCTTCTTTTTCATAAATAGAAATAACCTCCGAAGCATTTTCCAGGAGCAGCTGCATCCTGTTTTGTGTGCGATTGACTTCCTCTATCTGATCTTCAAGGCGTTGATTGGTACGTTTGAGTTCTTCCTGTGTTGCGGCCATTTCTTCCGCGTTTTGCCTGAGCACTTCCTGCTGTTCCTGCAATTCGTTGCTCATTTTTTGGGATTCTTCCAGCAGCCTGCGCGTGCGTTCATTTACTTTGATATTGAAAATAGTCCGGGCCAGGATCAGGCTGATTTCTTTCACATACTTGATCTGGCTTTCGGTGAATTTTTCAAATCCGGCAAACTCCACTACGCCGTAAACTTTTTCCTCCGTAATCAATGGTGTGATCAATATGCTTTTAGGCCGTTGATCTCCCAGTATCCCGGAGGTGATGGAGACATATTCATGAGGAATCTCCGTTCTGAGGATAAAGTCCTTTTCCACGGCAGCCTGGCCTACCAGTCCTTCGGCAAATCTGAACTTTGCCTTCACGTATTTCTTTTTATGGTAAGCATAGGCAGAATTCATCTCGATGATTGGTTCATCATCCTCGTCATTTACGACATAAAATGCGCCCTGTATGGCATTGATTTTTTCTGTTATATATGAAATGACCGCATCGCCCAGTTCGTCAATTGTATCGTGAGACCTCAGGATTTCACTGATTTCTGCCACTCCGGTCACAATCCAGTTGCGCTCCGCATCACGCTGTTCGGTTTCCAGGAGGTTGTTGCGCATTTCGATCAGGGCATTGCCAAGTATATCCCCTTCGCTCGCTGGCTTAAAGTCAGCTTTCAGATCTCCCTTTCCTATCTTTTCAGCAAAAGTTGCAGTACGCTTGAGCGCCTTTACCAGGTCATCTGTGGTATCAGCCATCTGACCAATTTCATCGTTGTATTTTTTCTCTATTTTATCAGGTAAAATTCCCTGCGATACCGTGACAAGCGACGATTTGAGTGACAGCAGCGGGCCTATAAAATATTGGGCGAAAAGTAAGGATAGCATTACACCCAGCAGAAGAATAATGGCTCCCCAAATGGCGAATCTTCTGATCACGTCGAAAGTCTTTTGGTTGATTTCTGCCAGGTCCACCTTCGCTTCAATACCCCAGTTGAGACCAGCAATGTGCGACCAAACAGACAGGGTCTCTTTTCCTCTGTAGTCAACCGAGTAGCCCATTCCCTCGTTGCCGTTAACGGCCTGCTGCAGGGCAATGCCATATTTCGAATCCAGTTTTACATCGGTACTAAGCGCTGCATCGGGAGCAAATTTTGTCGGATTCAAAAACAGTGCGATGGTTTCTCTTTTTTGGGCCAGAATTACTTCGATTGTTTCTCCCATACCGAGATCATCGAGCATATCCTGAAATAAAGGATCGATATTGATGATGCTGAAGCAGAGGGCATTGCTTTTGTTGAGATTTCCTACGGGAGAACCAACAGCAATATAGGACTTGCCGCCAATCCTGAAAATCCGGCTGAAACTTATGCCTTGCTGTACGTTCCCTATAAATACATTTTCAGTAGCAAATATCTCTTTTTGAATGTTATCCGCCTCACCCCGATCGGTGGTTATCAGGATTTTACCTTCCATATCCGTGATCAGGATTTTTTCAGCACCGCTTGAAGTTTTGATGGTTTGAAGAGTAGCTTCCACCCCGGCCATATCCACCGTTTCTGTTTCTATTAAAAGTCCAAGACCAATGGCCTCATCTGCTTCATCATCAAACAAGCTCTCTGACAGGCCTTCTGTTCCATTGTGGTTCACCGATTGAAAAACCTCCAGGCTGGCAACCAGCCTGATGTCATTTTGTGCTTTGGAGACAAAGGCGTTGATCTTTTCTTTTTTAACCTGCACCAAAGCGCTTAAATTCTGCAAATAAGCTTCACGAAGGTTATTTTTTCTGATCGAGTACGATATGTATCCTGAGGTAAAAATTGTGACAACAACAAGAAAAATAATCAGGGTTGTCAGCTTGCCTCTTATATTAATATTCTTAAACATCTGGTCTCCTTCAGTTTATTTCAACAACAATTATTTCTTTTTTGCAGCCTTTTTTGGATTGGATGCTTCATCCGACTGCAATGTTTTTTCCTCCTTAGCAGATTTTGACTTCACAGTTTCTGTTTTAAAAACTTCTGCGATCAGCTTTTCATCTGGTTCGGCAATTTCTCTGAATGAAGCAATTTCTACTACGGCCACCACCTGATCACCTTCCTTCACGGGTAAAATTGCCAGATGATTTGGCGAAGCTGAACCAAGACCGGAGAGAATTTTGATATAACCTTCCGGCACATTGGATATATTGAGTTTTTTGCCTTCTCTGGCCGCCTGGCCGGCAAGCCCTTCTCCAAATTCATATGTTAAAGTTGTGCTTTCCGGAATACTAAATGCGAATGCGGCTAACATCTCAATATATCGCCTTTGCTTGTCTTTTTTTACAGTATAATAGATGCCCTGGCTGGCCTCGATTTTCATGCACAGTTTGGAAAGCAGTTTTTCAATCCTGGATTTTTCATCCTTCACATCTTGCGCCACCGATCTGATCTCCTGTACTTGAGCATCAAAGTTGTCATCGCTTTCATTTCTGCTATCTTTTGCATAGCGGTTTTCCTGTATATCTTCTTTTGATGTTAGTACATTTCCTCTTGCTTCACGCTCGCTGTTTATTATATACAGGTATCTGGTCATAAGGGTAAATCCAATGACAAGGGTTAAGCCTATAACCACATATATCTGAATAAGAACAGGTCTGGCTTCATCGATAGCGTTCAGATCAATTTTGCCGGAGGCCTTTTCAAGGGCGATGGGCAAGTTGTAAAGCAGGTAGGCTGAGTATAGTGTACCTGCTATAAACAACACTGTCAATATTAAATGTAAATTCTTATATACAGACTTCATAAGCTACTTGTACAGTTTATGTATTTCGTCAAACAATCTCACAACTTCTTCGATTTTCAGTGTATAATCGATTTGGGTCATGGCCAGGGCTGCTGCAGGCATTGTATCGATCATACAGTCAGCCGGATCCTGCACGATGGTCAGGCCACCGTTGTCCTTTATTTTTTTCATTCCGAATGCTCCGTCTTTATTAGCGCCTGATAGCAGAATACCGATCAGTTTATCTTTATATGTAAATGCCGCAGTTCCCAGCGTGATATCTATGGATGGTCTGGAATTATTTACCATTTCCTCAGTTGAAAGGCTGAGGTAGTGACCGAGCTCTACAGAGAGGTGATAATTGGCGGGAGCAAGATACACCTGCCCTCTCTTTATTGATTCCTTGTCGTATGGTTCGATCACTTGTTTAATACTTTTTATTGATAGCGCTTCGATAAATCCGTTTGGAACGTGTTTTAACCTGTGCAAGCACATAATGATCGGCAGCGGGAAGTCTTTGGGCAATTGCGACAAAATTTTTGTGATGCCCTGGAAACTGCCAGCCGAACCCCCAATTACAATCGCCTTGTAGTTTGTATGTAACTTTGAGAATTTCATGCTTTTTCCTGCTACGATCTAGTCCTTAATTTTTTTATAAATCTTCTCCTCGTTGTTTACTACAATAAATTTGTTGGCGATCTCGCACCAGATCAGCGATTCTTTTGATCCGATGGCCAGATATCCGTATTTGAATAAGCTTTCATGCAACTTTTTGAGCACATCGTTTTGTAAGTTTTGGTTGAAATAGATCATCACATTACGGCACAAAACAATATCGAATTTGTTAAATACAATGCCATTTACCAGGTCATGCTTGCGATAAGAAACATCTTTCACGAGCGACTTATCCATGTAGGCGAGCCCGTTTTTGATTTCGAAATATTTGTTTAATTCATTCTCCCCTCTGAATCTTACATAATTTTTTTCATTCAATTCCATGTTTTTTGCAGTGTAAACGCCACTGCGCGCCCTTTCCAGTATCTGATCATCAATATCTGTGGCGATGATCTTTGAATCCTCAAGAATGCCCATTTCTTTAAGTAAAATGGCCATGGAATAAACCTCTTCTCCTGAAGAGCAGCCGGCATGCCAGACACTGACTTTTTTGTGATTAAGGAGAATATTCGGTATGATCTTATCACGCAAAATCCGCCAGAACGGCGGATCGCGGAACATTTCGGTAACATTTACAGTAATCTCAGAAACGAACTCTTCAAAGAACGCAGGCTCATCACTGATTTTTTTGATCAATGTATCCATGCTGGTGAACTTGTACAGCTCAATGATCCGCAGAATACGCCTCTTAAAGGAAGATATGGCATAATTGGTAAAATCATAGCCATACTTTGCCTTGATCGTCTCAGTAAGTTTCCGAATATCTACAATATGAATGTCCTGCATAGATATGCTGTTTTTGCAAAGCAAAAATTTTTAGTACGACAATTATTTTTTAAATCAGGTGTGTGATGATATGCTGGGTTTTTCATCCAATCGTTTATTATACCCTGCAAAACTGACCTTTTTAATTAAGAAAATTGCCCCAATAGCAGCCCAAAACAGTTTGACGAAATATATTGTAATTTTTTCAACATTTTAGCCTTGTTCCTAATATCTTTAGCAATGGCACATGCCTTTATAAGTAGTTTCAGGCTATATTTGACAAGAGAAAAGAGGGGTGTAACTTTTACTTTAATAGTGAATATTTATGTGTCATAAATTCAGGTAAT
>CAYZWN010000008.1:0-47284 GCA_964482185.1 uncultured Roseivirgaceae bacterium
GAGAGAGGCGGACGCCCTTTGAGGTTTTAGGTCGTTGGACCGCTATTGTTAAACATCGACCAGTGGGGGGAGTCGATAAATAACAAAAGCCAGGTATAACCACAAAGGATCAATCTAAACAAAAAAGCACTTACAAATTTTACTTCGTAAGTGCTTGATTTTTAAGAGCCCCCTGCCGGGATCGAACCAGCGACCTACTGATTACAAGTCAGTTGCTCTACCAGCTGAGCTAAGGAGGCATATTTCCTTTACTTTAAACTTCCGTTACGCTCAGCTGGTGCTTGCCCTGCAGGCCGGCTCCTCCCTAAAATGATCCACAGGATCATTTCTTTACGGTCGGCCCTCAGCTGAGCTAAGGAGGCATATTTCCTTTACTTTAAACTTCCGTTACGCTCAGCTGGTGCTTGCCCTGCAGGCCGGCTCCTCCCTATCCCGAAAGTTATCGGGACTTTACGGTCGGCCCTCAGCTGAGCTAAGAAGATTTATTACTTTTGATTGTCCATTTTGCCTTATGCCGAATGGTGCTCCGAAAAGCGACTGCAAAAATAATCTACCAATTCAATTATCAAAAGCTTTGCCCTGAATTTTACTCAATCATTTATATATTACTTATGATCTTAAGTTGCTCTTTCAGATTTTGCAATTGAGCGCTGGCTTTTTCAATTTTTACTTCAAACTCCTTTCTGAGCTTGTCGGCATTTTTAGAGGATGTGAAGAAATCAATATTGTTTTTCCAGAGGCCGATTTCATTTTCCAGATTCGTAATCTGCCGTCTAAGCGCCCCTTCCTTTTTCTGGATCATTTTTTCAGATCCAGGGCCGAAATTCATATTTGCAAATTGTGCCTTAAATCTCAATTTATGTTTTTCATCATCCGAAACATCCATCTTTTCCGTAAGCTCCTCGATAGCTTTTGTGTATCGTCGCTGTATGGTTTTAATGCTGTTTCTTGGCACGAATCCAATTTCAGCCCATTCAGCCTCAATCGCCCTCACCCGCTTCAAATCTATTTCACCTGATTTTTGCATCAACTCCAGTTCATCGCATATTTTTTTCTTGGCTTCGAGATTTATTTCATATTCCTTCTCAATTACATTGCTATTTGCTCTTCTGCGATTAAAAAAATGATCGCAGGCTTTTTTGAATTGAACAAATATCTCATTGCGGTTCCTTTCAGGTACCGGACCTATTTCTTTCCACTCGCGCTGAATTTTTTTAAACTCCTCTGAAGTCTTTTGAAAATCATCGCTGTCTTTTAAAGCCTCCGCTTTTTCGACCAATTGGCGCTTGAGCTTTAAATTTTCCTTCCGTTCCTCTTCAATTGATTTAAAAAACAGACCTTTATTACTAAAAAACGTCTTAAAGGCTGACCAAAATTGCTTATTAATTTTTTTTGCCTTTTCTTTTGGAAGACTTCCAATTGTTTCCCATTCCTTTTGTATGGCAATTATTTCTTTTGTTTTTGAATTCCATTCTGAAATCTTGGTGGAGTTGAATTCTGCTAAGGGAAGCACTTTCTCGATAAGGGCTTCTTTAGCCAATTGATTGATTTTTAGATCCTGCTTTAATTTCTCATAGAAATCTTTTCGTTTCGAGTATATGTCATCTGATGCGGCCTTGAATCTTTCCCAAACAACTTCCTGATCTTCTTTCGGAACGGGCCCGATATGCTTGAACTCTTCGTGAAGATCATTGAGTTGTCTGATCATTTCACGGATATCATCCTGCCCGGCAAGTTGCTCAGCTTTGGTGCAAAGTTCAATTTTCAGATCCAGGTTTTTCTTCCGGTCTAATTCCTTGAGCTCAAAATAAATGCTTCGATTGTCATAAAACCGGTCAAGCAGCGCATTGTAGTTAGCCCATATACTTTTTAACTGTGAGGATGGAACCGGCCCTACCTCTTTCCAATGGTCTTGTATTACTTTCAAGTCCTTGATGCTTGCACCGGTTTCTTCAGAATCTACCAATTCTCTTAGCTTTTCAAGAATTTCCAGTTTCGTTTTAAGGTTTTGGTCCTTCTTGATCTCAAGACTGTTGAAAAATTCGTTTTTTCTGTCCCGCAGCTTGTTGTAGGCCGTGAGAAAGCGTTGATCCAATTCATCTCCGCGATATTCAAAGCCATCCTTTTCACCACCTTCACTTAAATACTTTTGATATGCTTCCTGTTCCTCCTGGCTTAGAAGGTTGTCAAATGGTTTTTTAATCTCTTTTAGGATTTTACCAACCTGAGAGAAATCATCCTCGTTCAGGTAACTCTCCAGTACCTGAACCATCTGCTTTTTTGTGTAATTGGAATAGTCGAGATGATGTTCCTCAGTCTCATGCTCTTCTTCCTGATCTGCTAATTCTTCGTGAGTTTCTTCCGCGTCTTCTTTCGTTTCTGCTTCATCATTCTTTGCAGAATCTTCAATTTTTAGATCATCTTCAGATTGATCTGGATCCTTTGCAGGGTTTTCGATATCTCTTAATTCCTCATTTGCCGGATCGGGAGCAATTCTTTCTGACTTTTCAGGTATTGTTGACTCTTCTTTGGGAATTTCAACGTGATCAACTGCTGAAACTTCAGCTGTGTCTTCTGTAGCTATGGTCGCGTTTTCGGTATTTATATCTCCATCCACTGGTATTTCATCTTCACTTTCGCGATTTTCCTGCATTTCCAGTTCTTCATTCTTTTGTAAATCGCTCTGTTTACTTTGCATTCCTGTGACAGGATGTAATTTTTCTTTCTCGTTTATATCCATAGCCAAACATTTTAATAAAGGTTAATTTAACCTCGGATCCACGGGAAAATTTGAAATGATTTTATATTTCCCGCCCATAGCATTTAATACTTCTTTCCACAATGTATCCACGTTGGTATCAAAAACCTGATTGCCACCAACATTTCTATATATTATCCATGAATTAAGCTCCAACTCGGCTTTAAGTTGCCCCTCCGCCCAGCCGGAATAACCCACAAAAAATTTAATATCCTTCTGATCAATAAGATGGCTGTCCAACATGGCAAGCATCTCATCGAAATTGCCTCCCCAGTATAATCCCGAATTTATCTCAATTCCTCCCTCGATCAGGTCTGGTTGTCTGTGGATAAACTGCAAGGTATTTTGTTGTACTGGTCCGCCAATATATATTTTATCTTTTCTGCTTTCAACATCCGGCAAAAGCTGATTTAACTCCACCATTGCAGGCTTGTTCAACACAAAACCAAGTGTGCCATCCTGATTGTGCTCACAGAGGAGTATTACAGTCCTGGCGAAATTAGGATCATTGAGAAATGGTTCAGAAATAAGTAAATCTCCTTTTTGTGGCTCGGTCTTATTTTCTGAATAGTTAAACAGCTCCATCTCTTTTTAGTGCGATCAAGTTAAAATAAAGATTTTATATATAAAGTTCTGATCAGCGTATTTTGTTTTCTTTGAACAAAGGTATTAAGTTTTAAACAATATAATTGTAAACTACATTTAATAGCTAATTTCACCCCGCGAGAGGCTAAAAACTTTTTTTATCATTTGAATGATTATTGGAATGACAAAACTGGATATCGCGCAAATCAGGCGCGACTACACAACAAGAAAACTGAGTGTAAAAAGTGTGCGTGAGAATCCCATTTCACAATTCAATCTCTGGCTTGAAGAGGCTGTGCAGTCAAACTGTCTGGAGCCAACAGGAATGAGCATTTCGACGATTTCTGAGCAACATACGCCAAGCACAAGAACGGTATTGCTAAAAGGAGTTGAAGAGGGGCAATTTATTTTTTTTACAAACTATGAAAGCAGGAAAGGACGGCATTTGGCTGTAAATCCTGCCATTGCGGCGCTTTTTTTCTGGCCTGAACTGGAACGCCAGGTCAATATTGAGGGTACAGTGGTCAAGTGCAGCGCGGAGGAATCAGATGCGTACTTCCAGACCAGGCCATGGAAAAGCCGGATCGGAGCTATTATTTCGCCGCAAAGTCAACCAATAAAAAACAGAACTGAAATAAAAACGGCTTTTGCTCTCGAGGCTGCCAAACATTTGCCTGGTTTTGTACCGCGTCCTGCATATTGGGGAGGCTATCGCATCATACCACACAGGATTGAATTTTGGCAAGGCAGAGAGAGCAGGCTGCACGACCGTGTGCTTTACTCTTTATCCGAAAATAAAACCTGGGACATTACACGATTGGCACCCTGAAACATTTGCGGAATATATATTTAGACCGATACGCTTATCCCGTACCTTCGATTTCTGATCCTCCCCGAGCAGGAACCAGAATGATCGTCGTCATACCATGTTACAACGAGCCGGAAGTGACAATTTCTCTGGGATCATTGGACCGGTGCATTGCTCCCGGTTGTGAAGTGGAAATAATCGTTGTGGTAAATCATGGCGAACACGATGAAGACTCAATCAAATCATTTAACATATCAACCGCCCTCATAATTGAGTTCTGGGCAAAAGATCATCCAAAATATCCCTGCCATGTCATCAGAGCATTTGATCTCGATCATAAAAAAGCAGGTGTCGGGCTGGCCCGTAAAATTGGTATGGATGAGGCAGTCAGACGTTTTGAAGCGCTTGGCGAAAAAAATGGCATTATTGTGTGCTTCGATGCGGATTGCTTATGCTCAGAAAACTATCTATGGGAAATTTACAATTGTTATCGTCTTAACCCCGGGACAAATGTAGCCCTTGTTTGTTTTGAACATTTCATTGATAATAATACATCAACAGAACTCATATCTGCCATCACAAATTATGAACTACATCTGCGGTATTACGTCCGGGCGCTGGCCATGGCGAAATATCCATTTGCTTACCATACCATTGGTTCGTGCATTACTGTCACTTCAGAAGCATATCAAAAGCATGGTGGTATGAATCAACGGAAGGCCGGGGAGGATTTCTACTTTCTGCACAAAATATTCCCTTCCGGTAATATTATGAACATCACTAAAGCAACAGTTTTTCCGTCCCCACGACTTTCAGAGAGAGTGCCTTTTGGAACCGGTAAAGCAATGATGCAGATTATTAAAAAACCGGCGGATGTGTATTTCACATACAATCCTGAAATTTTTAAAGCTTTTAAAACTTTTAATGATTCAGTAAATCAAATTTGGGAGACAACAGACATTGATTCTGTAGTGGAAGTGCTGCCGGAAAGCATGCTTCAATTTCTTCGGCAAATTGATTTTTCAAATCAGGTGGATAAAATAAAGCAAAACAATACTAATATTTTGCAATTTCGTCGGGCGTTTTATGGTTGGTTTAATGGGTTTGCTGTTTTGAAATACATGCATTTTTCCAGAGATAATTTTTATCTGAATGTTGAAATTGCACAGGCAGTTGGCTGGATTTTGGAGATGTATTTTCCCAATCCGCCATCAAATAAGAACCAGATGCTTTCTCTGATGAGAGAAATCGATCGATCAGGACAGTGAAAAAAGATTTTTTATGCCGGGAGTGACTGATGAGGTAAAACCTTCACCATACTTCGCTCCGATTCTGTGGCCAAATTCTATTGCCCTGGCCTCGATAAACCGCATAAATTCAGGTGAGGAAATGAACGTTTGTGGTTCGGTGCTTTCAGGATCAAAAAACTGTGACTTAAAGGCCATAATGCTCTGATGCTTTATTTCCCAGAAATCAGAAACATCAACAATAAAGTCGGGTTCGATATAATCGGTCTGGATGAAATGATATAATTTCCCGGGGCGGTAAGCCTGCTGCTCCTTTCCATCCAGGTAGGTTGAAACTTTTTGCAACCCCGACTTGAAAAAAGCCTGTTGAATGAGGACTGCAGCCCTGGCGTGATCGGAATGCCTGTCTTTCACCGCATTAGCCAGTACGATTTCTGGCTGGTATTTTCTGATCATTCTGATGATCTCTAATTGGTGATCCCAGTCTCCTTCGAAAAAAACATCCCTGAATCCCAGGTTTTCCCGAACATGTAAGCCAAGAATTTCAGATGACAGAGCAGCCTCTCTCAGTCTCAACTCAGGTGTGCCGCGGGTGCCCATTTCTCCCTGGGTTAAATCTACTATTCCGCACTTATAACCCTGGGCAATATGACTGGCCAGCGTACCGGAGCATGAAAGTTCTGCATCATCGGGATGTGCTGCAAATACGAGTATATCAAGCTTCATTTTAAAAAAAGACCCGCTCGGTTTTGGAGCCGCGGGGGCCTTTAAAATTATAGTTATACCAATTCCTTTTCTGTAAGCCAGCGTTCAGCGTCAAGGGCCGCCATACAGCCGGTTCCGGCAGCAGTCACTGCCTGGCGGTATATCTTATCCTGCGCATCGCCTGAGGCATAGACGCCTTCGATATTAGTTCTGGTGCTTCCGGATTTTGTTATTAAATAACCGGACTCATCCATATCAAGCATCCCTTTGAAAAGATCGGTATTGGGTTTGTGACCAATCGCCACAAAAAAACCTTTGATTGGAATATCTGTCTTCACACCGGTTTGGTTGTTGAAAACCCTGACCGCTTCCACCTCATTTTCACCAAGTATTTCCTCGGTTTCAGTATGCCAGTGAATTTCAATGTTGGGGAGGTTCATTACCCTTTTGGCCATGATATGCGACGCCCTGAATTCATCACGACGTACAATCATATGCACCTTTTTGCATAGTTTAGCCAGGTAACTTGCTTCTTCGCAGGCCGTATCACCTCCACCTACAACAGCCACATCCTGGCCCTTAAAGAAAAATCCATCGCATACTGCGCAGGCAGATACACCCTTGCTGTTTAGTCGCTGTTCGGAAGGCAAACCCAGCCATTTTGCAGACGCTCCGGTGGATATAATTACGGATTTGGCTAAGACCAGGTCTTCCTCATCCACGGTAATTTCGAATGGATGTTTCTTAAAATCTACCGAAGTCACCACGCCATAACGAACATCGGCTTCAAACCTCTCGGCCTGGGCCTGCAAGTCCATCATCATTTGCGGGCCGTTTACGCCTTCCGGATAGCCCGGGTAGTTTTCGACGTCATTTGTTATGGTCAATTGGCCCCCAGGCTGTGCTCCCTGGTAAAGTACCGGTTTTAACCCTGCGCGTGCGGCGTAAATAGCCGCCGTGTATCCGGCCGGGCCTGATCCTATGATCAACACATTTACTACTTCACTCATTTTTATTATTGTTATTGTTTTATCTGGTATTTGAAATAAAAAAGGCCTCAACGAAGCGAGACCTCAAAATTATGCTTGTAACAAATCCTAACCAAGGTATGGTTTCAGCGCTTTACTTCTGGATGTATGCCTCAACCTTCTGATCGCCTTTTCTTTGATCTGTCTGACGCGTTCCCTTGTAAGATTAAATTTCTCTCCGATTTCCTCAAGTGTCATGGAGTGTTCACCATTCAGGCCAAAGTAAAGAGTAATGACGTCCGCTTCGCGTTGTGTGAGTGTGGAAAGCGCCCTCTGTACTTCGCGACGAAGTGAGTCTGTCATAAGCCCATTATCAGGGGTTACCTCCATGCTATTCTCAAGCACATCGAGCAAGCTATTCTCTTCTCCCTGGACAAATGGTGCATCCATAGATACATGTCGTCCGGATATTTTCATGGTATCGACCACCTCAGATGTTGTCACTTCCAGCACATCGGCTAGTTCGTCAGGAGATGGTTCCCGTTCAAACTTTTGTTCGAGTTCTGAAAAGGTTTTGGAAATCTTGTTCAGCGAACCTACTCTGTTCAGGGGCAATCTGACAATCCTGGATTGTTCGGCAAGAGCCTGCAAAATTGACTGCCTGATCCACCAAACTGCATAGGAAATAAATTTAAAGCCCCGTGTTTCATCAAATCTTTGAGCGGCTTTGATGAGTCCGAGATTACCTTCATTGATTAAATCACCAAGCGATAATCCCTGGTTTTGGTATTGTTTTGCCACTGAAACGACAAATCTTAAATTAGCCTTAGTCAATTTTTCAAGTGCCATTTGATCACCTTCCCTGATCCTCTTCGCCAATTCTACCTCCTCATCGGGTGTCAACAAGTCAACTTTTCCGATTTCCTGCAGGTATTTGTCAAGTGATTGACTTTCCCTGTTCGTTATTTGCTTGCTAATTTTTAGTTGTCTCATTCCCTATTTTTGATTCACTAAAATGAAAACGTTTTGATATTAAATATTAGTTCCAAGATAAACATTTTATTGAGCTATAACCAAACAACCGGAATAGCTCAATAGTTTAACAACGGATAAATCCCGTTTTAGTTTGCCTTTTCGGTCCTTGGCAGAAGGACTTTGCGCGATAAACGGTATTTTCCTGTTTTCTTATCAGTACCGATCAATTTCACTTTCAATTCCTCACCGGCTTCAAGTACGCCCTCCATGTTTTCGAGTCTTTCCCATTTAATCTCTGAGATATGAAGCAGGCCTTCTTTGCCTGGCATAAATTCGACGAACGCCCCAAAACTGGTAATAGATTTCACCTTACCATCATACACTTCGCCAACCTCTGGAACAGCCACAATTGCCTTGATTCTCTTTTCAGCGGCTTTTACAGCTCCTTCGTCAGGCGCATAGATACTTACTACTCCTGAATCTCCAACTTCTTCCAGCACGATCGTGGTGGTCGTTTCTTTCTGGATTTCCTGGATTACCTTACCGCCCGGGCCAATCACAGCGCCGATATATTCCTTATCGATCTTAAACTGAATCATTCTCGGAGCGTTTGGTTTCAGGTTTTCTCTTGGCTCAGCAAGTGTTTTCTTAATTTCTTCAAGAATATGTAACCTTCCTGCCCTTGCCTGCTCCAGGGCTTTTCGCAAAACTTCATAAGACAATCCGTCGACCTTAATGTCCATCTGGCAGGCGGTAATACCTTTTTCTGTCCCTGTTACTTTAAAATCCATATCTCCGAGGTGGTCCTCATCACCAAGTATGTCTGATAAAATCGCATATTTTCCGGTTTCAGAATCAGAGATCATGCCCATGGCAATTCCGGTAACCGGCGATTTAATTTTTATCCCTGCATCCATGAGCGCAAGCGAGCCGGCACAAACAGTAGCCATTGATGATGAGCCGTTTGACTCGAGAATATCAGAAACTACTCTGATTGTGTAAGGATTTTCCTCCTGTGAAGGCAGAACTTTTTTAATTGCTCTCAAGGCGAGATTTCCGTGCCCAACTTCGCGCCTTCCCGGGCCCCTGTTGGGTCTGGCCTCACCAGTAGAAAAAGCCGGGAAATTATAATGAAGCATGAATTTATTTGTGCCGCTAAGCATGGCGCTATCGATCATTTGCTCGTCGAGTTTGGTGCCCAGCGTAACCGTAGTGAGAGACTGCGTTTCTCCCCTGGTGAAAATGGCTGAACCATGCGCAGAAGGCAGGTAATCAACCTCAGACCATATTGGTCTGATTTGTTCCATCATGCGACCATCGAGCCGTACGTTATCGTTTAAGACCAGGTTTCTCGCTGCTTTCTTTTCAATTTCATGAAAATATTTGCTTATCAGGGAAGGATCCTTTTCATGATCCTCGGGCAGGCTCTCGATATAGTCTTCTTTCACTTTGTCGAAAGCGGCCTGCCTGAGCTTTTTATTTGCAATCGTTTGCTTCGCAACTGCATAGACCTGGTCATAAAGCTTTTCATTCATTTCTGCTTTTAGAGCTTCATCATTTGTCTCATGGCTGTAGGCCCGCTTTTCTGTTTTTCCGGTTGCTTCTGTAAGTTCAATTTGAACCTTGCATTGCTCTTTGATCGCATCGTGGGCTACTTTGAGGGCTTCAAGCATGGCCTCTTCGGATACTTCACTCATTTCTCCCTCTACCATGGTAATGTTATCAATGGTAGCAGCCACGATCAGTTCGAGTTCTGCATTTTCAATTTCCTCGGGTGTCGGATTGATCTTATACTCGTCTCCAAGCTTGATGACTCTGACTTCAGAAATCGGTCCCGCGAAAGGGATATCAGATACAGAAAGCGCCGCAGAGGCCGCAAGTGCCGCCAATGCATCAGGCAGGGCTTTGGAGTCTGCGGAAATTAACTGAATAAAAACCTGTGTTTCTGCGTGATAATCGTCGGGAAAAAGTGGTCTGAGGGCACGATCAACGAGTCGGCAAACCAATACTTCGTGATCGCCGAGTCTGCCTTCCCGGCGAAGGAAACCGCCTGGTATTTTTCCGGCAGCAGCAAATTTCTCCTGGTAGTCAACCGATAGTGGTAAGAAGTCAACGCCCTCGCGTGCTTCTGTATTGGAAACAACCGTTGCGAGTATCATGGTATCGCCCATCCTTACTACAACTGCTCCATCGGCTTGTTTAGCCAACTTACCCGTCTCAATATGTATTTCTCTGCCATCATTGAGCTTGATGGTCTTTTTTACGATGTTTAATGACATAAAATGAATTGAATAAAATATTTAGTATTATGAATATGCAATCGGGGAAAACAACAAAAGAGGGAATTCAGATGTGAACTCCCTCGTGATTTTACTTTCTGATCTTAAGTTCTTTGATTACTGCCCTGTATCTTTCTATATCCATATGGGCAAGGTAATCCAACATACGTCTTCTTTTACCAACCATTTTGAGAAGACCCATTCGTGTAGAATGATCTTTCTTATTGATTTTGAGATGCTCAGTCAGGTGGTTAATTCTATAAGTAAATAAGGCGATCTGAGCCTCCGGTGATCCCGTGTCACTTTTAGATTTTAACCGACCATGCTTTTCGAAAAGTTCTTGTTTTTTTTCTTTTGTCAAATACATGTTAGTTATTATTATAATAATTAAAATCGCGCAAAGATATAATTTAAAAACCTGAATTCAAACTGTTTGTTTTGGCGCCTGTCTCATCAGCGAAGAAAAATATTCCTTTAATCGCATAAATGCAATGGAATAAAAGTCCATTTCAAATAATCTCGCATCATTTTTAGCTTGTCGCATGAAAAACAAACCCGCCGGAAAAAGTATAAAGTTGGCCATCCAGGCCGCGACAAAGGGGTCCATGATATCGGTACGGGTGTATTTTTCGCAAATCATTGAAATGACGTAGAAAAGGATGAAGAAAGATATTGAGATAAGCACCGGAATGCCCAGCCCTCCTTTTTTTATTATGGCACCCAGCGGAGCCCCTATAAAAAACATGACCAGAATTGTTACGGCATAAGATAACTTTTTATACCGCTCTAACTGGTATTTGTTTAGCTCTACTTTTAATTTGTCAAGTTGACTGCTCCGCATCGTCATATTGTTTTTCACAAACCGGACATTGGTGAGTGACTTGGTGATCGCTGCCTTTTTTGAACTCCTCGTATCTAAAATACTATCCAGCACGACAATATTTTGCTCAAAAGATGGCTTCTTTGGGATACTATCAGCTTTCGCCGCCAGGGTATCAGCTTTCCTCATGGTTTGCAAATTGGCTATACTATCCCTTAAAACACGTGCTCCGGCTCCAGCCTTCCTGCTTTCGCGGCTTTTTAATGCAATATCCGCAGTGCGGTTTCTTTGCATATTTTTGGCCAATTCATCAGACTTAATTGCTCCTGCCTGAAAATCCGGTACCGTATCGGGGATTGCTAACGAACTACCGGTCAGGGTTTGTAACTCGCTTTCGTTGGCCTCCATATCAGGATTTTCCCGGAGTTCATTTTTGAGTTCTTCTTGCCTTCTTTTTGCATCACGCTCTCTTGCTCTTTCTTTATACACACTTACGATGTCCTGAAGATGGTAATCAAAAAATCTGAAACTGTGCTCCTTCACTTCCTCAGTTTTGTCGATGAACTCAATTTTCATCGAATCAGTATCACTTTTGAGTTGATAGGAATTTTTCATTAGTCGGTTGCTGGCAAAAAGCTCTTCTTTGGTTCTTGTCAGGTCAAAAGAGGCAAGACTAAAAACTACCTTCTGAGATTGAAATTCATTTCTGATGAATGGATCGGGGGTTTGCTGGGAGACATAGGTTCGACTATTCGATTTCGACTCAATGTAGGTTTTGCCATTAAACATTTCCAGCACAAGATACCGGTCTTTGAGAATGTTGTACATCTGGCCTGAATCAGCCATCGTTACATGTTTGTTTCCCTGGCCGTCAGTGTGATCGTAGATGATAATATCTTTGAGTGTCTTTCCATCCTGAAATTTCTTGCCAACTTTGATGCTGTATCCTTCAATACCATTATAAAACGTTCCCTCCTTCAGTTCCATTGATGGTTTCATTTGCTTCACATCATACAGCAAACTAAACGCCTTCAGGTTGGCTTTTGGCACGATAAAATTATTGGAATAATAGGCAACCCCCGTTAAAACCAGTGCGAACATAAATATTGGTACCAATACACGAATAAGCGATATGCCTGCACCTTTCATCGCCGTGAGTTCGAAATGCTGTCCCAGGTTTCCAAATGTCATCAGCGATGACAATAGTACTGCAAGCGGGAACGCATTAGGCGTCATGAATATGCTGAAATAAAAAATCAACTCCAGAATTACAGTTGTGTCCAGGTCTTTGCCAACAATTTCATCGATATACTTGAGCATAAATTGCGAAAGCAATATGAAGATGACCACAAAAAAAGTGAGAAAGAACGGCCCTAAAAATGATCCGAGAATGAGTTTGTCAATTTTTTTCATCTATCGGAAAGTTTGTTGCCCTTCATATTATAAGGGATACGGCATTTTATAATTGCCGGCACGCCGAAGCAGATTGTTATCAATCTGTGATTATGCAATGATGCATGATAATGTCTTCCTTCAAATGTCATATATGAAATGAAACATCTAAGATCTGATTTGCTATTTTTTGCAAAAATAATGAATGAATTTGGCTTTGTGATCATTAAAACGAAATGAGTCAGGACCTATTGCCAAATCTGACATTCCAATTCACTTATGGAGAAATCCGCAATTCAACCTGCCCGATGCCATTGCCATATGATATTGAAAAATTGATTCCCTGAACTGTGCAAGGCAAAACAGATTCAAAATCCATCAACCGCTACTTAATTTTTACCTAAATTTGCACGTCAAAACATTGTCGGATATTTTCTGGTATCATGAAAAACAATTTCTTTTTTATTGCCTGCATTTTTTTATTGTTATCTGTAGTTCCGGGTTGCAAGGAAAAACCTGTTGACGAAAAGCAACTGGCACGCGATAAGATTACCATGCGCACTCTTGGACTGGCATACCTTGAGGAAAACAAGCTGGAAGAAGCAGAAGCTGAATTTGTAAAACTCACCAAAATAGCGCCTGACGAGCCACTCGGATTTGCTAACCTGGGCCTGGTATATCTCAGGATGGATAACTACCCCAAAGCGCTCAAGCAACTGGACCAGGCTGTGAAACTCGACCCAAACGATGCCGATATCAGATTGATCCGCTCCAAGGCATATGAATTGAACAATGAAAACGAAAAGTCGGTAAACGAGCTGGAAGCCGCATTGGAATTTGCCCCTGAAGACCCACGGGTTTTATATCAGTTGGCAGATTTGTATTCAAAAGGCCAGGATGATAATGCTAAAAATAAGCGCATCGGATATTTGCAACAGGTTGTTGCCAATTCACCTTTGAATATTGTGCCACGACTACAGTTAATCGAAATGCTACTCCAGCAAGGCAGGTCGGATGAGGCATTACAAAACCTGGAAGAGATCGGTCAGCAATTCCCTGAATTTACACCTGAAGCAGCGGAGTTTTATAAAAAAACCATAGCAGCATTACACAATAATGAGGAAAAGGAAGCATTGACATCCCTGCTCATTTTTCATAATTTCCTGAAACTCACCACCCCTTATCAGGCAGGCATCAAAGAATTGAAAGGTCCTGGTGGGGCGCTCATTGGTTTTCCGGTCATTTCGTTCAGCCAATCGACCACGGCTTTCGTCCAGGAAGGGGAGTCACTCATCGATGCCATCCGCTTTACCGATGTCACGGCAACTGCCGGTCTTGATTTCGGCCTTGAGTTCGTTCCCGGCAATGCACATTTGTCAGTCGGAGACCTTGATGGTGATGGAGATCAGGATATTTATTTTGGAGGTAAAACTACCGATGGCAATTACGCGAGGTATTTGCTTTTCAATGACCTGGGCATGTTCCGGGAATCCGGCTCAAAAATAAATGGTAAAGGCAATGAGTTGCGCTCTTATTTTGCCGACTATGACAACGACGGTCATCTGGATATACTTGTGCTTGGAGAAAGCAGCATAAGTTTATACAGAAATGAGAGTGAGACAAAATTTGGTGATGTAACAAGTAAGGCCTTCTCCAATCCGTCAACCTTGGCAGGCAATACGGCATTGTTTCTTGATGCCGACCACGAAGGAGATCTCGACCTGATTATCGGGGGTGCGTCCCTGGTTTTCCTCAGAAATGATGGGGATGGTTCTTTCAGCGATCAGACCGCTCAGGCCGGATTTGTTAATTACAGTGAACCTGTCATTGATCTCGGGTTGGGTGATTTTGATGATGATGGGGATATTGATTTCATTGCAATGTACCGGGATGGCCGGATAGCGCTTTATTCCAGCCTGCGACAGGGACGCTTTGGTGATATAGCTGAAAAAGCCGGGATCAGTGCATTACCGGCAGAAGGCAGGTTGGCCGTCGGTGATTACAACAATGATGGATACCTCGACATTTTTGCGGCTTCAAGCGCCGGGATTGCACTTTACCAAAACAATAGTGATGGCACCTTTGATGAAGACAAGGCTTCCTATGGCGTATTGAGCGTTTTGAAAACACTGGATATCCGCGATATGCAATTTTTTGATTTCGACAACGATGGGCATCTCGATATTTTTGTACTTGGCAAGCCGCTCGAATCCGATTCGAGGGGTGCATATCTTTTCCATAATGACGGCTGGGGTAATTTCACAGATGTGAGCAAATTGTTATCTCCTGAATTAAAAGGCGGGGAGCAGGTCAGGATTGCAGATTATAACGAAGATGGCGACCTGGATCTATACCTTATAGATCTCGATGGAAAACTCCGGCTCCTGCGCAATGATGGAGGAAATGGAAACCACCACTTAAAAATGAAACTGGTTGGCTTGCGAACAGGGAGTGGCAAGAACAATCATTTTGGAATAGGAGCAAAGGTGGAAGTGCGGGCAGGTAATCTATACCAGATGCAGGTCGTCACTTCGCCGGAGATTCATTTCGGGATGGGAAGCCGCACCAAAGCAGATGTGGTGCGCATCATGTGGACCAATGGCGTACCGCAGAATATGTTTTTCCCGGACAGTGACCGCAATCTCATTGAAGAGCAGGAGCTTAAAGGCAGTTGCCCATTTCTCTACACCTGGAATGGCGATGAGTTTGTATTTGTGAAAGATATGATGTGGCGCAGCGCGTTGGGGATGCCCTTGGGTATTATGGGAGGAAAAGCGGCCTATGCCTTCGCTGATGCTTCGGTCGAATACCTGAAAATACCGGGTGAGATGCTCATGGAAAAAGATGGTAAATTCATCATACAGATGACCGAAGAGCTTTGGGAAACCATCTATGCCGATGAGATAAAATTGATTGCAGTGGATCACCCCGGCGATGTGGATATTTATGTAGATGAAAAATTTGAAGCGCCTCCTTATGCTCCGCTGCGGATTTTTAAGGTAAAAAATCATCAAAAACCCAAAAAAGCGCATGACGAACGGGGGAATGATGTATTATCTCTTTTAACAAGCAAGGACGACCGCTATGTATCCAATTTCCGGAGCGGGCCTTATCAGGGTGTTACAGAGATGAAAGACCTTGTGCTTGAACTTGGAGATTTGCCTGAAACCAAAGGATTGCAACTGTTCCTTAACGGATGGATATTCCCGACAGATGCGAGCATCAATGTGGCCATTTCACAATCAAATGATATCCAAATCAGGCATCCGTCGCTCGAAGTGATCAACAGTAAAGGAGAGTGGGAAGTGGTGATGGAAAGTATCGGATTCCCAGGCGGAAAAAACAAAACCGTCGTGGTGGATTTATCAGATAAGTTTCTGACAAAAGACAGAAAAGTGCGGATTCGCACCAATATGGAGATTTACTGGGATTATGTATTTTTTGCGTATGATGAGCAGTCATCTGTAAAATTGACCGAAATGGCGCCTGAGAGTGCTGATTTTCACTACCGGGGTTTTTCTGCCATGACAAGGCTTGGAGGCCGTTACGGCCCGCATTGGTTCGATTATAATGATGTGTCCACAGGCCAGAAATGGCGCGATCTGACCGGAAATTATACCAGGTATGGAGATGTGACCGAATTGTTGCAGGAAGCAGATAACATGTATGTAATTGCCAATGCAGGCGATGAGACAACCATTACTTTCGATGCAACGGTCTTACCGGAATTGCCCGAAGGCTGGAAGCGCGATTTTCTCATTTACAGTGTCGGCTGGGTAAAAGATGGCGATCTGAATACTGCCCTTGGACAGACCGTCGAGCCACTGCCGTTCCACGGGATGAGCAAATACCCCTATGGGCCGGACGAGCACTATCCGAATGAAAAAAAATATCGGGAATACAAAAAGAAGTACAACACCCGCGTAGTGGATACAAAGACATATCAGGATTTTGTGAAGGGGATAAAATAAACCGCAAAGACACAAAGGCGCAGAGAAATAAGGAATTTTATCAGGGATTAATGATGACACCTTAGCGCCTCCGCGCCTGATCCTGGAGATTTTGATAGGAATCAAGTCGCGATGAACAAAAGAAAACCGCAAAGACACAAAGGCGCAGAGAGTAAAAATTATTATTATCAAAACCTCCGCGTCTTGGCGCCTCCGCGGTTGATCCTGGAGATTCTGATTGGAATCAAGTCGTGATGAATAAAAGAAAACCGCAAAGACACAAAGGCGCAGAGAAATAAGGAATTTTATCAGGGATTAATGATGACACCTTAGCGTCTTGGCGCCTCCGCGCCTCCGCGGTAACCATTAGAAAATTTAAAATGGATAAAGAAGAACTCAATATTATGGCAAAGCAAATACTGGATGCCTCCGTATTTGTACACAAAGAAATGGGGCCTGGTTTACTTGAATCCGTTTATGAGTTGTGCCTGGCAAAAGAACTTTCCCTTAGGGGCATTCAGGTTCAAAGACAGGTCTTTTTACCGCTCTATTATCGTGGACAAGAAATAAATAAAGACTTTAGAATTGATCTATTAATAGAAAATGAGATCATTATAGAAATAAAAGCTGTTGATGTTGTGCTTCCGGTTCACGAAGCACAAATAATTTCCTATCTGAAGCTGGCAGATAAACGACTTGGTTTTTTGATAAATTTTAATGTACCATTATTGAAAAATGGTTTCAGGAGATTTGTAAATGATTTTTAATTGCCTTAGCATGAGATTTACCTATACATCATTTAAAGTTATTTTAAGCTTGTTTATTTGTTCGGTGCTACTTCTTTTGCGCTGCTCTCAAAAGCCTGAAGCACGCTTCCGGCTCCTGCCACCTGAGCATACCGGCATCGAATTCTCAAATGACGTCATGGAAGATGAGTACCTCAACATCCTTTCCAACGAATACATTTACAACGGGGCAGGCGTTGGCATCGGCGATTTCAATAATGATGGATTGCCCGATATTTTTTTCAGCGGAAGCCAGGTATCCAATAAATTGTATCTCAATCTCGGCAACCTTCAATTCAAAGATGTTACTCTTGAGGCCAGGGTGGCAGGCAGAGACAGGTGGAGCACCGGTGTAGCCGTGGTGGACATCAATAATGACGGATGGCAGGATATCTATGTGTGCGCCACCAACCATCTCGACCCCGAAATGCGCCGCAATAAGTTGTTTATCCACCAGGGCCTCAATGAAAACGGTGTGCCAGTATTTGCGGAGCAATCCATGGAATATGGTGTGGCAGATGACGGCTATTCCACCCACGCGGCGTTTTTTGACTACGACAACGATGGAGATCTGGATTTGTACGTGCTCACCAATTTCCTCGATACACCAACACCCAACACATACAGACCTAAAATCACGGACGGAAGCGCTGAATCCAACGACCGCCTTTACCGAAATAATGGAGATGGTACTTTTACCAATGTTACACTCGAAGCAGGGATCGTTTACGAAGGTTACGGACTTGGGATAAGTATTGTGGATATGAACCAGGATGGCTGGCGGGATATATACATTACCAATGACTACCTCACAAATGACCTGCTGTACATTAACAATGGCGATGGGACTTTTACAAACCAGATTGGAAAATACCTCAAACACCAGACACACTCTGCCATGGGCCACGATATTGCCGACATCAACAACGACGGGCTTCCTGATATTTTCACACTTGATATGCTGCCGGAAGACAATCAGGGCATGAAAAAAATGCACGGTGTCACCCGCTTTGAATACGAGCAGCTCAACCGCGATCTGGGTTATCAGCCGCAATACAAGCGCAACATGCTGCAGATCAACAATGGCCCGGATGCCTTCGGAAATCACACGTTCAGCGAAATCGGGTTGTATGCCGGTGTATATGCCACCGAGTGGAGTTGGGCGGCGCTGCTGGCTGATTTTGACAATGACGGTTATCGCGATCTGTTTGTGAGCAATGGCTATCCGCGCGACGTAACCGATCTGGATTACGCTGTATCGGGTATGAGTCGGGGCAGGGGATTGAGCAACGAAGAAGAAATGACGATGATTCCGGTGCGGAGTATGTCAAATTATATTTTCAGAAACAATGGTGACCTCAGTTTCAGCAACATGACCAGTGAATGGGGACTGGATCAAAATTCATTTGCCAATGGCGCGGCATATGTCGACTTGGATAACGACGGCGACCTCGATCTGGTGACCACAAATTACAACGAGCCGGCCATGATTTATGAGAATACCCTTAACCGGCCCGGCAAACCGCTTGAGAACCACTTCCTCCGACTAAAGATCAATGCCAATCCAGCAAAAGCACTTGGCCTGAAAGCCTATCTGTTTCTGGGTAACCAAATACTGTACGCCGACCATTCCAACTTTAGGGGGTACAGATCAACCGTTGAGCATATAATGCATTTTGGACTGGGCAAAACACAGATTGTTGATTCGCTTATTATCGTTTGGCCGGATGGTGAAAGGCAGATGTTACGGAAAATCCAGGCAGACCGGGTTATTGAAATGAGCTATGATCCTGATCCGCTTCTGGAAAAAACAGGCATCTTACCGGTTCCGGATCATACAAAGCACTTACTTAAAGAGGTGGCTTCCCGGATCGGCTTGCAATACCATCACAAGGAAAAAATATTCGATGATTTTCAGCTTCAGGAAACACTGCCAAAGCAATTCACGCAGGAAGGCCCGGCGCTTGCTGTGGGCGATGCAAATGGCGATGGATTAAGCGATTTGTTTATTGGCGGCTCTATGGGCCGGGCCGGGCGTATTTTTGTGCAAACAGAAAGCGGATTTGAGCTCATAACGTTATATGCCGGGCATCATCCGTTTGAAGATGCAGATGCGCTTTTCTTCGATGCGGATGGAGATGGCGATCAGGATTTATATATCGTGAGCGGAAGCCAGGAGGCAGGACTCAAACCGCAAAATTACCAGGACCGGTTGTACCTGAATGACGGTAAGGGCGGTTTTGAATGGGCGAAAGATGCCCTTCCTCCTATGCCTGTAAGTGGTTCTTGCGTAAGAGCGATAGATTTTGACGGTGATGGCGATTTGGATTTATTTGTTGGAGGAAGATTGGTGCCGGGCCAATACCCGAAGCGCGCTTCGAGTTACATTTTGAGAAATGACTCAGGAAAAGGGAAGGTCAGGTTCACGGATATCACCAATACGGTTTGCCCTGATTTGACAGACATCGGCCTGGTGACCGATGCCTTGTGGGTGGATTTTAACAATGATGGTGCCATCGACCTTGTACTGACAGGGGAGTGGATGCCGGTTAGTTTTTTTGAAAACCGGGATGGGCAATTTATTAATATCACAGGGACAACCGGTGTTGCAGACAAGCGCGGTTGGTGGCGCTGCATTGCTGCCGCCGACTTTGACGGCGATGGCGATATCGATTTTGTGGTAGGCAACGAAGGATTGAATTCGTGGTTTAAAGCAAATGCCCTGGAACCGATAAAGGCCTACAGCACCGATTTTGACAACAACGGCCGCTACGATGTAATTATCACCCAATTTTTACTTGATAAGGAGGGTGGGCGAAGCGCATTTCCCGTACATTTTCGCTCCGATCTTGGCAAGCAACTGGACATGATGAACAGAAAATTTACCAGCTACAAGGCTTACAGCGAAGCGACCCTTGAAGACATGTTTACACCAAAAGAATTGGAAAACGCCCAAATAGCGGAGGCAACCTGGATGGCCAGCAGCTACATAGAAAATCTGGGAAATGGGCAATTCGAAATCCGGGAGCTTCCTCTGCCGGCTCAGCTGGCTCCGCTCAACGCCATGCTTCCGGTTGACTTAAATCGAGACGGTAACCTAGATTTACTGGTTGTCGGCAATCATTTTACAAACAGTGTTTTCTGGGGCCCGATGAATGCCCTGAACGGGCTGGTGATGTTGGGTGACGGACAGGGAGGTTTCGATTGTCTCCAATATCCCAAAACAGGATTCTTTGTTCCCGGCCATGCCAGGTCATTGGTAAATTTGATCTTAAGTGATGGAAGCGATTTAATTATTGCCGCGCAAAATCAGGGGGATTTGAAGGTTTTCAGTTTGGAGTACTGAGCATTTTTTTAATCATTTTCCAAAATAAGTATCAATGTCGCTTTTAAATATTTCTTTCAGGTATTTCAGGGTAAGACTCATCTGGGCTTCCACAGTTTTTATGGAAATCTCAAGCTTTTCAGCTATTTCTTTATTCTTAAGTCCATCTCTTCTGCTCAAAAGAAATACTTCCTTGCGTTTTTTTGGCAGGTTATCCAGTGCGGCTTCAAGCCGGGTTTTCATTTCTAGATAAATTATCTCATTTTCCAGATCGTTATGTCCTTCATTGAGATTTTGCATTTGGTAATGCTCATATTTTCTTCGATAGACGTTTCTTTTTAAATTATTAAAAATCAAATTTTTAGCAATAGTAAATATGAAAGCATTGAAGTTTTTGGGATCATGGATTGATACTCTTTTCAGCCAGATTTTTACGAAAACTTCCTGAACGACTTCTTCAGCCTCAGATTCTCCGATAAAAAAAGTGAGCCCAAACTTATATAGTTTTTCAGCATACAGATAAAAAAGCGTGTTAAACGCCTCCTTATCATCCTGTTTCAATCTGAGAATAAGATCGTCTAAGTCGTTTTTCATCTGGCGCACTGAAGCGAACTTTGTGAGTGTTTAACAGTAGAGTTGTCTTGCATTTTAATCATTATACAATCATGAAACAAAATACCCTTAAAATTTTTTAAGGGTAATCGGGACTTCAGTTGTATAATGGAAAAACAATTGAAGTGAATCTGTCGATACTAAAGAAATATTTTGAAAACAAGTGCACGCCGGAAGAGGTAAAGCTGGTAGTGGATTGGATAAACCTAAACGGAGAACAGGCCGGCCTGGATGGTGAATTCAGGATGGTCTGGGAAAATCTCAAACTGAAGCACGCTGACCCTGGTAAGTGGAAGGATAAGCTCGATAAAATTCACGAGCAAATAGAGATGGAAGAGGTCTATACCACACTAAAAGTCAACGATGTGTGTGAGCATAAGATTATCGCTCCACAAGGCAAGTCAGTTGCCATTCACACGGTTAAGGTTCAGAATTCCGGCAGAAACATATGGCAATATATGATGGCTGCTGCAGCGGTGATGCTTATTCTATTCACCTGGATTTTTACAAATCAAATCGAGAATTCACCGGAATCCTCACCAGCCGTTGCCGTTGTGACCAAAAGTACAGAGTCTGGTCAGAAATTGTCCATTCAGCTCAGCGATGGTTCCAGGGTGATTCTTAACTCTGCAAGTAAACTTACCTACAACGATTATTTCGGAACAGACCAAAGGGTGGTATTTCTGGAAGGGGAAGCATTTTTCGAAGTGAAGCGGGATACCTTGAAACCATTCAGTGTAATCACCGGTGACATCTCCACAACGGCACTTGGAACTTCATTTAATATAAATTCATTTTCAGATGATAAAGCCATTGAAGTTGCCCTTGTTTCAGGAAAAGTACTGGTCGAACAACAAGGCAGCAATGGAAATGAAAAGGCTGTTTACCTGTTTCCGGGAGAAAAGGCCACTTATAATAAACAGGCAGGTTTCCTGACAACGAGCAAGTATAATATCCGGGATATCACATGCTGGAAGGATGGAATCATTGCTTTCAGAAATGCAGGCTATGATCAGATCACGGAAAAACTGGAAAATTGGTATGGAGTAGTAATTTCAGAAAACAAGCGTCCACCCAAGGACTGGAGCTTTACCGGAGCTTTTGAAAACGAGAATCTGGAAAATCTGCTCAACGCACTCAGGTTTGAATATGGATTTCGATATAAAATAGATGGGAAAAAAGTAAATATCAACTTCAATTAAAAGCAATATGGACAGTTCATGAATTAAAAAAAGGCCATCACGATACCGTTCGCAGCAGCATCATGAATGGCCCTTAATTAATTAGTTGTAAACAAATTAACATTTAAAATTATGAAGAATAATGTACTAAGGCAAATTGCCATGATTAGTAAGTGGACATTTTACGGATTATTGGGACAACTTATCTTTACTGGTGTGCTGTTGGCATACAAGGGCAATGCACAGGATGTAAAAAGTGTCCGGGAAAACTACATCACCATTGAATTTCAAAACAATTCCCTGGTAGATGCATTCAATCAACTGGAGGAATTGACGGGCTATCATTTTGCTTATGAGACCAGCAAGATTGATAACAAAATTCGTTTGAATAATCAGTATCCATCTTTGACAAAAGTCTCTGACGTACTGATGGACATATCAAAACAGGCGAATCTGCAGTTCAGGCAGATCAATAAGACAATTATTGTTTCGCAACAGAAAGGAACAAATAAAGTAGTCGCACCAATCGAAGTCATCATTGACGGCATAACCGTAACGGGCAGAGTCACTACCAGTGAAGACAATTCCGGCCTTCCTGGCGTAAATGTGATCGTAAAAGGAACAAGTCAGGGCACCGTTACGGACTTGGATGGGAACTATGCTCTCGATGTTCCGGATGAAAATGCCATCCTGGTATTTAGCTCGGTGGGATATTTAAAAGAAGAGGTTGTTGTTGGAACTAGAACTATTATCGATATTTCTCTGACCCCTGATATTACTTCATTGGAGGAAATTGTTGTAGTAGGATATGGAACACAAAAGAAAATAAATTTAACAGGGGCAGTCGCACAAATAAATTCAGAAAACATCGATGGAAGAGCAGTAACTCAGACATCATCAGCTCTTCAAGGTTTAGCCCCTGGTGTCGTTGTGACCCAAAATCTCGGCTCGCCAGGCAGTGATGTATCAACCATTCGTATTCGTGGACAAGGTTCATTATCAAGTGACAATTCACCTTTGGTTTTGGTTGATGGAATACAAGTGCCTAGTATTAACCAGGTGAATCCCGAAGATATTGCGAATATATCCATTTTGAAAGATGCTGCTTCAGCAGCTATTTATGGGGCCAGAGCTGCAAACGGTGTAATATTAATAACAACGAAAAGGGCACAATCAGGCAAGTTTACTGTAAGTGCTGATCTATCCTACGGAGCACAAATACCCACAATGCTACCGGAATTTGTTGGTTTAGAAAGAAACTTCCTATATAAGGACGTTTACCGATACAATAATGGAGAGCCATTGGAATATGGCCCCAATTTTATCACCGATTATATGAGCAATATTAATGCAAATGGGCCATCTGACCAGTATCAAAATAACGATTGGTACAAATCCGTAGTTGAATCCTCCGCACCACTACATCGAGAGAGTTTTACGATTTCAGGTGGTGGAGAAAAAGTATCAGCTAGAATGTCATTTGTAAACATGGATCAAGATGGACTCATTGAAAATACAAAGTTCAACCGAAAATCGATTCGGTCAAATATCGATTTAGTTCCATTAAACTGGCTAAAATTTACTACTGATATTTACCTAATGCGTTCCGAGAGCATCAATCCTCCTGCAGGGGTTGGTAGGATATTTGAAATTATCAATGGTCTGGAACCTAACAGGGAATTGATAGTCGGAGACAATTTGTGGGGTTGGGCTTGGCGTGGTGAAAATCCGGCTGGTTACGCTCGTGACGGAGGAAGAGTAATCAATAATAATAATCATACTTTACTGAATCTAACTGCTCAGCTTACCCCTTTAAAGGGTTTAACAGTTGATTTGGCCTATTCTAACTTGCGTGATGACAACCTCATAAACAGTTTTACAGAGAAATTCCCATTTTATACAGCTAGTAATAACCCGGGTGATGCACCGGAGTTTAGCGGATATACTCCAACGCAAAACTCTATGTTTTTATCAAGTCAGTATCGGACACAAAATTACTACAAAGCAATTGCTACATATGAAAATACTTTAGGCAACCATGGTTTCAGAATTATATTTGGTGCTGATGCCATCGATTATACTTATACGGATCAGTTTGGCTCACGCATCAATTTCCCATTAGGCATTGCATATCCACAACTTTCATTAGGTGATAAGGATGGTATGAATAATGGAAGTTCAGCGACAGATTGGGCTATGGCCTCTCTGTTGGGTAGATTAAACTATAGTTTTAAGGAACGTTATTTACTGGAAGTAAGTTTCAGAAATGACGGTTCATCGCGCTTTGCAAGTGAAAATAGATGGGGTCTGTTTCCTGCTGTTTCTGCAGGTTGGCGGATATCCGAAGAATCATTTCTCGCAAATAGTCGCATATTTTCTGACTTAAAGCTTCGTGCATCTTGGGGTCAGCTCGGTAATCAGAATATAGGAAGCAACTATCCTTATCAGTCGCTTGTTAATTTGGACCAGCCCGCTATTATCGGCGAAGCCAATCTCTTAGGCGCAGCAATTCTCCAATGGGCTTCTTCTGATATTAGCTGGGAAAAATCGGAACAAACCAATTTTGGTCTTGACTTTGGATTTTTTGAAAATAAGCTTACTGGCTCATTTGATTATTACTATAAGCATACATCAAATGTTTTGCTTTTGCTCGGATTGCCAAATAGCTCAGGCTTAGCACCAAACTTCCAAAATGGTGCAGACGTAGAGAACAGGGGTTGGGAATTGGCGCTAAACTGGAGAGAAAAGATTGGCAACTTTTCTTATTATGTGACTGCACAATTAGATGATAACCGAAACAAAATCACAAATCTTCTTGGCACAGGGCCCTATATAAGCAATGACCGAATTCGTGACGAAGGCCTTGAATTTGATGCATTATATGGTTGGCAATCAATTGGTTTTCTTTCAAAAGAAGATTTGGAAAATCCAGATGTTCCGAAGCAAAATTCTTCTTTTCTCAAAGAGGGGAATCTAAAATTTAAAGACCAAAATGGTGATGGCTTGATAGATGTCGAAGATCGTGTAGTAATAGGCAGTGAAATGCCGCGATACAACTATAGTCTATTATCAGGAGTTAATTATAAGGGAATTGGACTTGACCTTATTTTGCAAGGTGTAGCATTGCGCGACGGATATGTACGCAGGTTGGGGAGAGGTCAGGAAAGTTTCGGGAACAATACATATGAATGGGAATGGGACAGCTACATTCCTGCGGATCATCCAATCTTTACAGAATTCCATTATGATGATCTTTTCGGTCTGAAACCTAATATCAATTCAAGTCAGCCAGCTCCTGGCGGAGACAATGGTCTTTTTAATGATTTCTATGTTCAAAGTCGGGCGTATCTAAGAATCAAAAGCGTAACACTTAGCTATAGCCTTCCTAAGCCAGTTTTAGATAACCTAAAACTGAACAGCGTCCGATTTTATGTAACAGGAGAAAACTTATTTACATTCACAAATTTCATTAGGGGATTTGATCCGGAACTTACAAGTGGTCGCGGTTTTTGGGAATATCCTAATGTTTCCAGAGTGTTGGGTGGTTTGAACTTTACTTTCTAAACTCTAAATTAAATAGATATTACAATGAAAAAGCATATAATATTTTTAATAACGATGACTTTAGGGTGTTTCAGTTGTGAAAATTACCTTGATCGAGACCCACTTGATTCACCCAGCAGTGAAACCTTCTATTCAAATGAAACAGAGGTGGAAATGGCAGTGAACGCTGCCTATAACTTATTGGATGCAGACAACACATGGTCGCATCACTCCTATTATCGGTTGTTTGTCGGGCTGGAAGATGCGGGTCAAATTCGAATGACCAGTGTTTTTGATCAATTTCGATTGGGTAATGTGGATTCGCAACATGGCGGTGTTACAGCCTTTTATCGAGATTATTACAGGGCCATTGCCAGATGCCATCTTGTGATTGATGGAATGGAAGGTATCAAGGGTAAGATTGATGAAAAAAAGTGGAATGAGTTGCGATCTGAAGCCAGGGTGATGAGAGCGTGGAGTTATTACAATCTGGTTGTTAAATTTGGTGATATACCTTTTACCACCCTTCAGCTTAAAATGCAAGATTATGCTGATTTAAAAAGAACCGATGAAGATGAGATTTATGAATATATAATTTCAGAGATAGAAGATGCGGCTAAATATCTCCCTGAGAAGCGATCGGGATCAGAAAGAGGACGGATAACCAGCGGAACTGCGTGGGCAGTAGGCGCGAAAGCTGCCATTTATCGTGCTTATTTTCACAATGGCAAGGCGATTACACCAGATCAAAGTTATTTAAATAAGGTTAAAGAATTAACCCAAAAGATCATTGACTCAGGCGCATATGAGCTTTACTATGATCAGGCAGATTTGAAAAATAGCTATAAAAACCTGTTTAACTATACGGGTGAAAATAATCCGGAAGTGATACTTCAGAAAGAGTTCAATCGTAATTTCGGTAAGTCTCATAATTTTAACATTACTATGGGAAGCCGAAATTATCCTAGCGGTTTTTCGGGAGTCTCTCCACAGGAATATCTGATACATGCATATGAGGATACCCTTGGAAATACTGTAGATAAGTCGCCATATTTTGATCCTAAAAATCCATTTTCCGGTCGCGAGCCTCGTTTTTATCAAACAATTGTCTATCCGAGAGTTGAAGGCGATCAGGATATTGAGATGACACTAAATACAGCTAATGGTCCTTTTATATTGAAAGGCTTCAATGAAGTGTATCCAGGAACACAGTATCCGGATATAAATAACTCTAGCCTGATGAGGGAATATAAGACCTTGCTGGTAGCTTGGAGCAATCCTATCAACAAAAACTATGATAACCATGATTGGTACACTGATCAGGATGGCACGAGTTATGTTTTTGGCAACCAGGATGCTACTAATGCCTGGAGTAGCAGGACAGGGTATTTGACGTGGAAATATTGGTCTATTGAGGACTTTAAAAATGGTACCCAGACATCATCTTCCTTGAACTTTATGCTCCTTAGGTATGCAGATATTTTGTTAATGAATGCTGAAGTAAGAATCGAACTTGGGGATGACTTGCCCAAGGCTGTTGAATATATAAATATGGTTCGGGCACGTGGATGGGGAATTTCCCTTAACGAATATTTAAACCATCCCTCTGCAGTTTCTATTTCGTTAGGCCAGGATGGTTTGAGGGCTAAAGTTCGCCGGGAAAGAAAAATCGAGCTTTGTTTTGAAGGTCACAGGTACGAAGACCTGAAAAGATATGGGGCCACAGAAAAAGCTCTAACTATGGATGTGCTTGGAAGACCTAAGTTTTTCCATAAAGAAAGCGAATCGAATATTCCTCAAATCGACAATAACGGTATCGTTTCCCTGCCATGGTTAGAGGGCTTAAACGGACAAGCCGATGACTATCCTAATCGCTGGTGGATGGCTTCGAATTATAAAAATTATTATGACGTGTGGCCAATTCCCCAATCAGAATTTGACAATGGGAATTTGCCATTATCAGAGCAAAATCCAGGTTATTAGCAGAATGTAAAACTAAAAGTTAATAACAACAGTATAACACGGGCAACATAAGCCAAGCCCGTGTTATTTAAGTTTTAAAAATGAATGATTACTAAACTCAGTCAATTTTTGCCCATCACCGAAATATCATTTTTTTAAATTAAGCGTTGAATCCAATGAATAGGGTCTTATTCCTGGTAAGCATTTGTTTTTTGCTCTTTAGTAATTCTTTTAAAGGAACATCAAGGAAAATAGGACAAACTGAAAAAAAACCACAAACAGAAGATCAAGCGAAAAGAAAAGTTTGGGTCGAAAGCAACAGGTATGTAATCATTGAAGTTGAAAATGTAGATGCAGGTTACAAGCATACCGACTGGGAACTACATACTAAACCTGTGGGCTGGACAGGTACAGGGTATTTGGTTTGGAAAGGGAGTTCTATTTGGGGCGATGATTATGAGAATATGGCCTATGCTGAAATGGACGATTCGAGGAAACTCACTTACCATATTCAAATTACCAATCCGGGTGTTTATTACCTAAAAGTACACAATTACCATGTGGGCAAAGGCAGTGGCGATCACTTTTTTGATGGGGACAACGATTGTTTCATCAGCATTAATAAAAGCGATTTCGGAAAACAGTACGACCACAATGTGCTGGAATTCACATGGTGCGAAACAGGAAACTGGCGCAAAGCAACCTTTGAAGCAGGAGTTTACGAAGTATCCATAGCCGGTCGCTCGTTCGATTTTGGAGCAGACCGTATTGCATTGTTCCATACCGATTTGGCTCCTAAAGGCGATTTCGGCCCTTCGCCCCACGACTGGGTGAACGATTATGAGTGGGCAACAGCACCAGAGTCGGAAGTGGTTTATATGAAAGACTAAAAACTTCAAAACAATTAATAAATAGTATCTTATAATTAATAAGAATGAAATGTTTAAATAATTGCTTACTGCTATCAGGTATCTTTTTTACCCTGTTTTCTTCTTGCAGTCAAAAAACCGAAAAAGCCATTACCCCAGGCGAAATCTGGCCTGACAACAATGGGGTGCATATCAATGCGCATGGCGGGGGAATTATGTACTATAACAACACCTTTTACTGGTATGGTGAACACAAAATTGAGGGTGAGATAGGGAACACTGCTCAGGTTGGTGTTCATGTATATTCCTCAAAAAATTTGTACGACTGGGTGGATGAAGGAATTGCCTTAAAAGTGGCCGAAGATGAAAAGTCGGATATTGCAAGGGGCTGCATTCTTGAACGCCCTAAGGTGATTTTTAATGAAAAAACAGGCAAATTCGTGATGTGGTTTCACCTTGAACTGAAAGGAATGGGCTACGATGCTGCACGCTCAGGTGTAGCTGTGGGCGATAAACCCGAAGGGCCGTTTACCTTTATCCAATCACTTCGGCCCAATGCCGGATATTGGCCTGTAAATGTGCAGGATTATCACCTGAGACCGGTACACGACAGCATACAACCAACCTATTGCGGAGGAAATGGTTGCTTGCCTGCCCACCCCGATACACTGAATTTACTGGGGCGCGATTTTGAAAACGGGCAGATGGCCCGCGACATGAACCTGTTTGTGGATGACGACGGCACAGCCTATCATATTTATTCATCCGAAGAAAACAGCACCTTGCATATATCGGAACTTACAGATGATTACTTATCCCATTCCGGAAAATTTGCCCGGTTTTTTCCCATTCGTTACATGGAAGCTCCTGCAATTTTTAAAACTTCCAACGGAACCTACTACTTAATCGCATCCGACTGCACCGGATGGGCTCCCAATGCAGCCCGGATCGGCCAGGGCAAAAAGTATTTGGGGACCTTGGGAAGAGCTTGGAAACCCATGCATTGGCCCTGATGCCGACCTTGCCTTTCATTCGCAAAGCACCTATGTGTTGCCCGTACCCGGTGAGCAGGATATGTTTATTTACATGGGCGACCGATGGATGCCCAATAACCCGATTGACGGACGATACATTTGGTTACCCATTCAACTGAAGGATGGTTACTTCGAGATTGAGTGGAAAGACAATTGGAACCACAATAGTGCATTAAAAAATGATTAAACAAAGAAGCAAAGCACTTATAAACTATAAAAATTGAAATTTGATGAGACTACATTTAGAATTTACAATCGTTGCACTTATGCTTATTTCAAGCTGTGGCCTGAAACAAAAACAAAAATCAGCAGAAGAGACCTATACCCCTCTTTTAGCAGAAAAACCTCCAATGGGTTGGAATAGCTGGAACTGCATGGGATTTGAAATCAGGGAGCACCACGTTCGGGAAATTGCTGACTATATGTCGGAGCATTTACTGGAATACGGCTACCAATACCTTGTCCTGGATGCAGGCTGGTACTATCCGGAATATATTACAACAAACATGGGGCACACCATCAACCCCGAACAATCCATTGACGGGTACGGACGACTGATTCCCGACACGGTGAAGTTCCCATCGGCGGCAGGAGGCGCCGGCTTTAAACCACTAGCAGATTACGTTCACAGCAAAGGGCTTAAATTCGGTATCCATATCATGCGAGGCATTCCCTGGAATGCTTATGAACTGAATACACCCGTGTTAGGTTCAAAGCAAACTGCCCGTGAAATGGGACAACCCGATGTGGTTTGCGAATGGAACCACAGCATGTATGGTTTAGATTGCGAAAATTCCGATGGTAAAGCCTATTACCAATCCATAATAGCTTTATTTAAAGAATGGGGGGTTGATTTCATCAAAATCGACGATATTTCACGTCCAATCAACAAATCGGAGATTAAAGCATTCAGTGAAGCAGTAAGGGAAAGTGGCAGGGACATTGTCATCAGTCTATCTCCGGGAGCTAGTCCAATAGATGAGGCCGAATTCCTTGGCGAGCACGCCAATATGTGGCGTATTTCAAACGATGTTTGGGATAGCTGGAGCCTCATCAGGAAAAATTTCGATTACTGTACTCAATGGTTCAAATACAGTAAGCCCGGTGCCTGGCCCGATGCCGATATGCTCCCCATTGGTAAATTGCGCATTACTGGGGCAGATGATTGGGTGGCAGGTTTACTGGGCACTGAATATGGCAAAATAGGAAATGAATTTTCACGCCTTACACAAGACGAACAATACACAGTAATGAACCTGTGGGGCATGTTCCGATCCCCACTTATGATTGGTTCGTACCTGCCCATGAATGACGCATTCTCCAATTCACTTTTAACTAATTTTGAACTCATTGAGCTCAACCAATATTCAACCGCGAACCTCGAAGTTTACCGAACAGATAATCAGTCAATCTGGACTGCATCACATCAAACCAAACCGATAAAGTACCTGGCAATATTTAACCTGGCCGACGTGTCTTCAGAATTTTTGCTCGATAAAGAAATGGTGGGGATCGAACTTGAGGGAACATTCATGAATTTGTGGAGCAAACAGAAATTCTCAATTCAGGGTCATGGATTTAAGATGAACCTAAAACCACATGAGTCGGTACTTTTTTCAATTCAAAATTAATACGATGAAACTATTTTATTATACTGCAATTCTGTTTTGCCTGCACCTGTCAGCTTTTAAATTAAAGGCACAGTCGTTCTTTTCAAGTCCGTTAATAGGAGTTGGTGTAGTAGTAACCGATTTGGTTAAATCGCTCGCTTTTTATGTTGATGCCATTGGAATGGAAAAACTGGGGGTTTCGCCGTTGAGGAGGATCTTGCTACTCATTTAGGGCTAACGTCAAAAATCCCTTTGCTTGTAACCGTTTTAAAACTTGAAGATAGCCAATACGCAAATGAGTGGAAACTGATGAGTTTTGACAAGAAGCCAAACCAGAGGAGAAAAAAGTATATCAATGAGAACACTGGTATGCAGTATATAACGATTAATGTGAACAGCCTTGATGCTTATATTGAACGACTGCAAAACCTAGGGGTGAGGTTTTTAGGAAACACGCCCTACCCTCTGCCTGATGGGCGGCATTTTTTATTGGTGCAGGATCCGGATGGTACTTTTATTGAGCTAATTGGTTCAATCAACAATTTGTAAATACCTTATAATGAATGATGTGGATTTTGATTAATAAAACCTTGATGAAAATGAAATATCCAGTATCCATAGCATTAATTAGCTTCTTCTCGCTGCTGCTGGCCGTATCGTGCGGACAGCCCGAAAGACAAGTTGTTTACTACATTAACTCCTACCACGAGGGTTACCCGCCCAGCGATGAAGCCATGAGGGCTATAAGCGATGCTTTCCCGGAAGAAAGCTATGGGCTGCAAATTCGGTTTATGGATTCGAAACGAAATCCATCCCAAGATTGGCTTACATTGGCTGCCGATAGTTTTATGATTGAAATTAATACCTTGAAGCCCAATGCTGTAATTCTATCCGATGACGATGCCGTAAAGTATCTGCGTGATTATATGGTTGAAAAGCGGGAGTTACCATTCGTTTTTTGCGGGGTTAACTGGTCAGCAGATCAGTATAACCTGCCGCGAGAAAATATTACTGGTATGCTTGAGGTGCTTCCTTTGAAGCAGGCTATCGAAGATTTGTTAAAGGGTTATCCTGAAAGTAAGCGCATTGCCATACTGTCGGAGAACTCACTTTCGGAGCAAAACAACACAACGCTGCTTGATACCCTCTACCGGAACTCCGGGCTTGAACCCGAATACCATCTGGTAGATGATTTTGAAACATGGAAAGAGTGTTTTTTGGCCTTGCAAACTTCTGCCGATATCATTTATATACCCACAAACGGGGCAATTGCAGGGTGGGATAATGCCGAAGCCAAAGCCTTTGTTAACAAGCACAGTGTGAAACCATCGTTTACCTGCGATGATTTTATGATGCCTTTCGTGGTTTATGGTCTTACGAAAATACCTTACGAACAGGGCAAGTGGGCGGCATTGGCGGTAAAAGATATTTTGGAAGGAAAATCACCTAAAGCTATTCCCTATACCCCAAATATTCAAACAGAAAGATGGTTAAATGATGAGTTAGCTCTTAAAATTGGATTTGTTTCAAATACAAATGATAAACAGTAAATAGATTAATTTTTAAACCTAATAAAAATCAAAGATGATGAAAATGAAACTACTTTATGCAATTGTCATTAGCACGTGGCTTTTTGCTAACATTACTTATGCGCAATATCCTGTTTTCAGGGGTTGCCCGGTTACTGTTGATTTCTCAAAAAATCTTAGAACCTGGGATGGTTTTGGTTTTAACTATGTTGAAACGGCTCAAACCATCGATTATACATCAAATCCTACCGATTATGGTGGCTTTAGTATTATGTCAGAACAGAGCCGAGGTGAAATCATTGACTTGGTATTTGGCGATGATGGACTGAAAGTTGGCCTGGTTAAAATGTTCCTTGACCCTTTTCAGCAAAAGGAGCAGGGAGGCGCTTATGATCATGAAACTACGACAAAAAACATGCGTGATTTTTTCCGTCAGGGACTTGAAAAAACCCGATTACGCGGTGGTGACTTAACAATTATTACCACACTTTATGGCCCACCTGCCTACATGACACTGCAAAAAACCTTGCGTGGGCGCGACCTTGATCCGGCTCATAAAATTGACCTTGCCAATTATCTCATTGAGTGGGCAAAATTCCTGAAAGAGAAAGAAAAATTCCCGATTAAGTACATTTCGTTGCACAACGAAGGCGAAGATTGGGAACGCTGGCCCTGGGACGGTAAAGATGGCAACATTGGAAAAGGACACGATTACAACATGTACTGGCCAGGTGAACAGGTTACCGATTTTCTGAAATTCACACGGCCAATGCTGAATAAAGCCGGATTGAAAGATGTATGGATCACCAATGGTGAGCCTACCCACTGGTACCGGTTCAGTTTCTGGGGACATGCCGATGCACTGGCCGAAGACAAAGCAGCATTGAAAAACCTGGGAATTATTACCTCACACGGTTTCTATACCGGAGGATATGATAATCGCTGGTATGGAAGCCATACCGCTGTGGGCACTGCCATGCTCAGGGCAAAACGGCCTGGTCTTCACGCCTGGTGTACCTCAACTTCGTGGAGTAAAATGGATGCCAAATTTGTAAAAGAAATATGGGGCAACATTTATGAAGCTCAAATTAATGGATTAATTCCGTGGGCCGGAATGCAACGTCCACCGCTATGGGTTGGCGGCGATCCCAATCCGGGTTGCGCCTTCAATGTCAATGAAGACGGAACCTATATTGTGCGCCCTGGATATTACTTTTACAAACAGGTTTCACGTGCCGGACAACCCGGTATGGCCGTGGCCCACACCATCTCTATGGACAGCGAAATACCGGTAATTGGCTTCTCTTCTAACGGAACCAGAAACCGCGATGCCTTTGTGGTAGTCAATACAGCTACCAATAAGGAAAAGCCAGTCGTGGTTGAGATTAAAGGTACGGCAAGCAAAAAATTCAGGGCATTCCGCACCAACGGAGAGAGCGAAAAATATACGGAAATAGGCGTATTCGACGTGGTAAACGGTGAAATTGTTTATACCGCACCGGTAAATTCAGCTACCACATTTTTTGCAGAATAGTATTTAATTGAAAACAAATTTGGGTTTAAAGTACCCCGGCGGTAATAATTCTTGTCTGGAAAAACTTTTCATCCACATACATTAACAGTTAATAAATCATTATGATTCTTTCAGACATTGCCCGTAAACGGCTTGAAAAGCAGTTAGAATTCCTGGCGGCAAACCGCCACAGACTGGTAATTGATGCAGATACACATGCTACCGACACAGCCAACATGCACCCTGAGTTCAGAAAGACTTTGGATGCAACCCCCGATTATTACCACGGACGCCCTGTTTCGGCAGAAGAACTTATTGCTGAAATGGAAATGGCTGGAGTGGATATGGCGCTGATCTGGCAAAATCCGGCAACTACGCTCTATGGTACCGACCGTTTGAAAAACTATGATGCACTGCTTTCAGCCAACCGCTATATTTTCGAAAGCGCTATGAAATACCCCGACCGTTTTATCCCGGCCGGGTGGACCGATCCAAAATCATTGGGCGTTGACCTGGCTTTGAAGCTGGCCGGAATCTGTATTGCAGAATTTGGATTCCCCATTGTAAAAATGAATCCGGCTCAAAATGCCTTTCCCATAACCGACGAAAGGGTAACTGAGGTAGTTGACTATATTGTGGAAGCTGGTGCAACACCGGCTTTCCACTTTGGCGCCGATACAGAATTTACACCAGCAGAGGGACTTGCCAAAATTGCAGGACGTCATCCCAACCATCCGGTTTTGGGAGTGCATATGGGAGGCGGAGGAGCTAGCTACCCCGAAGCCGAAGAGCTATACCAAAACGCCAGGCTTATGGGGTTGAATCATCCCAACGTAAAATTTGTCCTCAGCGCAAAACGCGATACCCATATCGAAAGTGACCTGATTACCTATACTTTGGCAGGAGAACCATTTTGTCACAATATTTTCTGCGGCAGTGATGCCCCTTATGGCCGTATGACCTGGAATTTCGGCGGATTTCGTGCCATGTTTAGCAGCCTGATCGATGGTAAAAACCATACCGACGTGAGGGTACGTAACAATTCCGGACTTTTTTCCGAAGAAACCACACAGAAATATATGGGTGGCAACTTTGCTAATTTTATAATTGAAATAAGTCAGCTGCTTTTACAAAAGACAAACTGAGAACTCTGAACTGTAAACTATTTAAGATGCCTTTAATAATCGTCGGAATCGGAATCCTCCTTTTGCTCATCCTGATTGTGAAGTATAAATGGAATGCATTTTTTGCACTTCTTATAACCTCATTTATTGTGGGATTGCTCAACGGAATGAACCTGATGGAGGTACTCGATTCAGTGCTGAATGGCATTGGGGGTACAATGGGTAAGATCATCCTGATTCTTACATTTGGAGCCATGTTGGGCAAACTGATCGAAATCAGCGGAGCTGCGCACACCATTACTTACCGGATGATTGATTTTATGGGGTTAAAAAATGTCCAGTATGCTATTTTAATTACAGGATTTTTAGTAGGTCTGCCCATGATGTATAACGCCAGCTTTCTGGTACTTATCCCGCTGATTTATACCTTTTCGACCACCGCAAAAATTCCTTTAATGTATCTTGGAATTCCCCTTTCTGCATCACTCTCTATTGCACATGGTTATTTACCTCCCTCGCCTGCTCCTGTTTATGCATCGCTGGTTTTTGGGGCCGATGTAAACCTGGTTTTGCTTTACGGACTCGTTCCTGTAATTCCGGCATGTTTACTCGCAGGCATAGTCCTTTCCAGGTTTTTCAAAAAGGTTGATGTAAAACCCCCGGAAGAATTGTACCAGGAGCATCATTTTAAAAAGGAAGAATTACCCGGTTTAGGCAGAAGTGTAATTGCAGCGGTTAGCCCGGTAGTCTTGATGTTATTTGGAGCGATTATCGACTTAGCCATTGTCACTGTGCCCCCAAAAGCGGAATTGCTGGCCCAGGGCTTTAGCAGCATTACTGAGTTTTACAATCAACTTTTTATCGACAGGGGATTATCTGCAAATATTGCTACGCTATGGTCAGTTGTATTGACAATTCTGAAATTTTTAAGTGATGCCAATATTGCGCTTTTTGTGGCAGTATTAATTGGCTTTGTAACCCTTGGACTGCGTAAAGGCAACAATATGGAAAGCCTTATGAAGAGTATGGGAAAAGCAACCGGCTCAATTGCAATGATCATTATGATTATTGCAGCCGGGGGCGCCTTTTCGCAAGTGTTAAAAGATAGTGATGTAAACAGCTATATTATGGGAATTGCTTCTGAGATCAGTTTCAACCCGTTGATCTTGGCTTTTTGCGTAGCTGCTGTGCTCCGGCTGGCAGTTGGTTCGGCAACAGTGGCTACAATGGCTGCCGCCCCCATAATGGTGCCTGTAGCAATTCAGTCGGGCGTTTCGCCCGAATTGATGGTGCTGGCAACCGGCTGTGGCAGCCTGATGTTTTCACACTTCAACGATATTGGGTTCTGGATGTTCAAAGAATATTATAACGTGAGCATCAAGCAAACTTTTTTAATATGGACCGTAATGGAAAGTATTGTTGCAATTGTAGGCTTAATAGCCGCAATCATAATGAATATTTTCATAGCATAGAGGTCTTTTTAAACAATTCTATCTGAAGGAGACCTGGTACAAAACGAACCCATTACTGCTGTAAGGTCAGTAGGGTCAGACCTCTTGGTCTTTCGTAATTGATCATGTGGAGGATTTGTAATTCCATAAACTCAGACCTCCTGACTTGACGTATTTGATCATGTCGCGGATTTGTAAATCAACCTTAAATTTGTGCCAGGAAAAACCGTATTACTTTCATTGATCAATTGACAGTTTATTTTAATAAATGATTATCGCGAGGTGTAGTAGTTTTAAGTAAAGCTGATTTCCGGCTTTGTGAAGTAATTTCCTCTCTTAAAAAAGCGCAATAAAAAGTCCTGGTTTTGCAGGTAAATTTTTCCGAATTCTTCTTGAAAGAGGGGCAATTGATCTGAGAAATGATCGATGCAGTATCGCACCAGTTGAGGCGATAAATCTTCAGATAAGAGCAACCGGATGACATGCTGATCGCTGTCTTTTTCCGTGTAAAAAGGATTATTTGGTGCCGGAAAAGCGCCGTTGACATCCAGGCCGATTTCAATTCCAGCCTTTGGATTGAAAAAGACGAGTGCAGATTCATGCATTTCAGCGAACTGATCTACAGTATCATCCTTCTCTAAATAACCTTTCGAACGGGCTCTTTTAAGCGATTCCTTTCTTTCTTTTTCAGATAAGTCCAGCGATTCGTTGTAGAATTTCATAAAACGGTTAATGTAATCCTGCAGGTCTTTTGCCTGCATAAAGGCAATTTGTGAACCGTTGTTAAATGCTTTGAATGCCTCGAACTGTTTTTCAATATACGAATAGGCCTCTGGTTTTTCATAGTCAAGAAAACTAACCTCCTTTCTACTTAAAAGTGAGTTTTTTTCCTCCATAACAAGATCAGCATCAAATTCGGACTGAACCAAAATGCCGGAAAACCACCATTCATTTTTCCAATTCACAATTCCCAAATACATGATGGTGTCGATTTCTTTCAGTGTACTGTGGTGATCAAACGACTTTTTTGTCAGGTTAAACTTTTTCCCGGACGCAATGTGCTCAATAAACACATTCTCATCATCCTGACCCTTATAAAAAAAGAATCCCATTATCTTTCTCGATAGTTTTTTAATCTCATCGGACATGGGGTGGCTTTCGCCTAATATTTCAGATACCCATTCTTTGCCGGTGAGACCAAGCAACCTGGTATGGGAGCGACTTAACACCAAATCACGGTTTTCATTAAGATAGAACATTAGTTGCTCATCATCTTTTTTTTCCCGGATGATCTCAAGTTCACTTTCCGCAAAATCTATCTGTATATCGGGATAAAAAAGATAGGAGCCCAGAAGTACGCGATCTATCAGGCCGCGTACTTTGTAATAGTCGGACACATTTTCCTTAAGTTCGTAGATGGCTTTTAGGACTTTATTTTCAGGCGCAAATTCCCATGCGTCATCAAATACATTCATGACATCATCGGCTGTATCGAAAATAAAGCTGTTAAATGGGAAAACTAATTCATCCTGTACAGAACTTACATAATACCAAATCAGAAAACACACATCCTGAAAATTGATCTCATCTTCGAAGTATTCTGGTGCGTCGTAAAACGGTAAAACTTTCCCGTACAATCTTTTGTGAATTCTGATAAAGGAGCTCCAAATATTGGTCTGAGAAATTAAATCTTCAAAATATGACGTTAAAAAACATGCCAGGTAATCAAGCTCTTCAGGCTCAAGGTAGGTCGCCATTGCCGATGAATTGAAATTTTTCAATAATGCATGTTTAACTTCATTACTCAGGTTGAGATAATAAAGATCGGTAGGCGCTTGTTTGTCATAGGGCTTAAATTCATTCCAGATGTTTATATAGACTCTTTGTTTCAGTTGATTCATTTGATTTGACAGGTTTGTATTTCCGGAAGCAAATTTAGTGAAATCATTTTAGCCATATTATTCCTGGCAATCCTGTTTTTGAAATGTCATGAATTAAGCATATATCACAAACTAATCTAAAGCATTTAACCCAACTTGCTATATTTCGGCAATAAGTTGCTCTAAAATAGCGGAATGGGAAATCAATGGAACACTACATGTTTTTTTGGATATCGGTAGGTTGGTGTTGTTTGTATGACTGGGGTATATCATCTTTTAATTGTTTGCGCGATACACATACATATATTAGTCCGCGTTCGTTCAGCCATTTCAGGATTTCTTCAGATGCTAATCCGGTGTCCATGACCACCACTTTGCCCTTTATTATGCCAATATGTTGCTACAATCGACCCGCAAACACCAAAATGGATGGATAAGGCCGCTCAGGGCGCATTGGCATCAGAATATTTAACAAAATACTTTGATTTCAACCGCCTTTTAAGGAAGTTGGATTGAACAATTATTTTATTACTATGAAAGCGTTGTACTTAAGTATTATAATTTTATTGAATTCCCTTTCATTTTATTGTCTGGCAGAAGGAAGTATAGTTGTTTCTCAAATATTGTGTGATCACAAGGATAACCCAGCAATAATAAACTCTGCACATCCAAATTTTAGCTGGCAATTAACATCAGAATTGAGAAATCAGTCGCAATCGGCTTATCATATTTTAGTAGCTGATAATTTAAATGATATTGAAAGCTCCAGGGGCAATATATGGAATTCAGAAAAGGTATATTCCGATAAATCTGTTTTTGTGAGGTTTGAAGGGAAAGCATTGATTTCAGCAAGAAAATATTATTGGAAAGTGAAGGTTTGGAATCAGAATGGGGTAGAGTCGGAATGGAGTAAAACAGGAACTTTCAGAACAGGAATATTTTCTGAAAATGATTGGGCAAAAGCTCAATGGATAGGATATGAAGAAATGCCCCCCGAACTGAGACTTGTTCCCGGAGTGCATGGCAATGGCAATAACCAGGGAGAGAAAGCACTCAAGCGGCCAGTAGTCCCCCTTTTTAGAAAGCCGTTTAATATTAAAAAGGAGATTTCTGAGGCAACCCTTTTTATTAGTGGACTGGGCCATTACGAAGCTTACGTTAACGGCGCTAAAGTTGGAAACAGTTTTCTTGCTCCCGGCTGGACAGATTATGACAAAACAGTTCTTTACAATGGTTACGATGTTACAAAAATGCTTGATAAGGGAGAAAACTTGCTGGGAGCAATTGTGGGTAACGGTTTTTATAACATAAATCGCGAGAGATACCGTAAGCTGGTTATTGCCTATGGAATGCCCAAAATGATTTGCAATTTACAAATTGAATATACCGATGGCACAAGTGAAAATATTATATCTGACAATTCATGGAAAACTTCATCTTCGCCTATTACATTTTCGAGCATCTATGGAGGAGAAGATTACGACGCCAGGCTGGAACAACACAACTGGAATAGTGTGGGATTTGATGACGCTTCCTGGAAAAATGTATTATTAGTAAAAGCGCCGGCAGGGGTGTTAAAGGCAGAAACCGACTATGCCCTTAAAGTAATGGAGGTTTTTGATGATCCTGTTATTACAACACCAAAAGGCAACTACTTGTATGATTTCAATCAAAATGCCTCGGGTGTTGTAAAACTAAAAGTGAAAGGAAAGAAAGGACATACTGTTAAATTGCACCCGGCAGAACGATTGATGGATAATGGCTTGATGAACCAGAAAACGTCGGGATCCCCTTTCTGGTTTCAATACACTTTGAAAGGTGAAGAAGAAGAAATATGGATGCCAAAATTTACTTATTATGGATTCAGATACGTGCAGGTGGAGGGCGCTGTTCCTGAAGGTTACCCAAACCCTAAAAAACTGCCCGTTATATTGGAATTACAATTGTTGCACACGCGTAATTCTTCTGCAATAATCGGAAGCTTTAATTGTTCAAATGAGCTGTTTAATCGCACCAATGAACTGATTGATTGGTCGGTAAAAAGTAACCTGGCCAGCGTAACCACCGATTGCCCGCACCGGGAGAAGTTGGGATGGCTGGAAGTAACCCATCTGATGGGGAATTCCATTAAATATAAGTATGATATCTACCATATGTATGATAAAATTGTGGATGACATGATCGCGTCCCAAACCGAGGAAGGACTGGTTCCTGATATCGCTCCTGAATATGTTGAATTTGTCAATGGGTTCAGAGATTCACCGGAATGGGGAAGTTCATGCGTAATCATTCCATGGTATCTCTATAAATGGTATGGCGATACACAGGCTATGAAAAAAGCCTACCCGATGATGAGGCGATATATGGAGTACCTTGCCGGCAAAGCAGACAATCACATTCTTGATCATGGTTTGGGCGACTGGTACGATTTGGGTCCTAAACGCCCCGGGCCTTCACAGCTTACTCCAATATCATTAACAGCAACGGCCATTTATTATTACGACCTTTATTTGTTATCCAAAATGGCAAAAATGTTTGGCAGAGATGCCGATGCTAATTTTTATTCAGAACTGGCAGAAAAGGTAAGAATCGCTTTTAACACTAAGTTTTTTAATCAGAAAGAAAAAAAGTACGCCACCGGCAGTCAGACTTCTTATGCTATGCCGCTATATTTTGGGATGGTTGATAGAGAATATGTAGAAGAAGTTGCTAAAAATCTGGCTGAGGAGGTAGGAAGAAATAACAATGCTTTAACATCGGGTGATGTGGGTTACAGGTACCTTTTGCAAGCGCTTCAGGAAGCGGGATACTCCGAGATTATCTATAAGATGAATTACCGAAGTGATGTTCCGGGATACGGCTATCAGTTAGAGAAAGGCGCGACATCACTTACGGAATCCTGGAAAGCAGAAGGCGCATCGCACAACCATATGATGCTGGGCCATTTGATGGAATGGTTTTACTCCGGATTGGGTGGAATAGGGCAAACTGAAAGTTCTGTGGCTTATAAAGAGATAATGATTAAACCTGAATTTGTAGATGGATTGTCTCAGGTTTCTGCGAGTTATAAATCACCTCATGGCCAAATAAATTGCGATTGGGAGAGAATTGGAAATGCAATAAATCTGAATATCGATATACCTGTAAATACAACGGCTCTTGTTTATTTCAATGTTAATTCAAACTCAACAATTTCGGAAGATGGCAGCACAGATTTGATTAATAAAGGAATTGATATAGTATCAGAAAACAATGGGAAGGTGATTTGCAGGGTCGGTTCCGGACATTATTCATTTAAAATCGAATAAAAAGATATCCAAAGGGGGACAATCATTACTCAAGTTATTGCGGATAAAAGTATTTTAACAACAATGTATAATTCAGGTGATTATAATTAGTGTTATGTAAACTGGAAATTGACGGATTACATGTTTCTCGCCAAGACGCCAAGAAAATTGACTTTGCGCCTCTACCGACTTAGCGTGACACCCGAAATGCCATGGTTAACTTAACATTAGTACGCTTTGTTCCTGCCGTCTTGACCTTTGTGTTGAAAAAAGAAAACAGCAAGGAGCGCAAGGAAGGCGCTGTGATCGCAAATTGATTCATTCCAAAATGGAATTTTTATATTACTAAAAATTAACATATTATCTATTTTTTACTTTTAAAATATCTGAATATCAATACTGTATAACAGTTGCGAAACTTGAGCTATTTAAAATTGCATTTCTATGAGCAAAAATATTTTCAGACTGCTGATTTTAGTCTCATTACTTAGTTTATCAGCTTGTATATCGAAAAAAGATAATGCAGTCCTTGATAACGATGTTGTCCGATTTAAGACATCCGAAAACCTTGATAAAGACTTTCTAAATCCTCCTGGCTATGCAAGAACCCGCGCCTATTGGTGGTGGCTCGAGGGTAATATATCAAAAGAGGGCATTCTTCACGATCTCACTGAAATGAAAAGAGTAGGAATAGGGGGAGCGATGATTTTTGATGCAGGTTCTTCTAGTTATGAGAGTGGGGGAGATACGTATATTAATACGGTTGCAAGGAGTGAAGCGGGCCCGGTTTTCATGAGCGACGAATGGCGGGATTTATTTGTTTATGCCTGCCGGGTTGCAGATAGCCTCGGAATAGAAGTAAGTCTCAATATGGGTAGCGGCTGGAATTCCGGCGGCCGATGGGTAACTCCCGAGCATGCATCCAAGAAAGTAGTGTGGAGCGAAACCAAAGTAACCGGCCCTGCAACTATTCAGCAACAACTGCCCCTTCCCGGGGGATTGCTGCATACCTATTATTATTTTTACCGGGGTGAATATTACTGGGAGCCGGTAACCGTTCTGGCACTAAAGTTAACTCCCTATGTTTCGGATGTAGAGCCCCTTCAAAATTTTGATCTGAAAGCTGTACACTCCATCCGTATTCCTTATAAGGATAATGGTCTGGGTTATGACTGGGAGCTGTTTGTAAAAGAGGAGCAGTCTGGTGAGAATGACTGCCATGTTAAGTTTGATGATATCATTGACATCAGTGACAAGGTAGATGCCAAAGGAAATATTTTGTGGGATGTGCCTGAGGGAGAGTGGACAATTCTTCGTTTTGTTTCTACGGGGTCAGGCGTGCGCGTTTCAACACACAGTCCGGGTGGTGGTGGACTGGCCATCGATTACCTGAGCAGTGAGGCAATGGAGCTTCATTATAATAATATTGCCGGTATCCTTGTTGAGGACCTCCGGCGGGAAGGAATAAAAAGCCTTAAGTATTTGCATGATGATAGCTGGGAGCTTAGAGCAGCCAACTGGACGGGGGTATTCCCTGAGGAGTTTGAAAAAGCGCACGGTTATTCCATATATAAATATTTACCTGTGTTAACAGGAAAAATCATAGATAATCGCGAGGTTTCAAACCGGTTCTTATATGATTTCAGACGTACGGTTGCTGATCTGATATGGAAGAATCATTACGTAAAGTTTGCTGAATTAAGTCACGCGGATGGTCTTGCCATTCATTCAGAGGCCGGAGGGCCTCATCCTGCCCCGATAGACGGGATGAAGAATCTGGGTCAGAATATAATTCCAATGGGTGAATTCTGGATTCGTGCCGAAACCCATCGCGTTGAGCCGCACCGGCGAATGTATATCAAGCAGGCGGCATCAACTGCCCATACCTACGGAAAGCGTTTTGTCTCTGCAGAAGGGCCTACCAGTATCGGTCCACACTGGGAGGAAGATTTCTTTTATATGAAACCCACATTGGATCGTGTTTTTTGTGAGGGACTTAATCGTTTTGTTATTCATACGCTGACTCACTCACCTGAAAAAGAGGGAAAACCCGGCATTGAATATTTTGCAGGGACCCATTTTAACCCCAATGTTACCTGGTGGGATCAAAGCCGGGCGTTCCTCGACTGGACAAGCCGCATTTCCTTTATGCTTTCCCAGGGACTTTTCGCTGCCGATGTTTGTATCTATTACGGCGATAATGTGCCCAACCAGGTTCCGCTGAAGCATATCAGCCCTGATCTGGGTGAAGGCTACGATTATGATGTGACCAACACGGAAGTTATTATGTCTCGTATGTCAGTCCGTGATGGAAAGATTGTTTTGCCCGACGGTATGAGCTATCATGTGCTTGTCCTGCCTGAGCGCAAGTCTATTCCCCTCGAGGTACTGGAAAAGATACAGGAGCTGGTAAAAGATGGTGCAACGGTAATCGGGCATAGGCCAGAAACTTCAGTGGGATTGAAAGATATCGAAAGTGCAGAAAGCATAGTCCGGCAGATTGCATCTGAGTTATGGGGGGAAATAGATGGTGCAACAATCACGGAGAACGGTTTTGGCAAAGGCAAAGTTGTCTGGGGAAAAAGCATCCGTGAAGTTCTTCTGGAAAAAGGAGTTATGCCTGATTTCACCAGCAAAAGTACCCGTGAATATGAGCTGGAGTGCGGTTCACCAATGCATCATTACAACATTGATTATATACACCGGAACACGGAAGCCGCAGAAATATACTATGTTGTAAACCGCAATGACCATCCCGATTTCATCAATGCAACATTCAGGGTCACCGGTAAAATCCCCGAATTATGGTATCCTGAAACCGGCAAGGTGGTTGATCATAAAATCTTCATCTCGGATAATAACAGCACTTCACTACCGCTGTTTCTTGAGCCCTACGGCTCGGTAATGGTCGTGTTCCGGAAACCGGCCGATGGTAACCACATAGTTTCCCTTAAGATGGATGGCCAGGAGATTTTTCCCGGATTACCCGGGAGTGACATTAATACTGCTCCTTTTATAATTAATGACAATGGAAATCTTGTATTCACAAATAGTGCAAATTATAATGTAACCAGGTCAGATGGAAAAGAACAGGAATTTGATGTTACAGGAAGGCTGTCAGAACAGGTTATTTCCGGAGACTGGCAGGTGGAGTTCGACAAGAAGTGGGGAGGCCCTGAGAAGACTGTATTCAAAACTCTGACATTGTGGAATGAGCACGATGATCCCGCGATAAAGTATTACAGCGGGCCAGCAGTATATAAAAAGAATTTTCAACTTTCAGCCGGCCAGTTGGAGAACAACAACATCATGCTTGATTTAGGTGAGATGTACAATGTTGCTGAAGTTACCATCAATGGCCAGCATACAGGGGTATGGTGGATTAAGCCTTTCAGGAATGAAGTGACAAGGTATCTGAAGCAGGGTGAAAATTCTATAGAGATAAAGGTGGTCAATCTCTGGCCAAACAGACTTATCGGCGATCAGTTGCTCCCTAAAGAAAAGCGTTTTACCAAAACCAATGTAATTAAGTTCACAGCCGACTACCCATTGCTGCCTTCAGGTTTGGCCGGGCCGGTAACTCTGTATTTTTATCCTGAATTTAAAAAATGATCATCTAATGTAAAATGTTAATAAACTAATAGATATGATAAAAGCCGGATTATTCGGAATTGGCCTCGACACCTACTGGGGCCAGTTTGAGGGATTACTGGAAAACCTGAAAAATTATCAGGCTCAAATAAAACAGAAAATTGAAAGTTTTCATGTGGAGGTCGTAGATGCCGGAATGGTGGATAATCCAATTACGGCCCGGCAGGCCGCCGACTTTCTGAAATCGAACGATGTAGAAATTGTATTCCTGTATGTTTCCACTTATGCATTGTCTTCCACTGTTTTGCCGGTAGCGCAAAAAGTGAAAGTGCCAATTATAATTCTGAACCTGCAACCTGTGCCCCAATTGGACTACGAAGCGTTTAATCAATTGAAGGACCGAGGAAAAATGACCGGCGTTTGGCTGGAACATTGCCAGGCCTGCTCTGTTCCCGAAATTGCCAGCGTCTTTAACCGTGCCGGAATTCAGTACGATTTTGTAACCGGGTATTTGCAGGACGAAGAAGCATGGAGTGAAATAGAAGCCTGGACAGAAGCTGCCTGTGTAGCGGCGGCCATGCGAAACAACCGGCTCGGTGTGCTTGGCCATTATTATGGTGGAATGTTGGATGTGTACACCGACCTCACCAAACAAAGCGCAACATTCGGCACCCACATCGAACTGTTGGAAATGTGTGAGTTGATGAAATTTCGCGACAAAGTCTCCGATGCTGAAGTACAGGAAAAGATAGAGGAATTTCATGCCGCCTTTGATGTTTCACCTGAATGTGAGCGGGCTGAATGTGAGCGTGCCGCTCAAACATCGGTAGCCCTTGACAAGTTGGTGAAAGCACACAACCTCGGGGCAATGGCCTATTATTACGAAGGCGAAGCGGGCAACGATTACGAAAACATCGTGACTTCCATAATTGCCGGAAACACATTGCTTACGGGTAAAAATATTCCGGTGGCCGGCGAGTGCGAAGTAAAAAATGCACAGGCAATGAAAATTATGGCAGCATTTGGCGCCGGCGGTTCCTTTTCTGAATTCTACCTCATGGATTTTAAAGACGATGTTGTGTATCTTGGCCACGATGGTCCGGCCCACTATGCCATTGCCGAAGGTCGGGTGAAATTGGTTCCTCTGCCCATTTACCACGGAAAACCTGGCAAAGGCCTTTCAATTCAAATGTCAGTAAAACATGGTCAGGTAACACTTTTATCGGTCGTTGAAGGGAAAGATGGAATATTCCTGCTTGTTGCCGAAGGTGAATCGGTTGAAGGGCCGGTACTTCAGATCGGCAATACAAACAGCCGCTACCGATTCCAGATAGGTGCAAAACGGTTTATGAATGAATGGTCGAAGCAAGGCCCTGCTCATCACTGCGCCATTGGCGTTGGGCATATTGCCGGCAAAATTGAAAAATTGGGGCAGATAATAGGTATTCAGGTAAAAAAAATCTGTTAATCAGGAGAGAATAGAATGGAAAAAGTACCCTTT
>CAYZWN010000009.1:0-32798 GCA_964482185.1 uncultured Roseivirgaceae bacterium
GATTGAATAGATTGAAGGAGATTGAAGAGATTGAGGGGATTGAAGGAGATTGAAGAGATTGAAGGAGATTGAATAGATTGAAGGAGATTGAAGAGATTGAGGGGATTGAAGGAGATTGAAGGAGATTGAGGGGATTGAAGGAGATTGAAGGAGATTGATGAAGATTGAAGGAGATTGAAGAGATTGATGAAGATTGAAGGAGATTGAAGAGATTGATGAAGATTGAGAGGATTGAATAGATTGAAGAGGTTGATGAAGATTGATGGGTTATTAATTTAAATAAAACAGGCTTGCAGCTTTAGCTGATGGCCAAAAGCTTATAAAAATGAAACAACACAAAGTAGGAATTATCATGAACGGCGTCACCGGCCGGATGGGCACCAATCAGCATTTGATGCGGTCGATTGTCGAGATCATTAAGCAGGGAGGAGTGAAGATAAACGACGATGAAGTAATCATGCCTGATCCTGTCATGGTTGGGCGCAGCATGGCCAAACTGGAGCAATTGAGGAAAATGTCTGGTGTACAAAAGATTACCACCAACCTGGATGAGGTAATGAATGATCCCGACTATCAGATATATTTCGATGCCCAGACCACTGGCAGAAGGGCGGATGCTGTGAAACAGGCAGTTGCCGCGGGTAAGCATGTGTATTGTGAAAAACCCGTGGCCACAGAAACAAAAACAGCCCTTGAACTTTTCGAAATTTGTAAGAAAGCAGGCGTGAAGCATGGCGTGGTCCAGGATAAGCTTTGGCTGCCCGGATTGCTGAAATTAAAGCGATTAATCCAGAATGGATTTTTCGGGGAGATTTTGTCAGTGAGAGGGGAGTTTGGCTATTGGGTATTTGAAGGTCACACGATTCCCGCCCAGCGCCCATCCTGGAACTACCGCAAGGAAGATGATGGCGGTATCATTGTCGATATGCTATGCCACTGGCGATATGTGCTTGACAATCTGTTTGGCAAGGTGAAATCAGTTTCCTGTATGGGTGCGACACACATAAAAGAACGGGTTGATGAATCCGGTAAGGCCTACAAATGTACTGCTGACGATGCAGCTTATGCCACTTTCGAATTGGAAGGAGGCGTTATTGCCCACTTCAATTCTTCCTGGGTGACCAGGGTAAAAAGAGACGATCTGCTCACGCTCCAGGTTGATGGTACCACGGGCTCAGCAGTGGCGGGTTTGCGCGAGTGCTATATCCAGCATTATGGAAATACCCCAAAACCCGTCTGGAATCCGGATATACCCCAGCCGATAGATTTTCAGGCCGGGTGGGCGAAGGTGCCTGAGCAGGAAGTGTTTGACAATGCATTCAAAGTCCAGTGGGAGTTGTTTCTGAAGCATGTGGTGATCGACACGCCATTTCCATGGGATTTGAAAGAAGGTGCGAAAGGCGTGCAACTGGCAGAGAAAGGACTGGAGAGCTGGGCTAAAAGGGCCTGGGTGGATGTGCCGGATTTGTAGCTAATTGGTCAATGGTTGACTGGTCAATGGCAGGTAATACAAGATTTTAACTGTTATCTACTGACCAATGACTAATTAGCTATATGACCGATTAGCCAATAACCATTTATCATATAACTCAACAAATAACCAATCAACCGATAACTAATAACCGATAACGATGAAAATAACAGCATTAATAACCGGAGGATCACGGGGAATCGGATTGGGCATTGCCAAAGCCCTGGCAAAAGAAGGATATAATCTGGCCATTAACGGGGTGAGGGATGAATCTTCGGTTCGCGACGTCCTGGAGGAATTGCGATCTTATGGTATAAATGTGATTTATTGCCAGGGGGATATCAGCAACCACGATTCCCGTAAGGGCATTATTGAAAAAGTAAAGAAAGAATTTGGGAAACTGAATGTGCTGGTCAATAATGCCGGGGTCGCGCCTAAAGAGCGGAATGATATTCTTGTGGCTTCAGAAGAAAGTTTTGATTATGTTGTCGGCACGAATCTGAAAGGCACTTATTTCCTTACGCAACTGGCTGCCCACTGGATGGTTGAACAAAAAAATTCCGATCCTGACTTTGAGGGGTGTATTATAAACGTAACTTCGATTTCGGCTACAGTAGCTTCGGTGAACAGGGGAGAGTATTGTATCGCCAAGGCAGGCCTGAGCATGGTCACGCAATTATTTGCCGCAAGGCTTGGTGAATACCAGATTCCGGTGTATGAAATCAGGCCCGGTGTGATCGCCACGGACATGACCGCTGGTGTGAAGGCAAAATACGATAAGATGTTTAGTGAAGGGCTGGCAGTACAAAACCGTTGGGGTGTGCCTGATGATATCGGCAGAGCAGCGGCAGCATTATCGCGTGGGGATTTTCCATATTCTACCGGTCAGGTAATCATGGTGGACGGTGGCATGACTTTGCAGAGATTATAGAAACCAAAATATTAGTAATAAACCAAAATCCTTATACCCAAATTATGGAAGAGAAAAACAGAAAGTACTGGAGAATACTTCGAACCGCGGCAATCATTCTTTGTCTGCTCACCTTCACGCCATTGGTCATCCCCGAAGGGGTTTATAAACCTGAATTATTAGGTGTTCCTTATTCGTTATGGACAAGTTATCTGATCACCATCGCTTTGGTTGTATTGACATATTTTGGGACAAAAGTGCATCGCAGCGCGGAAGATGAGGAGGTGAAGCCATGAAGACCTGGGTACTTGTTTTCGGCATTGCCTATGCGGGGCTGCTCATATTTGCATCATTAAAATCATATAAAAAAGGCAGGTCAGTAGAAGACTTCATGCTGGCGGGTTCCAACATCGGAATATTACTGGGCGTACTCACTTATGCGGCAGCATTATTCAGTACATTCACCTTTCTGGGTATGCCAGACTTTTTCCGCCGGCATGGCGTGGGTGCGTGGATATTTCTTGCTGTCTCCGATGGGGCCATGGTGTTTTTTATTCTTTGGTTTGGATATCACATCCGCATGAAGGTGAAAAAATTAGGATTCCGTGGTGTAGCCGGAATGATCTCCAATTGTTATGGCAACAAATGGGCAGGATACACAATTTTTCTCACGGCTTTTATATTTCTGATTCCATATGTAGGCATCCAGATCCAGGGCATCGCCATTTTCATGGGAGCAGCGTTTCCCGCATTTATTCCTTCCTGGGGTTGGTCTGTGGGTATCGTGGTGATAATGCTCATTTACAGTGAAATCGGAGGATTAAAAGCCATCGTTTACAGCGATGCCATTCAGGGAGTTTTGTTGCTTACTGTCTTATGGATTATCGGGTACAATTGTCTGAGTGATTTCGGTGGTATTGCTAAAATGTTCGATCAGATCGAGATAGACAACGTGGCATTGTTGTCCACTCCCGGCCCGGAAGGCTTGTTTACTTCCCAGTTTTTCATCGCCTCCATGATCGCCATTGTGATGATTCCGGTGACTCAGCCTCAACTGACGACGCGTCTGGTGGTGATGAAAAGTATGAAATCGATGCATCTGATGGCGGTGGCAGTTGGCGCATTTGCCATAGTGGTCATAACGCCAACTATTTTCATCGGTATGTATGGGGCGTCGTTTCTGAAAGAAAATCTTACAGATTTGCCTTTGGCCCAGCAGGCCAATGTGTTTTTCCAGGAAACCTTCCTTGTTCGGCAGCCACATTTTGTTGGAGCATTGGCGTTGGTTGGGCTCATCGCAGCAGGACTTTCAACGACCAACGCTCAAATTTTTGCACTGGGATCTGAATTGCGGGGACTTCTGCACATGGATGAAAAAAAGGTCATGCGCATTACCAAAATAGGGATTTTTGTTTTTGCGCTCATTGCACTGGCTTTTTCAGAATTAATCAAAGATCAGATTGCGTTGCTGGCCAGAGTGAGCTTTGCCGGCACAGCCCTGATGGGCCCCATGATTCTTTTGGGAATCCTCAGCGACCGAAAAATATCTCCGCTTATAATCTGGGCCTCATTTGCCGGTCTGGTGATTTTCCTGTTTTCGCTCGGAGGAATAATACCCGGAAATATTGCAGGTTTCAGGATGGATCTTAGCTTATTCATCATATTGTCATTTGTTGCTTTAACCAGTTATTGGTTTGGTAAAATGAAAGTTTCCTGAAACTGAAAAACAAATTAGGTCAGGTAAAAGTATCCCAAAAAACATCTTTAGAATTTTCGGGGTATTTGTACCTTTAAATCAATACTTGAGTCAAAACCCATTATTCAAAATGAAAAATCCGATGCTCACATTCTTGGTTTTTGTTTTATCTGTTTCATTTGTTTTCAGCCAGGATGAGCCTGATGCTGATAAGGTAAACGTTTTGGTATTTACCAAAACAAAAGGTTTCAGGCATGAGTCTATTTCAAGCGGCGTGAAGTGCATGTGGGAACTGGCGCTTAAATATCAATGGAATGTGACCGCCACAGAAGATGCCACGCTTTTCAATGATGTATTTCTGCAAAAATTTGATGTTGTTGTCTGGCTCAACACCACACAGGATGTCCTTAACGATGAACAGCAGGAGGCATTTGTGCGGTTTTTCCGATCAGGAAAGGGTTACGTCGGCATTCATTCTGCGGCTGATACAGAATACGAATGGGAATGGTACGGCCGGTTGATCGGCGGCGCCTGGTTTAAAGGCCATCCTCCGACACAGTTGGCGACATTAAATATTGAAGATACCACTCATCCGTCTATGCAGGTTTTTGAGGAAATGAATACAAAGACCTGGACTGTGGTGGACGAGTGGTATGCCCATCGTGCTAATCCCAGGCCACATGTCAACGTGCTTATGACACTGGATGAAAGTACAGTAAGAGATACGGGCAAAAATCCGGAGAACAACCTGATGGGCGGCGATCATCCGATGGCATGGTACCATGAATTTGAAGGCGGAAGGGCTTTCTATACCAATCGGGGACACACACACGAGTCGTTTGATGACCAGGCCTTCAGGGAGCATTTACGGGGCGGCATTGAGTGGGCAGCAGGTAGTTTAAAATAAGAACCAAGTCTTCTCTTTGGGTATAATACCTTGCCTCCGTTGTCGGGGGGATAAAAGACACAAAACCGATTTTTATATTTAATTGGCTACCATGAACAATCAACCCTGAGTACTGATATTAAAATATGAGTAAAAAAAGTATTGACGCATTCAGGGCTCGCGATGAGAAATAAACAAAAAAGCCGGTTGCTTACCGGCTTTTTTTGGATTACCACAGTTTCTTAAAAGCCTTTTTGAGATGGTCGAATGACTCCCCGATCTCCTCGCTAAAGTTTTCGAATTTTTCCCCGGCCTCGTTTTTCTTTTCATCGAGTTCCTTTTTCAGCTTTTCAATATCCGCAAGTCTGGATTTTTTCCATGCCTCATATTCATTCATTGCCCGATCTTTGGTTCCTTTCCAGTGTGCTTGTTGTATATCGATCTCGTTTTTGAATTTCTCAAGATTTTTCCCAAGGTCTTCCTCAAATTCCTTTTTTGCTTCGGCACTTTTAGACTTGAGTTTTTCTATTACAGCTTTCGCGGTTGCCTCAAACTTATCAAGAGCCCTGGAAATTTTATGAGATTCATTCTCGTAGTCCGTGTAGGAGAGGTCGTAATCCGCTTCCAGCAAATTGAGCACATCTTCGGTATTCTCCTTTAATTCATGCATCTTTTCTTCGCCGGCCTCTTCAAGCTCATGCGCATACTTTTTGATCAACTCAGCGACTTTCTTTTTTTTATCAGCGTAATAATTTTTAAACTCATCCCCGCTTTTGTTGAGTTTACTTTCCATTTCATCAAGCTCACTCTTTAGTTCTTCAATGATCGATTTTCTTGATTTTTCCATAGTATTAATAGTCTAATTATTGAATTTGATTTTTTCTCTGTTCAATTTCTTTCAGATTTTGTTTTTGCATTTTCCTGATTTTCTTTTTGTTGTTGGCCGCGCCTATACTCGACACCACACCGCTGAGGAATGTCTTTGTCCAGTAGTTGAATATCGCTCTTTTTTCATCTCTTTCGTAAAAAATGTCTCCTTTTCTAAAAACGAAATTTCTTGGGTTATTGGTTCTGATTATAAACGTATTTGCGAAGAAAGAGCCCAAAACATTGCCGATTCCTTTTGGAGTTTCAGTTTCAGGATTTAAAAGCTGTATTTTGAGGTCATTATAAAAGAATCGCATTTCTCCGTAACTGTATGTTTCATTGGCACTTGCAGTCATCATGATGCGCTTGCTTTGGCCGCTTTTAATCTGTGTCATGGCGACCGGCACCAGGATTCTGTTAAAGTCAGTAAGATCAACCGAATCCACCTCAACGCCATAAGTATGCACCAGTTCCGGCTTGAGCATATCAAATTGAAATAATGCCTTTACCGGGGTTTTGTTATATAAGCGCGTGGTGGCAGTGACGTTGGTTTTGGGTCGCATGGAAATTCTGAGTGAATCATTGGTTAGGTTTAAGATTGTTGCATTGAGGTTATAAAAGGATATTTCCCCGGGATAATCAGCTTTATCGGTTTGTTCCTGGTAAGTAATGTAACTGTCGGTGAGAAATAAGCTGTCAACCGTTACATCAAAGGCCAGATTTTTTAATTCTGTCTGTGGTAAAGGTTTGCGTTGCCATTCAGGGAACGGCAATCTGTTGTCGCGATAAATCTCGAAATCAGATTTGTGAAGACGGATACTTTTTGCATTCAAAGCACCGGCATTTAATAAATGAAAAAAGTCAGTGCCTTGCAACTTGATGAAGTCGGTATCAATACGCATCCAGGTTGCCTGAAAGCCTTTTTCATTGGCATACTTGTACTTCGGCAGCAACGGGTCGAAGGTGAAATTTTTTAACAACAGGCTGGAGTCCGCCGAATTAAAAACCAATTCTTTTGCCATGATGGCATTGAATTTATCAGGCAAAACATAACTCAGGTTACTCAATTTTGTGACCAGATGGTCTGAATACAATATCCTGGTTGAATCCCTTGCCGTGACCGGATTATATTTTATGCCTTCAGCTAAAATGCGTATGTCTGTAAGCGTCAAGTCCTTTCTGGCTTTTAATTCATTGTTGATAGAAACCTCTGAATCTGTAATGCGTAACCGGCCAACGTCCACATTTTTTATCAGCATGGTATCAAGCGGGTAGTCTAACTCATGGAGTTTGAGAAGCTTTTTTTGAGATTTGCCCCGGTTTAAATCAAACCGATCCGAATCGGCTGGGTGCAATGCTTTTCCAATTTCATTGAGTAATAACTCCTTGGCCGTTAAGGGCTTATTTATACCCGCTGTGTCAATTGGCGGAGGAACCGGCGATATTTTCAGTGAAGCATCAACGATGTCAATATCCTCGATTTTGAGATCCCGGTTTTGCGTAAGCGCATAAAAATCCAGCCCGGTAAAGTTCAAATGATCTAAAGACAAGTTTATCTTGCCTGCTGTCTCCATGCTTTGCCGGTTGTTTGTTGCGAGAAGCATACCTTCAAGAAAGACATTTTTATCTCTGGTAGAAATATCAAAGTGATTGATGCCAAAGAAATTGCCTTGCTTTGGTTGGTAATAGGAAAAATAATCTCCATTGATTTTTACATTATGTGAGAAAAGAAACCTGTCCGGAACCATCAGCATGGATGAGTCCACCTCAAAATCGATGATGTCGGCGTTGAGCATATCGCATTCCATGGTTGAAGATCCGTTTTCTGATTCGGCATGAATTTTAAGCCTGGCATCAATTAACTGAAATGAATTTGTTTTTGCGCCATAAAAACCTTTTCGCATCAGCAAAGGGATATAATTCAAATCAAGACTTGATATCTTTTTAGTCGTATCTGTTGTCGTACGCAATTCTATCTCCGGCCTTTCAATGATGATGTCTTCTCCGGAATAATATGATTCCCTGATAATTTTCTTCACATCCATCCCCGTGGCGTAAATTCGTGGAACGCGGATTTTATATTGATTGGAAGGCACGCCGATTGGAGAAAGTTTTAATGAATCAATTTCCATAACCCCGTTTGGCGAAAATCCGACACCGTTCATTTCAAGCAGATGTTTTTGTTTTTCCATCAGAAATGAATAGTCATTCAACCTAATCTGATGGATTTTTTGAAAATCAAACCAGTCCGATATGTTTTCTCCCCTTAACCGGTCATAACTCAATCCTGAAACATCCAATTCTGCATCAGATGCCTTAAATACCCAGTAATCTTTTAATCTGTACTCCAGTCTTGTATTTTCAATTTTAATCTGGCGGACGTTCACCGGGGTGGTTAAAGTTTGTTCGGGTGTTGGTTTGGACAGTTGGGTCGAATCTTTTTGTATGCGGAATATACGCAAATCGCCCTGTCGTACATGCACGGCATCCAGATCGTATTTTTCGCCTTTTACAATTTCGTCAACATTGATGCCCCGGATCCTGACATCAGAAAAACTAAAATTATCCGGTCCTCCATGCTCACCGCGGGTCGATTGTAGAGCCAGTGAGCCGATGGTCATATCTTTGTTTACTGAAGAAAATCCCAGATTTTCCAACTCGACGGCCAATTCATTGGATCCCAGTTTTCCTCTGCCAACAGCTGCGGAAAGTCTCACGCCGCTGAAAAAATCCCGACTATTTGCCGTCAGGCTGTCAACGTAAAGGTTATCCAACTGAAATCTGATCTGGCCAAGGGTAGCCTCAATATTTTGTAATGAATGTTTTAGTGTGAACGATCCGTCCTGCAGCAGTACCTTTTTTCCATCGAACAGTGATGAAAAGGAATGTATGGTCTTATAAATTCCGAAAAATCCGCCTGTTGTCTGTGAACCGGCAGTTGTACCTCGTGCATCTGCAACAGCCATAATGATCTCTGGCTGCTCGATATAGAGTTCCTTAAAAATAATTGTATCGCTGTTGATATATCGCTGCAGGTCAAAATCCGACAAAACGATAAAAGGCACTTTGGCATGGATCTGATTCCCATTGCCCGGTTTTTGCCTGGTGAAAAATTCCAGGTCCCTGATCGAATAGGTGAGGAGCGGAGCGGATATTATATCAATTTCACCAATGCGGATGGATGCCGAGCTATCGGGCAGATCGGTTTGATAGTTTTTGATTTGGAGGTCGATTTGATCGAAGGCGAATCCATAGTGGTGCTGAGAGCGAATGTCCTGATCGAGCCGGATTTCCGAAATGCCGGCATTGATCTGGCCGGTTTGGATGCTTAATTGTTTACCGTTTGTTGCGCCGGCGATCTTTACCTTCGCATCATGCATTTGCAAATCACCAATATAAAGTTTTTCATGATACATCAGTATTAAATCCAGCAGCCCGCTCTTCTCTGCTTTCTTATGCTTTTTCCCGGTTTCCAATTTCAAATCAACAACCGGAGTCGGAATGCGAATGCTATCAATAATCAGATGGTTGGAGTGATAGGCACTTAAAAAATCGATGCCTGAGAGATGAAACCTCGGGAGCATAATTGTGTAGTCATCGTGTTTTGCGCTTTGCGGTATGTCGTCACGTCTGGTTAGTTTAAAATTATCGAATATCAGCTCATTTGCCCTGGTTGAAATGTAAAATCTGTCAAACTCTATATTATGTATGCTGTCTTTCAGCAAAAATAACTGCTTGCCGAGTTCGAGGGTGATGTCATCGGTGTAAAGGAATTTTCCGTCGTCGCGGCTGGCAGATTCATTCAATAAGAAATTTCTAACCTTAAAAACCAGTCCGTTGATATGGAAATTATCATATTCCGGTGCATCCATGGTTTCATAAATTAAGTTGCCGCCAATGATGTTGAAATCATTGATCCGGAGCTCAGCCAGATGGCCTGAGATGATGCCGTATAGGTTGCCTGCTTCGAAGGAGATTTTTTTGGGTGCCCTGGTTTTATTCAGATTCGTAATTTTTACTGTTGGTTGCCCGAGTTCAATGCCGGCCACACGCAACTTTTTTAATATGAAAATAGACCAGAAGTCAATGACCTTGATTCGAAGCTCCGGAATTTCGGCTGAGTACAGATAATTGACATCCTTTAAAAAATCATCCTGATCACTAAAAACATGTGTCTGGAGAAACCGCAAATCATTTACCCGGAATGTGCGTGAATTGATCAGAAAGTCAATATCATCAAATTCTATCTGGTAAAAGCCATTTGATTTTTCCCGTACAAAATCTGTCATGAGCGTGCTAAGCGCATGGCCGGCTTGCTTGGCGAAATACACGCTGATGCCAAATGCAAAAAAGAAAAGCAAGGAAAACGCGATGATCCATCTTCGCCTTTTGCGCAAAAAATCAGTGACTGAGCGTTTAAGAAGCCTTGAGAATAAACTCATAAAAAATCCGGGACAGTTTATGGTGTCGAATGAGCGTATTTTGGGCTAACTTAATTATTTTTGCCGTTATTTCATTATTTGTCCACCATGAGATAATTGTAATCGTGTATGTTTTAAAAAGAAAATTATCTGAGTTTAATGAAGCAATACCATGAATTGATGCGCCATGTGCTAAACAACGGCGTGAAGAAGGAAGACAGAACAGGAACCGGTACATTGAGTGTGTTTGGTTATCAGATGCGTTTCGATCTCATGGAAGGTTTTCCGGTTGTCACCACAAAAAAGCTGCACCTCAGGTCCATCATTCACGAGCTACTTTGGTTTTTGAAAGGTGAAACCAATATCCGTTACCTGAAAGAAAATAAGGTGTCCATTTGGGATGAATGGGCGGATGAGCAAGGCGAGCTCGGACCGGTGTATGGTCATCAATGGCGAAGCTGGCCCACCTCCGATGGTCGGACGATTGACCAGATTTCAAATGTCGTTGCTCAGATTAAATCAAACCCTGATTCAAGAAGGCTCATCGTCAGCGCCTGGAATGTTGGCGATGTCGAAAAGATGGCGCTTCCGCCATGCCATGCTTTTTTTCAGTTTTATGTGGCTGAAGGAAAACTCTCTTGCCAGCTTTACCAGCGCAGTGCGGACATATTCCTGGGTGTGCCGTTTAACATCGCATCTTATGCTTTACTCACTATGATGATGGCGCAGGTATGTGATCTTGAACCTGGCGATTTTGTTCATACATTTGGTGATGCGCACATTTACTCAAACCATATCGAGCAGGCAAATCTTCAACTTTCGCGCGAATTGAGGCCACTGCCCATCATGAAAATGAACCCTGATGTGGACAATATTTTCGATTTCAAATTTGAAGACTTCGAGCTTATTGGTTATGATCCACATCCACACATTAAAGCCGCGGTGGCTGTTTAGCGAATAGAAATGGGAGAGAAAATCGCTATTGTCAAAATGTTGCTGCACGCCACATTTCTGATTGCGCTTAATTTGTTTTCTGTCAATGCGGTATTTATTCTATCACATGTCTTATCCATTCACATGGGCACCATTGTACAGGCTATTAGTGCCATACTTTTTAATGTAGCAGGTTATTATCTTATTTTTCGGCTGATGGCATCGCTCGGCATCAAAGTAATGAAGATTGATGATTTTTCCATGCTGGCAATTATTCTGCTCACTTCTCTGGCGCTGCTGCCTGCCATCTATTATCCCTTGCACTACACCATCCAGGGATACTGGAATAGTTTTGATTTCTTCGTGGAGTTTTGGCCGTATCAGTTGATTGTGAATGGCTTGTGTGTGGTGATGAATTTTTTTATTCTCATCAAGAGTTCCCAAAAGAGTGATCGATAAATGAAAAAGGTCTTGAATTTCACAATTATTTTTTCATTATGTTTTGGATTAAGCGATGTAGGCTTTTATAGATCAATAAAAAAAACTGGTTAAAAGTAGAAAATCCAGATCGCAAAAATCAAAAAAAACAGGCTTTGGATATTCAGGATTGAGGTTTGGAGTTTGTTTGTGATTTGGAATTTGATTTTGGGGCTTTGAGCCCTCATGAAATAGGTTGACAGGTTACCTACCCAAAACCCAAACACATTTTTTTATTCAGGATAACATTTATTAATTCTTTCATAACATTGTATTTATAAGTACTTGATATATTTGCAGCAGTTTTATTCATCTAAAATCTTCTGATATGAAAAGAGTAATTTTACCTCTATTGTTAATTTTTTTGGTTCAGGGAGTTTTCGCCCAGGGTGTTACAACCTCCAGTATTAGTGGGCGGGTAATAGATTCCAATGATGAACCACTCCCGGGTGCAACAGTTTTAGCCGTTCATGAGCCATCGGGGACAACTTACGGAACGGCTGCTTTGGTTGATGGCCGATACAACTTAGCAGGCATGCGGGTTGGTGGTCCTTACTCAATTACTGTATCTTTCATAGGTTATGAAACTGCGAAAATTACCGGAATCAACCTTGTCTTGGGTGTCACTCAAAACCTATCGCATGTTTTGAGTGAGTCTGGCACAGAGTTAAGCGAGGTTGTTGTTATAGCAGATCAGTCCGGTGTGTTCAGTCCGGAAAGGACAGGGGCGGAGACCTTGATCGATAACCAGAAAATACAGACACTCCCAACAATTTCAAGGGGATTCAATGACTTCACCAGGTTAACTCCTCAAGCTGACATCAAGGGCAATGCCATTTCTATAGCAGGTATAAACAACCGCTATAACCAGGTCACCATTGATGGTGCGGTGAGCAATGATGTATTTGGCCTCTCTTCGTCTGGTACAAACGGCGGACAGACAGGGACCTCCCCAATAAGTCTGGATGCCATTGAAGAGTTCCAGGTGGTGATAGCACCCTACGATGTGCGCTACGGTGGGTTTGCCGGCGGAGGCATCAGTGCTGTTACAAGAAGTGGCACAAATAAAGTTGATGGTTCTGTGTATTATTATTTCAGAAATCAAAATCTGGCAGGTGTTACACCCACCAACGACGAAAATGTAGAACGCGCCAAGTTTGATGATTTCAATGACAGGCAACTCGGTTTTAGAATTGGAGGCCCTTTGATTAAGGATAAATTGTTCTTTTTCATTAATGGAGAGACAACAGAAAATGTTACACCTTTAAGCTTTGAACCGGGTACTGGTACTTCGGAGATAACACTTGCAGAAGTACAACAAATCGAGGCCAGGGCACTGGAATTAGGATACGATCCTGGTAGCTATGGCAAACAGGAGCGCGCAAACAACAGCTTAAAGTTATTCGGCAGATTGGATTGGAATATTTCTAAGGTTCATAAATTGGCATTTCGTTACAGCTATACCTATGGAGAGGCTACCCAATTAGCGCGATCTCAAAGGGCCCTTGTCTTTAGCAATGGAGCTATTTTGAGAGAAAGTACAACTAATTCTTCTACATTAGATCTGCACAGCAGGTTTTCAAATAAGGTTAGCAACAATTTACTGATAGGATACACAACTGTACGAGAGCCCCGCACAGCACCAGGCGATCCTTTCCCAAGATCAACCATAAGATTGGATGCACAACGCACAGTAGCCCTCGGAACAGAGGCTTTTTCAACTGTAAATCAGCTTGACCAAAATATTCTCACCCTGACAGATAATGTTACGATATATTCGGGTAAAAGCACGATTACCATAGGAACGCACAATGAGTACTATGATATATATAACGCGTTTATTGGGCAGGCTTTTGGTGATTATCAATTTGGAGTATCGCCAAATACTGATATAAATCCTGCCACTGATAATCCTTACACGGCGATAGAGAATTGGCAGAGGGGCTTAGGTAACAGTTTTACCTATCAGTACAGCAAGACACCTAATCCAAGGGAAGGGGCAGATTTTCGGGCCTTGCAACTTGGCTTTTATGTTCAGAATGAGTTGCAACTCAATCAGAATTTGAAAGTTACAGGAGGATTACGTCTTGATATACCCATTTATTTAGACGATCCTCTTAAAAATGATGATTTTAATAATTCCATTTTAGCAGTTGAGTATAATGTTCAAACTGACAGAATGCCAAAGCCGGCCTTTATGTGGTCGCCCCGTGTTGGATTTAATTGGGATGTTAATGGAGATTCGCGGCTTCAGGTTCGTGGTGGTTTAGGAATTTTTACATCCAGATTTCCTTTTGTTTGGGCTGGTGGGGCATTTACTCAGAATGGTGTTTTGTTGGATAGAAATCAGATTCGGATTGGAGCAGATAATCCTCCTACGATAAACTTTGAGCCGGATGTTAATAATCAGCCAAAGCGGGCTGAGGCATCGGGCCCCGGAGGAAACATTACTGTTATGGATGAGAATTTCAAGCTTCCGCAAATTACCAGGCTCAATCTGGGAGTTGATAAGGTCATTGGAGATGGATGGGTTGCAACAGCAGAACTTATCGTTTCCAGAAATTTGAATGCCTTCCGCTTTAACAATATAAATCTTGTTCAGCCAAATGAAGTTGCTTCTGATGGACGCGCTCTATATCCAGCCTCCGGAACCAGAAGATTGCCAAATTATACAGAGGTAATTTATATTACAAATGAAAACGAAGGTGGCGCCACATCTATAAGCGCTCAACTTTCCAAGTCTTTTAACAGCGGATTTAGCGGTATGCTTGCTTACACATATACAAGATCAACTGATTTATTTCCAGGCACATCATCGCAAAATCAATCAAATTATTATCGCGTTGCCTCGGTTAACGGAAGTAATAATGTGCAAGTTGGTCTGGCGCCTTTCAACGCTGGTAGCAGGATAATTGGGAATCTCACGTACAGCAAAGAGTATTTGAGAGCATTAAGAACCACCGTATCAGTATTCTACACTGGTTTATCGGGCAGCGCATTTTCTTACATAGTTAGCGGAGATGTGAACAGAGGTACATTTAGCTCAAGTAACAATAATCATTATGGCTTAATTTACATCCCTCGAAATGCGTCTGAAATATCATTTGTGCAGGATGGCGATAGAAGTCCGGAACAGCAATGGAACGACTTTAATGCCTTTATCGAGTCTCAACCGCATTTGCGAGAGAGACGCGGTGAATTTGCTGAGAGAAATGGAGCCAGGACACCTTTCACGCATCAATTTGACCTGAAAATTGTTCAGGATATCTTTAAAAACATTGGGTCGTCGAACAATACCTTGCAGATTACTTTCGATGTGTTCAATTTTGCCAATCTGTTGAATAAGGATTGGGGCTGGAGATACACTTATGGAAATTCGTTTTTTGATAACACTTCCAGAGTATTAAATCTGGCAGGATTTGATGGAAATACACCCCAATATACTTTCAGGCCTATTAAGGACAATGAACCCTGGACTATCGATGACAGCCCGATAGGTGGCTCAAGATGGGTTGGTCAGATTGGTATCAGATATATTTTTAATTAGCTAATTCTTAGATTTACCACATCAGTTGAATAAATCGACTGATGTGGTTTTTTATTTTTTCGATTGATTGAGTCTTTTGAATGTTTTGCCTTTGTTGTTTTAATAATCTAATCTGTTGATGCGAGGTGTAAAAACAAGATTAAACTAAATACAGGAGGAGGTTTACAGTATATTTTGTTTTCAAATCTTAATCGAACAGGAATTAAATCCAATTATTTCAATGCAATTGAAAAAACTAAATCTGTAACTGTAAAAAGTCCAGCACCAGATTATTCTCACCTACTATCTTTAGTGAAACACGATATTCACGTCTTTTTGAGGCAATTTCGATCAATCCGAAGTTCTTCGATATGATCAATTCGCCAATCCGATGTTCGTTCTCCTCAGGCCAGGGACTTTTCCATGTGTGTGTCAGCCCGGAGGATGTGAATTCATATAATGGATAATCCAGACCATCCAGGTCAATTTTTGAGAATTCGGCAATATGGCGGTCACCGCTCAGTATTAAAGGTCTGGCAGGTTTTGTCCTGGCGATCAGGTCAAAAAAACGCTGTCGCTCTTCCGGGAAATTGCCCCATTTTTCAAAACCGTGTCCGTTGGGAATCACCTGGATACTTGATCCGATCAGATGCAGATCGGCATCACTGTTTCTCAATTCTGATTCGAACCATTTCCACTGCGCTTCTCCGAGGATGGTGCCTGAATGATTTGGCACATAATTGGGCGGAGGATTCAGATTGCGCTCCAGTGAATCGCGGAAATAGCGCGTGTCGAGCAGGACCAGTTTTACCTTCATTCCGTCAATGTCCAGATTATAAGCCTGGTAGGCACCTTCCCGCTGCCATACAGGATTTGATTGGGGTACATCCAGGAAGTCGAGCATCAGTTCTTTGCTCTCATCCTTCATGCTGTATTCCTTGCCGCCGTCATTGATGCCGTAATCGTGATCATCCCAGATGCCATATATTTTGGTTGCTTGCATTAGCCTTTGGTAGGATGCGCGATTTTTTTGCAAATCATATTTTTTCTCCATCACCTCCATGTCGTAGGTATCTCCATAAATATTATCTCCCATCCAGATCCAGGCGACAGGCTTGTGCACCAGAACATTGTCCCACATCTGCAGGGAGTCAAATTCATGGGAGCATGAGCCAAAGGCAATAATGGTTTTTTGATCATTTTGTCTGCAACTTGCGAGAGCAAGCAAGGTCAGGTAAAGAAAAGCGTAGCGCAACTTCATATGGGAAATGTTTATGTATTAAGTTTATTGAAAAATCATTGCATTGTCGATGTTAAAAGAAAAACAGTAAATTAAATCCGGCATAGCGATAAATAACGTCATACGCTTTAAAAAGACAAATTATTGAGCTCAATTTTTATTATTATCTGCAGGATATTGGCAAGCCCTGCGGTCAATTTATTTCAAAAAAAGCTGACAAACCGAAACGTAAGACCTGAGTTCATAGTGATGGTCAGTTACTTGTTTTTTGTCCTGCTTTCAATTCCGGTTTTTATCATCCTGCAACCTTTCAATTTTCCAACCGAATTCTGGGTTTACGTTCTTTTACTGGGCGTACTGGATATACTGGGAAATATGTTCCTCGTTAAATCACTCAGCACAATCGATCTATCTGTATTTGGCCCGCTGAACGCCTTCAAGCCTGTTTTTGCGCTGATAGTGTCTGCCTTTCTCTTAAGTGAAATCCCAAGTGTAACGGGCCTGGGTGGTGTATGTGTGATAGTTGCCGGCAGTTTATTGCTTGCTGACCGCCGTGAGCTAAAGGGCAGGCCCTGGTATTCGGTGCGTATGAGCCGTGGAATCTGGTTTCGTCTCTTTGCTATTCTGCTCACTTCAATTGCTGCCGTCATTTCAAAAAAGGTTATTTTGATGTCCTCCCCATTGATTACGCTCGCATATTGGTCAGTTGTGGGTCTTCCTGTAGCAGTCATTTTCTTCCGCTTGTCAGGTCGTGGTTATACCGTTCAGTGGAGTGAGTTCAAATCCTCGGGGCGTCATTTTGTTGGCTTGTTGCTCTCCTTTTTAATCCTTCAGCTTTTCACTCTGCTGACTTTCCAGAAGGTATTCGTCGGATATTCCCTGGCGTTTTTTCAACTTTCCGGGCTTGTGAGCGTGCTGATTGGTTTTCACTTTTTCAATGAAAAAAACATAAAGCGCCGGCTTACCGGCGCTATAATTATGTGTGCAGGAGCAATGCTTATTGCTATTTATGGATAGTGCCTTTTAGAGGATAGCAGTCAGCAGGAATACGGCCGCAAATGCTACGATGGCGTACAATTCCGGAAAAACTGCCAGAATAAGCGTTTGCCCGAATACGTCGTTGCCGGATCCAATACTGTCGATACCGGCTGCACTGACGCGTCCCTGAAATATGCCGGAAACGACACCGGCCAGTCCGAGTGCGATGCCCGCGCCAAGAATGCCTGCGCCCTGCATCATCGTGAGTTCTGGCGTGAGGAAATCCTGCAAAATGAAGTAGCCCCCAAATCCATACAGCCCCTGGGTGCCGGGTAATGCAGAGAGGACAATGAATGATCCAAACGCGTCTTTTCGTTTCTTAAGCGCCCCGACCGTGGTCATGCCGGCTATAGCTGTGCCGACAGCGCTGCCTATTCCTGGTAATCCTATGATCAATCCTACACCAATGAACGCGAGGACGAGCGGTAGTGAACTTGTAGTATCCATAATTTCCATTTTATTTGATTATCTTGAATTTAATGATTCTTTTCTAAATGGCTTAAAGGGGACACCGCCACCTTTAAAACCTGCATTATTATAAAACTCCACGAAGGTCAACCTTAGCGGGTGCACAAATGATCCAAGGGATGCAATAAAGAGATTGAGTCCATGGCCTAAAATCAGGAAAACGATCCCGATAATGATACCCACAAACCCAGTGCTCATAATCTGATTTCCAATGCTGTTGATCACTAAGCCAAGAATGCCGGAGGAAATCCCCAAAGCAAAAAGCCTGATGTAAGAGAGGGTATCGCCAAGCAAACCTGTAAATATGAAATAAAGCGGCAAAATGCCACCACCAATTCTTTCCAGGATTGGCAAATTGATGTTGTTAAATAGTAAAACCATGGCAATACCGGCGATCAGGCCATATTTAGCGAGCTCCTGGTAGGGAAGGAATATTGCTATCTCCTGTGATGATCCAAGAAAGAGGGTCACGACGCTAATGATGATAAATAGTTTGCCGAAAGATGACAGCGAAGCCGCGAACGATTCATAGATCCATGCGCGTGCAATCGCCGCGATAACACCAATAATAATCTGGATTAATCCTAGTATCAGGGCTACGTTGAAGGCATTGAACGCTGTGTCGCCGGTTTCGGGGATGATTACAAATTTTGAGAAGAAGTCAAAAAATGCCATGTCGCGTTGCTGCGTGATGGGGATACCCAGAATAGTGCCTGACTTTACGATGCCTATCACCATAGTTGAAAGTCCCAGAATCATGCCGAGCACAGCAATTACCCTGCTTTTCTTTAGAAATGTGAAATACCCGGCCCCAAAGAGTATTAGGAATATAAGCCCATAGCCGCTGTCGCCAAGGCAGTATGCAAAGAAGATCGGGTAGAACACTGCGATAACCGGGGTGAGATCGAGTTCCCGATAATGCGGCAACTCAAAAATATTGGTGATGGTCTCAAAAACTTTGGGATATTTTTTGTTTTTAAGGATGATGGGGACATCATCAATTTTACCCGGATCACTTAAAAGATAGGCTATTTTTTGCTTATCAAGAAATTGCTCGATCTTCTGAAGCTCAGTTTCCGGCACCCACCCGGTCACATGATGGATTACCGTACCTTCTGTCTCTTTGAAACTTGCCGTGGCAAGATAATAATTGATCTCATCATCCAGTTTCTTTAATTCCAATTCGAGTGCCGGTACATCCCCTACAAACGGTGACAGGCTTTTCATGGACTTTTCGCGCTCCTGATTCAGCAGGGCCATTTCCTTTTGTAAAGCAGAAAGAGATTTTTCCGCCAAAGGGGCTTTATCAAATGGCAATTCAATGCTGTCCTTGCCTATCACAACAAAGTATGCCAGTCCTTTTTCCTCAGAAATCAGCGCTACGGGCATTTCAGCAAAATCATAAGTATTAAATGCTTTGGCCGGTGCCATGAAAAATCTGAACTGTAGGTCTTCTGCTTCCAGCTTCCTGATTATATCATAATCAAAATCGCCCCATGGCAGCATGGTTTTAATTTGCTTTTCAAGAGCTTCTAACTGAGAGGAGATCTGATCAGCCGTATTCGATATTTCAAGAATTTGATCGGCAATAGTATATGCCTGCTTATCGCCTGAATCACCGGTCTGATTTTCAGAACCCTGATGTTTTCCTACGATATTGATTGCTTTACTGATCTTCTCGCGCTTTTCTTTGAGGGGCTCGATTTCAGGGTGGGTTTTGAGATCATTGATTTCAAGATGCATCAATCCCAAATCCTGAAGCGAACTCAGGAACAGCGCTTTTTCTCTGTGATGCAGAATCAATTGAATTTTTTTCATTCGAGCTTTCATAGTGCTGCCTCCTTTAGTCTATTGCGCTGTTTTACAATTTTCTGGGCCGATTTCTCCAGGTTCTCTGCGTCTTCCAAAAAACGTTTTATTTTCAGAATGGCAGTACTGAACTCAGGTATCTGCACTTTTTCGTAAAGATTTACTTTCTGAGTAGTCTTTTTTCTGGCGTAATTGAGAATATCAAATTGCTTTTTTTTGATTTTTATTTCAATTCTCAGCCGGATCAATTCCTTGAGATCCTGTAAAGCATCCGGTAACCATACAGGCTGATTAATAAAGCTGATTTTTTGTAACCGGAAATCAATATTTTCCAGTACGGGAATCTTGACGCCGGCAATATTCTTCAGGATTATTTTTGCATTTTCAATGGCAAGTATATCTGGCATCTCAGACCAAAGATGCAGGTAGCTGCTCATGGCACTGAATTTTTTATCTAAATCTGCTTTGAGCTGTTCGATTTCTAATCCGATTTTTTTTACCTCAATACGCAGGGCAGTCTCCTTGCTCTTCAAGGTAGGCAAGGCCTTTGCCCGGATAGCCAGTTGCTTGGTGAGCCGCTGGATTTCTGTTTTATTGTATTGAAATTTAACAGCCATTGATGACTCTTTTAATTAGTATTTTTCCAAAACTGTTTTACAAACTCGTCTTTGATGCCTATTTCATGTTTCTCAAAGTATTTTTGCAGCAAATCCCAGCCTGTATCGAGCATTTGCTCAACCTTAATGTTGATGTCTATTGCAAGTAGTTGCCCGGCGTAATCAAGGGCAAACTTCAGGCACCGCTGATCATATTCGGTCAGGTCAAAACCATTCTCCTTTTTGGTTCTTGCATTGGTTGCGTCAGCGTACAGGCGGATGAGTGCGTTCATTACCTGCGGGTGATCGGACCTGGTTTTTTTGCCGATAACAATCTGCTTTAACCTGGACAGGCTTCTGAACGGATCGACAATTACCTTTCCGATATCCGGATCTCTTCTGAGAAACAACTGCCCTTCAGTGATGTATCCGGTATTATCAGGAATAGCATGTGTGATGTCGCCCTGATTGAGTGTTGTAACGGCAATAATGGTTATGGAACCACCGTGCTGAAACTGAACGGCTTTTTCATATATTTTTGCCAGGTCAGAATACAGGGCACCGGGCATCGAATCTTTTGAAGGAATCTGATCCATTTTGTTGGAAACAATCGCCAGCGCATCCGCGTAAAGGGTCATATCAGTGAGTAGTACGAGCACCTTTTCCTGCTTGTCATCCGCAAAATATTCCGCAGCAGTCAGGGCCATATCCGGCACCAGCAATCGCTCGACAGGAGGATCTTCTGTAGTATTGACAAACGATATAATTTTTTCCAGCGCGCCCTCACTGGTAAATCTGTGCTTAAAAAACAGATAATCATCATTAGAGAGTCCCATGCCGCCAAGAATGATCTTGTCTGCTTCAGCGCGGAGGGCAACTTCAGCAAGTACCTGGTTGTAAGGCTGGTCAGGGTCTGCAAAGAAAGGTATTTTCTGGCCTGTGACAAGTGTGTTGTTCAGGTCGATGCCTGCAATGCCTGTGGCGAGTAATTCTGAAGGTTGCTCTCTTTTCACCGGATTCACCGAAGGTCCGCCAATCACCCGTTCTTCTCCGTCCACCTCAGGGCCGCCATCAATTGGTTCTCCATATGAGTTGAAAAATCTCCCGGCGAGCAGGTCGCTCACTTTCAAAACCGGGGGTCTCCCAAGGAAAATCACCTCTGCATCGGTTCCGATGCCTTCCATGCCGGGAAATACCTGTAGTGTTACCTGGTCTCCAATAAGCTTTACTACCTGTGCGGGACGTCCCTGCACCAGGGCCATTTCATTATAACCAATCCCTTCTGCTTTGAGGGCACAGGTGGCTTTCGTGATTTGCGTTAAGCGGGTATATACTTTTTGAAATGCTCTCGTTTTCATTTTTCCGCCCTCCTTTCAATTACCAACGCTTCCAATTCACTTTCATATTGACCGAATTCTTCCGATTTGAATTCAGAGTAATTCATTTGTTTCATAAGGTTAATGGCTTTTTTGTAGAACTGAGATATTTCTTCAAAGGCTTCGAATATAAGATCTTCGCCGCAGAAGTTTAGTACGAAATTCAACATGTACACTTGCCTTTCCATCGGGCAATTCATGTCAATTTTATCGAATGCATCCTGTTGAAGAATGACAAAGTCAATAATCTCGCTTTTCCAATACTGTTGATGGTAGTCAAGCGGCACGGCATCATCTCCAAGAATACTAATCTGGTCAGCTGCTTCTTTTCCTTTCATAACAAGGTCTTTGGCTTTGTTTACTTTTTCCACCCAACCTTCAGCGATATTTTTATTGGAATAGTCAATAAATTCTACGTATTCCAGATATTTTGAATAGGATTCCACCGGCTCTATGGCCGGATAGCGTTTTGAGTCAGCGCGCCCCTGGGCCAGCGCATAAAAGCATCTGGCTGATTTTCTGGTTGATTCTGTGACGGGTTCCTTGAGGTTACCGCCGGCCGGAGATACTGTTCCGATAAATGTGACAGACCCCGTTTCCCCGTTATTCAGATAAACAAATCCGGCGCGTGCATAGAAATTCGAAATAACTGCCGTGAGGTCCATAGGGAATGCATCGGGGCCGGGAAGTTCTTCCAGTCTGTTGGACATTTCGCGCAAGGCCTGAGCCCATCTCGAGGTAGAGTCAGCAAGTAAAAGTACTTTCAAACCCATTGATCTGTAATATTCGGCAATGGTCATACCAACATAGACCGACGCCTCCCGCGCGGCAACCGGCATATTTGAGGTATTGCAAATGATGGTGGTGCGTTCTGCAAGTTTGCGACCTGTCCTGGTATCGATGAGTTCGGGAAACTCCTTAAAAATCTCCACCACTTCATTAGCGCGTTCGCCACAGGCGGTGAATACCACCAGATCCGCTTCTCCGTTTTTGGCAATGGCGTGTTGCAAAACGGTTTTTCCGGCTCCAAAAGGGCCTGGAATAAATCCGGTTCCGCCTTCTGTGATCGGGTTGAAGGTATCAATGGCCCTTTGCCCTGTTTCCAGTATTCTGAAAGGCCGGGGTTTGTTTTTATAATTTTTGATTGGGACTTTAACCGGCCATTTTTGCGTCATGCTGACATTTATATCACCGTCTTCAGTCTCTATTACAGCAAGTGTATCGTGAATCTGATATTTCCCTTTTTTGACAATCGACTTTATTTTACCTTCTTTACTTAGGGTGAAAGGCGCCATAATCTTATGATTGATCCAGCCTTCCGGCACTTCGCCCAACCAGTCGCCGCCGGTTACAATATCGCCTGCTTTGGCAGAAGGTGTAAATTCGTATTCAATTTCATTGAGCGCATGAGTATATTCTCCCCGCTTCAGATACACACCGGTCATTTTGTCCAGGTCATTTTGAAGACCGTCGTAATTTTTAGATAATAGGCCGGGCCCCAACTCTATTTCCAGCATGGCACCGATAAATTCAACTTCAGAGCCAACCGTTATACCCGTGGTCGATTCAAAAACCTGAGCATATGCTGTATCTCCAAACACTTTTATTACTTCTGACCGTAACGATACATCGCCGTGCTTTACATAGCAAATCTCATTTTGGCCAACAGGGCCATCAACCTGTACAGTAATCAGATTTGATATGATAGAAGTGACTTTTCCTTTTGTCATAATGTTGATATTTACTTTTATACAGGGATTTCCAAATGTTTCATGGCCTGTTCAATTAGTTTGTCAAGCCTATCCTTGCCATGATCAATGTTTGCAATTTTTCTTTTCATAATAATTTCAAGTTGTATGATGTAGGCAAGCAAATTATCGATACTGAAAAATGAGATGGAGGTTAGTTCAGAGGCGTACTGCCATCTCAGTTGGTCAAAAAAAAGATTCAATTCGGGGACGGAAGCGTTTTCAGATAACTCAATCAGACGGGTAATGTATGGGAGCTGCCCTGACAGGCCGAAATCCTTAGCTGAGCTGCGCATAAGCTGTTGGCTGATTTCCTCATCTTCTATAAGCATCCTTTCAAGGGTATAGCCGTGTTTTTTGCAACTCACCGCGGTAAAAGTGTTCCTGAGCTTGAGATCAAAATTCGAAAACGAACGAATAAAAGTATTCTGGCTTTCACCCAGATAGTCATAATATGCTTTCAGAAAAAGGTTCTCAATTTCGAGCATATCCAACTCCCCAAACTTTTCGTCATGCTGTTCAATAACCGTCTGGAAAAAAACAGGGAATTCGTCCAGTCGATAATGATATTCATTGATCGTGTCTTCAGGAAAACATGAAAAAGGCTCAAAATCAGGATGCGGAAGCGGTTTCTGATGCGTTTCCGCAATCATTCTGACTAAATTTTTAATATCATTTAAATACAAAATCTGGTTAAAAACCGGCAAATCTTCGGCATCAAGATTTGTCCGGATGTAGTTGAAAAGTTCATTCGGATCAAATTTTTGCGATTCTTCTTCAAGAGCCAGCACCGGTAGTGAGGCGACCAAATAGTAATAGCCGGTCATATTTAATTCAAAAAATTAGTTAAAGAGCAATTCCTGTGTTTTCTCTTTCAGGAAAGGTTTGAAAAATTCCACAAAATCTTCATCTGTAAAAACAACCTGATACCCGCTATCTTTCTGAGCGATTTTAAATCCTCCTTTGAGTTTATTGTTAAAGTTGATTTTTAAGTCTCCAATTTCCTTGGAAAGACTTTTTTCAAAAGCCTGATCTGCCTGCTTCTTTAAATTTTCAGGAAGTGAGAGTTCCAATCCCTGATTCTTTTGCCACGCTTTCACTACTTCAAGGATCATTTGTTTTACAAAAGCAGGATCATGGAAGGATACCTTAATATTTTCATCAAGTATTTTGCCTGAGAGAAGACTTTGCATTGATTGTTTCAATGAGCTTAATGCCTGCTGGCCGCCAAGCTTGATTTCGGAGAGTGCATTCTTTTTCACACTTTCAGATTCCGATTGTGCATCAGTGACTAATTTTTCACCTTCCTTCTTTGCCTTATCGATTATTTCGGCTGCTTTTTTGCGCGCCTCTTCAATGATTTTTTCTGCCTCGATGTTAGCTTTTTCAATCCCTTCATCATAAATTTTCCTGGTAAGTAAATCTATATTTTTTTCCATAGAGACATTTTTTAATTCCTTTTTAAGAGGCGCAAAATGAAAAAAAAAAAGTGAATAATAAAGAAAAATATTGGATTGTTTAATTATTTCTTATCCTTGTTTTTTATTGACCAAGCTTCGAATATTTTGCGACAGATTAATTGTATAAACACACTTTTCTGACTGATGCATAAAATCAGAATGGTTTTTTACCACCTTTCTATAATGGTTTTCTTTTTATCCTGTGGGGTTACTTATAAGGTAAGTAATCAACACGCTGAATATGAGCATTTCGTTTACTTTCCATGTGGTAAAGTTGGGCTGGAATTGGTTGGGCGGGGCAATTCAAAATTCACCCTAATCCAAAACTTTGAGTTAGATTCCCCTGTTAAATCATTTCCCGGGGCTGTAGAAATTTTAATAAATGATCAACCTATCCAAACTGAGCTTCGAAACGTATCAGTTGAGCGTCAACACGATAAGGGGATTTCAAAGACAGAAATTAAATTTGAGACGCCTTCAAGAGTAAAAGATGGCGATATGATTGCCATATCAAGTCAAAATTATGTGCATTGCCGGGATTTTGTAGCGGGAATTGATACGATTTATTATAAATTTGCCAACCGATTGGTCATTCATGGAGTTAATTCATTCTAAATAATAGCTTTGTGGTAATGAAATCCTTTTGTAACTTGTTACTAATATTGAGAAACATTATTGAAAATTCAGTTGTTTGTTAAAGGGAGTATCCTAGTGAACCAAAATAAATTGTATGAAAAACCAGCAACCAATAAGATTCCCCTACATGTTTGCAACCCATCTAATATCAGAAGTATTTTGTTCAGTAGTTACCAACCGCTAGAGTTTATAATATAAGTAGGTGGATAAAATGAGTGCCGTTGATGGCAGTTCTAACAGAAAGTTTAAGTTTATTATTAATTTTTTAAGATAGCTTTAAAATGTACGACGCAAAGGAAGGAGATCCTAAAAACTTGCAAGTGGAAAAAGAAAACCCGAACCTGATAACTGTTTTTATTTGTTTTCTGCGCTCAGGATTAAGATTTACCCGCTATGATACCAACAATGTCGGATTGGCATTCATTGACGAAATCAAGAAGCACAATCCCAATTTCAAACCGGTAAAAGTTCAGCAACGCGAGCGGGACAAAATTTACACTGTAAATGCCTATCCCAAAGAGTTTGAACAATTGATCATGTCTTTGATCGAGGAGTACCGTAAAAAAAATAATATGGAGTACCGGCTCAAAAAATCCGGAGGACAGAGAGGCGGGGGAGGCTTCAATCGAAGACCGGGCACTGGCCGGCCAGGTGGATATCAGCAAGGCAGAAATCCCAGAGCAGGGCAGGGCACAGGATATTCAGGCCCACAAAGAGATGGTCGGTCGGGAGGCTATTCAGGACCTCACCGCGATGGTCAAACGGGAGGATACAACCGGCCACGCGATCTTGATGGTAACAGGGATGGTGGTTACAGGCCTCGAAGGGACTATGGAGATCAGCAAAGTCAGGGCGGCTACAACCGGCCTCGAGGATATGGAAACGACAACCGCGGCTCCGGAGGTTATGGCAGCAGTGATGGCAATCGCAGGTATGGCAATGACAATCGCGGAAACACCAGATACGGCGACGACAACCGGGGCAACAACAGGTATGGAGATGACAACCGGGGTAATAGTCGGTATGGTGACGATAATCGGGGTAATAGTCGGTATGGTGACGATAATCGAGGAAATAGCCGGTACGGCAACGACCAAAGAGGATATGGCAATTCAAATCGAGGAGGTGGCTATGGCGGCGACAACAGAAGGTATGGCTCCGGCCAGGGTTATGGAAATAACCGCGGCTATGGCAGCGACAATCGCGGTGGCTATGGCAGCGATAATAGGGGGGGCAATTCTCCTGATGGCGGCTACCGACCAAGAAGAGATCTTGATCAGGGATATAAAAGAGAAGGATTTACGCCAAAACCGCCGGAAAATCCAGATGAAAATAAAAGACCCGAAAAGCCAAAGCAGGATCCGGATACAAAGGATTGATTCATAAAAATCAAAGTGAAGCCGGTTAAAAGCCGGCTTTTTTTGTGCCTTATTGTGCGCATTTTTGATTTGAGCATTGGGTTTTTTGCCATTATTTTGTTTGTATTGATCATGCTTTTAGCAATAGATGGCCGCTATGTTATTTGCTTTTCATTTTTCATTCCGGAGGATTTGCTGACCTTTGCACAAAATTGAAAATTCTTATTGTATGAGATATGCTAAGTTTTTGATATTTGCCGGCCTGGCGCTTTTTGTTATATCCTGCAGACAAAGTGCTGACTCTGAAGGCAGGCTTTTCCGCTTGCTGCCATCCGCTGAAACCGGCATTACTTTTAATAATCAACTTGAAGAGACGCACCAATTAAATGTGCTGGAATACCAGGACTTCTACAGCGGTGGCGGGGTATCTATAGGAGATATTGATAATGATGGCCTTCCGGATATATTCTTTACGGGGAATCAGGTTCCTTCCAGACTATACAAAAATCTGGGTAATATGAAATTTAAGGATATTACCGATGAGTCAGGTCTTGGACGAATGGGCAGAGGCTGGTACACCGGCACGGCCATGGCCGACATCAACAACGATGGCTTTTTGGATATTTATATATGTAAATCTGGTATGGAGGCCCCGGAAGACAGGGCTAACCTGCTATTTATAAATAATGGGGATGGTACCTTTACCGAACAGGCTGAAAATTACGGACTTGCACACCAGGGTTTTGCGGTGAATGTTTCCTTTTTTGACTACGACCGCGACGGTGACCTGGATATTTATCTTGTAAACCAGGGACCGGTGAAAATTACCAGTGGCAATGCGCGGTCACTCAGGAATCAACGACATACTGAAGCCGGCGATGTGCTGTACGAAAATGTTGACGGAAGATTTATCGATGTAACTGAACAAAGCGGCCTGTATAGTTCGGTGATCGGATTTGCACATGGCGTGGCCATAGGTGATGTGAACGACGATGGTTGGGAGGATATTTTTGTGAGCAACGATTTTTTTGAATATGATTATTTGTACATAAATAATCAGGATAAAACGTTTACTGAGACCATAAAGAAGTCAACCGGGCATATCTCCTATTATTCTATGGGCAATGATATGGCTGATTTTAACAATGACGGTTTACTGGATATCGTTGTGGTTGATATGATTGCCGAGGGCAACAGAAGACTGTATTCAAACCTTGGCGGAATGAATATGGTCAGATTTCGAAGTCACCTTGAAAACGGGCTTCATCACCAGTATATGAGCAATGTGTTGCTTATGAACAATGGCAATGGCACATTCTCAGATGTGGGTAACCTGGCCGGAATCGCCCGCACAGACTGGAGTTGGGCTGCACTGTTTTCAGATTTTGATAACGATGGATGGAAAGATCTTTACGTGACCAACGGCATCAGGAAGGATGTCCGTAGTATTGATTTTGGCAAGTTCTATTTTAATATGCTTGGTTTAACCGGTGGCGAGCACAATTTTACACCTTCACAATGGGATTTACTGCTTGGAAAAATGCCATCCGAACCGGTTGAAAATTATATGCTCAGGAATATGGGCGATCTCAAATTTGAACAGGTGATGGATCGATGGGGATTAAACCAGAAATCATGGTCGAATGGTGTGGCTGTTGCAGATCTGGATCTTGATGGTGACCTCGACCTGGTGGTCAACAACATTGATCAGGAAGCCTTTGTATATGAAAACAGGATTACTAATACCCGGTTTATCAGATTTTCATTCTCTGGTCCATCAAAAAATCCAATGGGTATTGGTACCAAAGTCCGGATTTATCATCCATCTGGATTTCAATACCAGCAACACTACCTGGTGCGGGGCTACAGATCGGGCATGGAACCGGTAATGCATTTTGGACTGGGACAGGATTCAATCGTTTCAAAAGTTGAGGTCACATGGTACGATGGTAAAATATCCATTTACACTAATATTCCCTCAGACCAGGTTTTCAATCTGAAGTATGATGACGCAAGCGAAAAGGAACATGCAGCCACGGAATCAAATACTATTTTCTTTGCTGAAGCTGAAGTTAGGGCAAATATAAGGCATGAAGAAAATGATATGGAGGATTTTATGCGCAATCCGACACTGCCCTATAAATTGTCAGCGTTGGGGCCGGCTTTTGCAGTTGGCGATGTGAATGGAGACGGAAGGGAAGATTTTTATCTCGGCGGGGCATTCAGGCGCGCCGGTGCTTTGATGATTCAGAAAGATAATGGTTTTGAACAGCAAACGAACCAAATATGGGAGGAGGAGCGGATGTTTGAAGATACAGGCGCAATCTTTTTTGATGTGGACAACGATGGTGATCCCGACCTTTATGTGGTAAGCGGGGGAAATGAAAATACACCTGAAAATGGTTTACTTATGCACAGACTGTATCTGAATGATGGTTTTGGAAATTTTACCAGAACGGAAATGCCGGAAGTAATTGTAAGTGGTTCGGTGGTGCGGGCCTGCGATTTCGATGATGATGGATACCAGGACCTTTTTGTTGCAGGTCGCCAGGTGCCTGGCAGGTATCCGATGCCTGCCGACAGCTATCTGCTTAAAAATGAAGGAGGGAAGCTGATTGATGTTACAGATGCATTAGCCCCGGAATTGAGAAAACTTGGCATGGTGACAGATGCAATATGGGCAGATTATGATGGTGATGGTGATATGGATATCATAATCGTTGGAGAATGGATGCCCGTCACAGTTTTTGAAAACAGGCAGGGTAAATTCCACAAAATTGCCAATAAATCAAATGGATTGGAAAACTCCGAAGGATGGTGGTGGAGCATCGCAGCAGATGATTTTGACGGTGATGGGGATATTGATTTTGTAGTCGGCAACATGGGTTTTAACTATAAACATACAGCTTCAGTCAAATATCCACTTGTTGGTTTTGCGTGTGATTTTACCGGAAATGGTGAATACGATTTCGCGATGGGCTATTATCAGGAAGAAAAGCTGTATCCTGTTTATGACTGGAACTATGTGGAAGCGCAGGATCGCAGGATCGCTGAACGTATTCAAACTGTGAATCAATTCTCAGAGTCTGACCTGTATGAAATTTATGGCAAAGAAAAGCTTGAAGGTGCGGCGAGGTTTGAAATTAAAACCCTTGCAACGGCATATATCGAGAATCTGGGAAACGGCAGGTTTCATATCAAAGCATTTCCAAACATTGCCCAGATATCCAATATAAACTCATTCATTATCCATGATGTCGATCGGGATGGTCACCGCGACCTGATTCTGGCGGGAAATTTTTATCCGTTTGATGTGCGCACTGTGCGTAATGATGCAGGCATCGGTTTGTGGATGCGTGGTGATGGACTTGGGAATTTTACACCCGTCCACCCCATGGAGAGCGGACTCTTTATGCCGGGGGATGTGCGACATGCCGGCAAGATCATCATTGATAATAAAATGCATTTGATTGCCGCCAAAAATGATGATTATATCCAGATTATTGAAATAAAAAATATTCCTGCGCCCCATGCACAACAGTAATAATAAAAAGCTGATCGTTGTGAATCCGGCAGCCGGAAAGGCTTCTTTCAGGCCAAAACTGGATTATTTCAGTCAAATGCTTCGTGAAGCTTCAATGGAATTTGAAGTCATTTTTACAGATCAGGATATGCCGGAGCAACTGATTACGTATATCAAAACCCACGATTGTTTTGATGAAGTATTTGTGCTGGGTGGCGATGGTACCTTGAATATGGTGGTCAATGAAATTGGTGCCGCCAGACTTCCCATTGCCATTGTGAGCAACGGTACGGGCAATGATTCGGTAAAGTCGCTGCATGGCGAGCTGGACTTTAAAAAACAGGTTGATATCGCCATCAATGGCCGGGTGAAACTGTTTGATCTGGGTGTTTGCAATGGCCGATATTTTGTAAACGGAGTGGGGATCGGTTTCGACGGTGAGGTGGTAAAGACCATGCTTGAGAAGGGCAATAAAAGAGGCAGGCATATTGATTATTTACTGACAGTTTTACGGATCGTAGGTGGGTTTAAAGAAAAAAAACTGCGTTTTGCCCTCGATCACAATTTTTTTGAAAAGAAAATTCTCCTGCTTACCATTTCTAATGGCACTACTTTCGGTGGTGGTTTTATCATTAATCCACTTGCCAAAACTGATGATGGCTTACTCGATATTTGCATTTTTAATGAAATTAAACCCTGGAAACGATTTTGGCATTTGCCAAAGCTGAAAACGGGTGCGCATGTCAGAATCAAAGAGGTTGAGTTGCACACCGCCAGCTCTGTAACGATCGAAAAAAATGACGACCTTGTGGCACATCTGGATGGTGAATACATCGGTCATCCGCCTTTTAATATTTCCGTACTAAAAAAGGTCTTGCTGCTCAAAGTATCTGTTTAGTGCGCCTGTACAAAGAAATATAAACCCACCCAGCGCCAAGGAATACAAGAATCGAGATAAACTGGGAATTGGATAAAATCCCATCGATCATGTACCCGCGATCAAGATCCCCCCTGAAAACCTCAATTACTGATCTGCCAATTGCGTAGAGCATCAGATAGAGCATAAATAGCTGGCCGTTAAATAACTTATTTCGATTGACGATTAACAAACTGACCATAATCGATACTATCAGAATCACACTGTAAAGTTGCGATGGATGCAAAGGTGCATCAAGTGGATGTGCACTGCACGCGGGATCGGTGAATGTTACCGCTATTGGTCCTTCGGTAACTTTTCCGTAGCAACAACCAGCCATAAAACAACCCATTCTGCCAAAAGCATGAACAATACAGGTAGTAACCGCCATGATGTCAAGCATTGCCAGTGTTGGCAATTTATGGTGCCGAAAGAACAGGATCATCGTCGGAATTGCAAAGAGGAGGGACCCATAAAACACAAAACCACTGCTAAAGTTTTCGAATAGCTTTGAAGGGTTTCGGAGATAAAATTGCGGATCTTCAAATATTATGAAAACTTTTCCGCCGACAACCGAAGCCAATATGATCAGCACGATTAAGGTCTGGGTGGTTTCTACACTTACAGAGAATTGTTTTTTTGCCTGCCATGCCGTATAGACAAATCCGGATATTGCTCCGCAGGCTATCAAAAAACCATAGGTGTAGATGGTAATTTGTCCGGGAAGCAATGCCTTAAGAAAATCCGGTGTGTTGAATTCAAATAAAATGGGGTGCATATCAGATTTGTTTGGGTAGTGTCATAAAACAGGCGATGATATAACTCACCCTGCCGGCAACATTTGCAACAGATAATAACAGATATCCGGAAAGTAATTCCTGATCAGGAGGTGTAACCCTCAGCGTGAAGTATGACTGCAAAAGCCGGGAGATCGAAATGCCGTGGGGTGCCACTTGCATAAACAGGATTGCGAGGGTTAAAAATATCAAACTGAATATCAGCCAATTTTTCGAAATACTGAATGCGGTCTGAATATATTTTGAATCATGGCTGCGCTTAGTGAAAATGCGGACGAAGAATAAAATACCGATCAATCCCAGGCCTCCACCGGCAGAAAACGGGCCTGAGCCAAGAGCTGCCACAATCAAATATTCAGCCTGGCTTAGTAATGAGGTTTTAGGAATAAATTCCATCCCGAAACCACGTGCGCCGGATGCATCAGCTAATCCGGAGGCGACATGATCAAGGATTGTATATTTTTCTCCGCCTATCCATTCTTCTGATAAAAACATAAATATATAATGAATTGCCAGGACTGCTGCACCTCCAAACAATGACAATTTGGTTACAAAAGTCCAATCGATATGGGGATTATCAAGTCGCTGTCGCAGCCTTGCCGGCGAAAGCAGATCGATTATTACAAATATGCCCAGGCTGCCTATC
>CAYZWN010000009.1:32808-47033 GCA_964482185.1 uncultured Roseivirgaceae bacterium
GCCTATCATCGCACCGCCGATAATTCCTGATTTGACCATAAAATCACCTGGTACAACCCCCGATCCGAAAAAAAATGACCAGTTTGAAAATCCCGCCTGAAAAAATGAATTTACTGAAAGCGTGAGGGCTGCAAGCACCTTTTTATTAAATAAGCCTCCGGAGTACTCTGATGGTATTCCGTATATAAAAAAAACAAACAAGCACAATTCACAAATTAATGTCACCACTAACGTAGTGCGAAACGCCTGCATGATCCCGGTGCTTTTTTCTTTATCCGAACCGAATAATTGCAGACAGAGCCAGAAAAGGATGGTTAAAAGGACAAGACCGTTGATTTGGGTGATGATGACAGAAGCAAGTAGTATGAATGAGTTTGCCTCTTCACCATTAAAATTAATATCAAAGTGGGTCAGTGTACTTTGGCTGATGGCAAATAATAATTCGCCAGGGGCACTTAAGTCGGCGTTTACCTTGTTGGTCAGGTAAAAGCCCATGGTAGTACTACTTAAAATGAGAGCAAGATAAAAAAATAAAAATCCCGGCAGCACTTTTCCTCTGTTCATAGAACAGCGGTTATGCGCACGGGATTCAGTTGAAATCCGCTCAGCCCTGTACGAGGTGTATTAATCAAATTTCTCATCATGAACAAGGAGAGCATTAAGCTGATCGAGCCTGTCAAATTCCTGCTCTAATGAAAACCAGGCAGATTTATTTCAGTTTTGCCAGAGCAACTTTTATGTTTTCAAGTGCTGCTTTCAAATCTTCGTCAGATGCGGCATATGAAATCCTGATACAATTCGGGGATCCGAATGCACCGCCACTTACGGTAGAAACGTGGGCACTGCTCAGGATGTATAGCGCCATATCATCGGCATCATTTATGGTTGTTTCTCCGTCACTTTTGCCGAAAAATGCACTTACATCCGGAAATACATAAAATGCCCCGTCAGGCTTATTTGATTTAATCCCCGGTATTTCTGCCAAAAGATCAAGAACAAGTTGTCTTCTTCTTTTGTAAGCTTCGGCCATTTCCATGGTAGGGCCCATATCGCCATATACCGCTGCAATGGCAGCTCTTTGCGCGATAGAGCAAATGCCTGAAGTGGTTTGACCCTGAAGTTTGTTTACAGCTTTTACAATCCACTCCGGCGCGCAAATATAACCGACTCTCCAGCCGGTCATTGCATGGCCTTTGGAAAATCCGTTTACCGTTACTGTGCGTTCAAACATGCCCGGGAAGGCGCCGATGCTTATATGCTTGCCGCTGAAGTTGATGTATTCATATATTTCATCAGCTATCACCATGATGCCTTCATGACGCAACACCACGTCGGCAATTGCTTTGAGTTCGTCACGATTGAATACCGCTCCGCTTGGATTACAGGGTGATGAATAAATGATTGCTTTCGTTTTATCAGTAATAGCTGCTTCAAGTTGTGCAGCCGAAGCTTTGAAATCCTGATCGATGGTACCTTCGATGATGACAGGCTTGCCCTCGGCAAGTATTACCATATCCACATAACTGACCCAGTATGGCGCATAGATGATGACCTCATCACCAGGGTTCAGAAGTGTCAGAAATATATTGGAAATGGAGTGCTTCGCTCCACCTGAAACAAGAATATTGGCTTCGCCACATTTGATGCCGTTTTCCCGCTCAAGTTTTTCGGCGATACCTTTTCGCAGTTCCGGATACCCGGGCACTGGCGGGTAGGAAAAATATAACCCTTCATCAATGGCCTGTTTGGCGGCTTCCTGCACATGTTTAGGGGTTTTAAAGTCAGGTTCCCCCAGGCTTAAACTAATTACATTGATGCCGCGTGATTTAAACTCACGTGCTTTTTGAGCCATCGCAATGGTGGCTGATTCGGCGAGCGCATTGATTCTGTCAGATAATAGGTTATTCATCATAAATATGTTTAAGGAATGGTATAATGGCTGTAAAATTAATAAGATTAGCTAATCGACTTTACTTAATGGCAAAATAATTATGAAAAAAATAAATCAGCCCGGATTAACCTGAATTTTTTACCACACATACCTCCCTGAGGCTTATTGGTGACTATGTTTACATGATTCCATATTTGACAAAGTCAAGAAAGAAGGCAGGAATTCAGCGGTTATTGGAGGGGTGTAAAACGGTAATTGCCTGGATCAGTGGATTTTAGCATCAATCCCCGCCTCACAAATCGACTCTTTCATTGGCTTGAGTTCTTCAAATGGACCTTTCTTAACCGCACATTTACCTTTGTAGTGAATGATATGTGTGCATTGCTCGGCCTGCTCCACTGTATGCCTGCAAACTTTGATCAGGGTGTTGATCACATGCTCGAATGTGTTGAAATCGTCATTGTACACAACGAGGTCTTTTTCGTTTTCTATGACGGTCTCCTCAAGTAGGGCAACTTCTTCCTTTTCCTGATAGTTGAATTTCATATCATTCCAATTTGGGCACAAATTTAAAAAAAAATCTTCATTTTTGATTTTTTCACAGAAATCGCATGACTCCAGCTTTAGTTTTAACCATTATTTCGGCCTATTTTATTCTGCTTCTGGTGATTGCCAGAATCACATCAAGGCATGCTACAACCGAGACATTTTTTACAGCCAACCGGCAATCTCCCTGGTTTGTCGTGGCTTTTGGGATGATCGGGGCATCGCTCTCAGGTGTTACCTTTATTTCCGTGCCTGGTGAAGTAGGCAATAGCGGATTCGAATATTTTCAGATTGTACTGGGCTATATGCTGGGTTATCTTGTCATCGGCACAGTGCTCATGCCCATGTACTACCGTCTGAACCTCGTTACCATTTATTCCTATCTGGAAAAACGATTTGGCTTCTGGTCGTATAAGTCCGGGGCATTTTTCTTTTTGCTTTCGCGGACCATTGGTTCTGCTTTCCGCCTGTTCCTGGTTGCAGGTGTATTGCAAATGGCCATTTTCGATGCATGGGGTGTTCCGTATTTTGTGACCGTATTGCTGACTATTCTTTTAATCTGGGTTTATACCTTCAAAGGCGGAATCAAAACAATCGTATGGACAGATACACTTCAGACATTCTTCATGCTATCTGCTGTGGCAATCAGTATTGTAATTATCATGCGATCACTCAGTATTGGAATTACAGAATTGCCTGCCATCATTTCCCAAAGTGAGTTTTCGCATATGTTTGAGTGGGATTGGAAAATGCCGAGGAATTTCTTTAAACAGTTTTTCGCCGGTGCATTTATCACCATTGTCATGACCGGCCTGGATCAGGATATGATGCAAAAAAATCTCACCTGCCGAAATATTGGCGATGCCCAGAAAAATATGTTTTGGTTCAGTATTATTCTGGTGTTTGCAAATTTGATGTTTCTCTCGCTGGGGGCACTTCTATTCATTTTTTCTACAGAACACCAAATCGCCATTCCAGACCGCACCGATGATCTTTTTCCTTTTCTGGCGCTTAACCATTTTAATGCCCTGGCCGGAATACTATTTATCTTAGGCATCACGGCCGCAGCTTATTCCAGTGCTGATTCAGCCCTTACGGCACTCACGACTTCATTTTGTGTCGATTTTTTAAATTTTCGTGATCAGGATGAGCAGTATAAAAAGCGTACCCGGATTAAGGTACACATCGGTTTTTCGGTACTGACTTTTTTTGTAATCATTCTCTTTTGGCTGATCAATGACGAGAGTGTGATCAACTCGCTGTTTCTGGCAGCAGGATATACTTATGGCCCTTTGCTCGGACTTTTCTCATTCGGAATGTTTACCAAAAGAACGATAAGGGATCGCTTCGTTCCGGTGGTTTGCCTGCTGTCACCCGTTATATCATATGTTATCCAGGCCAATTCAGAAGCATGGTTAGGAGGGTATCGGTTTGGCTTTGAGATATTGATCTTAAATGGTCTGCTCACATTTATTGGCTTGCTCTTATTATCGCTGCATCTTAATAATAAGGCAGGAGCAAAGGCTTGATTTTTTCAATCCAGATGGCGTACCCTTTGGCATTCATGTGCAGATTGTCATCGAGAAAAATATCCTGCAAAACTTTGCCATCTGCGTCAAGCATTGAGGTGGAAACATCGACAAAATAATAGTTCTTTTGCCGGCTGATGTATTTTTCTAAACTTTTATTCGCCTCTTGGAATTTAGGCCAAAGTGCTTCGCGCCTGACCGATGGTTTGATTGAAATGAAATACAGCCTGGCTTCGGGCAGGTTTTTCTTCAGGTACTTGTGGAAATCCTTGAAATTGTGCACACCTCCCTTTACCGAAAGATCATCACTCGAAAGATCATTTTCGCCACAGTAAAATACGATAATCTTTGGCTGATGAGGAAGAATGAGGCGGTTGGCAAAATAGAGCACGTCAGGAATGGTGGAGCCACCAAAACCCCTGTTGACCACCGGCACAGGGGCCAGATCGTCTGACATGGTTTTCCAAAGCCTGAAGCTTGAGCTTCCGATAAATAAAACTGATTCCGGCTGGTATCCATTTAATTTATCTTCCTGCTCGTATTGTTGAATGTCATTTTCAAATCGATGGGGGTCACTTTGGGCGAAAGAAATGCTGCTGATGAAGAGCAGAAAAATGAAGATTGGTGTTCTGATACTCATTGCTTTTGGATAAGGTATTTCATCATACATATAATAAACACATTGATGCCTGAAACTACAATTATAAAACATGTTGCAGAATAAGTCATTTTAAACTGATCTTTTACCAGTCATCCCCGACAAAATCCATTAAAGGAAAATAAATAAAAAGTGTGAGATAAAACACGTACCTTTTAATGCAAGGTACTATATGTTTTTAAAATTATAAAGTCATGACAAACTACGTTGATATTGACCGCCACAAGAAAATACTGGGCACTTTATATCTGGTATTCAGCCTGCTGAATGTGGTATTTGTTTTATTTTTTACCTTGGTGGCATCTGCAATCATTCCCATTCATGTTCATGATTATGAAGTTTTAATGATCATCAGAATAGTCAAATATGCACTGATTACCATTACCATAACCTTAACTGCTCCTGCAATTATTGCCGGTATCGGATTATTATACAAACAAGACTGGGCGCTGACCCTGGCCTTTATTATCGGAATCATCGGATTGCTCGGATTTCCGATCTGGACTTTTATTGGCATTTACTCCATCATCATTTTTATCATGGCGCAGAGTCGTGATAAAAAGCACAAACCAAGACAGGCAACTGACCTGATCAGAGAGCCTTAGGTTTTGATCGTATCCGGGATTGATATACAATCAGATACAAAAAAGCTGAAAAGGCAAGCAATCCGGATATGGTGAATGAAATAATAAAATTGTCCGGATTATTATTGTAACTGTATCCGGCCACCACGCCACCGATTCCAATTCCTGCTTCCAATGCAATGAACATAGTCGCAAGTGCGCGGCCACGAAATTTCTGATCAGCCAGATCGATTGTCCAGGCAAAAATCGTAGGAGTGCTAAGGCCTGCCCCAATGCCAAAAGTAAAAGCACCGGTATAGAAAACCCAAAGTTGCTGGTTTGCACCAATCACAATCATTGTAACGCCATAAACCAGGCAGCCCGCCATCAGAACAGGAACCCTGCCATAAATATCACTCAATTTACCCGCAATAATTCTTACAAGCAGGGATGAAACCGTGAAAATGGTGAAAAAGATACCTTTATTTTCAAGGCCCAGATGCTTACTCAGATCCGGAATCAGCGTGAGAATCGTACCGAACGAAAAGGTCGTCAGCAGCATGGTGATGGCGGAAGGAAATGCCCTGGGCTCGAATACATCATGCCATTTGATTTTTAGCAGCGACCAACGAAACCGCTCCTTGATAATCAGTGTTTCGGGCATTTTCAGCACCACCAGGATCGACAAAAACGCGAAGGCCGAAGAACAATAAAACATCCAGTTGTACCCAAAGCTGATCGCTACCCAACTGCCGATTGCCGGGCCTGCTGCCATGCCCAGGCTTCCGAACAGACCGAGAATGCCCATTGCTTCACCGCGCCGATGGATCGGCGCAATATCGCCAACATACGCTGAAGTAGCTGTGGGCTTAAAACCCGTCGACATGCCATGAATGAGCCGGAGCAGAAAAAAGCCGGCAACAGTAGTAAGTATCGGATATAGAAAACCGGCAATGATGCATACAAATACACCGTAAATAATAATAGGAATTCTGCCGATCGTGTCGGTGAGTCTGCCGCTGAAAGGCCTTGATAAACCGGCCATAAGCGTGAAAAGCGGAATGATCAGTCCTTTGTGGTCTCCGCCACCAAGTGAAGTAAGATAATCGGGTAATTCAGGAATGATCAGGTTAAAGCTCGCGAAGAACAGAAATGAGCTGAGGCTCAGTAGCCAGAATTTATACGTATAGAGTTTTTCCCCTGTTTGCGACATGCCTTTTTTACAAAGGCGCAAATTTAAGGAAATGAATACCGTCTGCTATTAATCAGTAATTTTAATTAACATGTGTTTTCCATTAGCGATTCTCAACGAATACCCTATTTATGCAAATAGAGACTGCTAAACGAAGTAATCAGTAGCTAAGAAATACCAGGCTTGCAATTTGAGTATATTTCATTTCTTACCCCTTGTCCGGCTTTTGTCCACCCCATTTTTTTGGAGCAGGACTAACGTAAGTCTATGTTTGGACTGAAATTAAATATTTCAGAAACCAAAATTTTAACTCTTAATTATTCGACCATGAACAAGTTATTAGTGCATTCCCTGCTTTTAGTAGTTGTTGTTGCGATGTTGATAAGCTGCAACCAAAACAACGAAGTTACCCCAGACATTGATGCCGGCTTACCCAGTGCCAACATCCTTATGGATGATGGCTCCGTGGGCCTGGTAATCGATACCCGTAGTATTGCCCGCAAGGGATATGAACCTGCTGTGGCTGATGTTTCCTTTCCGGGAGCCCTCTCGTCATTTTCCCAAAAGGTAACCATCAATCCCGGTACAAATGTGGCTACACTCTCTATTCCTGCCAAAGACCTTACTGATGCGATTAAAAAACAGTTTAGCGATGGGGTAAGTGCGACAATCAAAATACTTGATACCGCATCCGAACAACTGGTAAGCTTAATCGATGAAGTTAAAGTGAATAATACCAATAATCCTGTAAATGTGGACACTGAACTTCCACGAAAATTTCCAAAGTTGGTTATCGACCCGGAAACGCCTTATTTCATACAGGCCATCACAGATGATTCCGGAGTTAAGAACAAATTGTATTTTTTACAATTGGATTTAGCGCGCGAGCCTGGTCTTGACCCCATCATTTTCAGAGACTATTACGATGCGGGCAAAGAGTATTTTAAATTTTACTTCGAACCATTGAATGATTCAGTTTATCACATTAAGATGATCGTACCAGGGCAGGCGCCTTTTTACCTGAGAATGTCAGGGCCGGGAAATTTCTATACGTATTATGAAAAAAATAAGGCCAATATCAATAGTGACATTTACAAATATGTGGTCAAACGTAATGAGGAAGGATTGATTATGATCAAACCTTTAAGTGGTAATCCGCTTGGAAAAAGTGTGACAACGTGGTATGGTCCGCAGGTCGCTTATTCACAATCGGCAGACGCCTACATACCTGTCAGAATGGTGGCTGCCAACATTACCTGGACTGTTGAAGATCGGGGAACGGAGTTTAACAAACCCATTCTCCCGCCGACCAAGCTGGATTTTGCCTATAAATCCATTCTCAAAAATTGCAGCCCGGCAGTATTAACTGAAACGGTGGGAAAGTCTGAATCGCAGACAAAATCCTATACTGTGGGCACCCAGGAAAGCCTTGAATTGTACTCGAGTCATTCGGCCTCAGTTGATGTGACAGCCGGTGCTGAAACGGAAGCGAACCTTTTCGGCCAAAAAGCAACCGTATCAATGGAGGTGAGCGTGGGATATTCCTATACAACTTCCTCAACCAATACGACTACAAATACCTGGGAAAAAACAGTTTCGGAGACCATAGAAATATCACGGGTGCGTGACGTTCAGATACCTGCTTTCACTGCAGTGGAGGTTTTTGACGCCATTCAGGTACTGGAAAATGTAAAAATGCCATTCGTACAGAAAATCAGGGTACGCGGCAAATATGATGGTACGGATGCGCTAACCGGCGAAGACATCGTGAGTCAGTTGCTGGCCAACCAGTTTGATGGGGTGGTGAGTAGTGTAGAGCAGGACTACGTGGAGATCAGCATACGCGGCACAGCGACGATTGATAAGTTCTTTGAAGTAGAATCACAGGTAAACGAATTAAAAGGGGAATGTGACCAGTGAAAGATGGCACAACGAGTGAATGCCATCGATTGGCACCTCGAAGGCCGGAATACTTCAATTTTAAAAGGGGCAACATGCCCCTTTTTTGAATTCTTCTGTCAACCGGCATTACCAATGGCGAAAAACAACAATAATATGAAATACCCCATTTCGGTTGCCATTTCATCTGTTACAGTGGAGCGGGTAAAAAGGGGATACCACTCTGCTATCGGAACATCTACAATCGGACTTCCAGTTAACTTTTGAGTGCTCGTCATGGTGACTTTATTCTTAGATAGTTTCAATCCGCCGGCTGATTTGCTGTCGGGATTCACATTAATGAGCGCCATCACGGCTTCCAGGTTATCAAGCAGTTTAATCAGGATGAAAGCATCCATTTCGCGATATACGACCTCAAATTTATTTCCATTGTAAGTGCCAAGAATTGCATAAAGCTTATCTGCCAGATCGTCATCTCCCATTTGAAAATGCATGTTATGCAAAGACATATCTTTGACTTCAGTGATTTGTTTGTAAAAAATGAACTCTGAAATCAATTGATCCTGGTCGAAAAAAGCCCCGGTGATAGGCGAAAGATATCGGGCATATAATGCCTCATCCTCACCCGTTGACATCCTTGATTTTTCCAGCCAGTCAAGCCGGACTTTTCGTTTCACACCGTCTTGTGTATAGATGGCGCCCGTGCGTTTTTCCTTTGATTTTAAATTGTAGTAGGCATCTATGCCTGTAAGCTGAGAAAATAAATCCGCCAATATCCGGTTTCCGCTAACTGAAAAATCAATATTAAACTGATCCGTCGGTCTGAATGAAAAATCACTTAGTTCGATACTATCGATTAAAATCTTGTATGCCGAGCTGCTTTGTTGCATGATAGGGCCCGACGTGGCGAGGGTATATTTTTTTTCGATCGGCATCAGTTTCGATATGTTTTCACGAATTGTTTCAAAGGATCCAAGCGTAATGATACTGGGGAGGTAATCTTTCATGCCAAGACACTCTTCCAGAAGTCGTATAAAGATTTCTGCAAATTGTTTATCATCCAGCCAAGGCTTGTTGCTCATCCGGACCGAAAGAGAATATGGTTCCAGTTCGTGCTCCACTTCTTTTTCGATAATTGTCTGTTTCCCATGTCTGACTTTAACAGACATGTTCCAAAGCACCTTGTAATTGGTGGTACCTCGCGTAATGGCAGATGAGATGGCTACATCGTATTCGGCGGGGTTGGGCTTTGGCATTTTGATCTTCGATTTTCCAAAACCGGATATGACTCTGTAGTCAAAGCTACCGGGAAATATGACCTCAGAAACGCCTGTTTTTTCTTTCAAATGGTTTTCAATCGCGCCATAGAGGCTGCTTTCAGTTTCCGGATTTGACAGATAATTCGGAAAGTTTTCCTGAGACAACCAGCGAAGTGAGTGCTCCAGTTGTACGATTTGCATCTTTTGGCCAATCGACGATGCATGTATCAGCAATAGGCAGATCAATAGTTGGGTGATTTTCATGGCTGAACGGATAAAGCTTAACAAGATAACAAACAATATTGAACATTCTGATTTCTCTATAAATGATTTGAGAATAGGTTGCGGAGATCCGTTCGTCTCCGCTTTACCGTGAAGTATCTTTGTCAAGGTTCCAAACTTTGACAAAGTTTCAGCCCCGGTTATCATTGAGAAGGAAACTAATGGGATGGATAAAACAATCTCAGCTAATTCCAAAAGATCCCTCCCGGATAAGAAATCCCGCCGGTAGCAGGTTCCATTTCCTCGCCACAGACAATGGAGTGGGAGTGCCTATGATAAACCGCGGTGCCGCTAAGGTGCAGAGAAGAAGACGCTTTAGTATTGGTTGAAAATATTGGTATATCCAAGATGCACAGATTAGAAGTGGGATTGAGGTCTGTGGGGTAAAGACCCTGGGAGTGGAGTTGAATATATTGCTTTAACTGATTTACTGGTAAACGTAATTTCTGTTTTTTAAAATAGAACAAAATCAGTATCTTGAATGACGTCTTGGTTTCTTCAATTTCCCCGTAATGATGAAAACCGCACAGTATTACCGACAACTCGATGATCTGGCTGTGGAATGCAGGCTTTGTCCTCAATATTGTGCCATTAAAAATCATAAAACAGGCACCTGTGGTGTCCGTCACAACGAAACCGGAACATTGTTTACTGATAATTATGGAATCTGTTCGGCCATTCAACCCGATCCAATTGAGAAAAAGCCATTGTATCATTTTTATCCAGGCACCAGAATACTCTCTGTCGGGAGCATCGGATGCAATCTGCACTGCAATTTTTGTCAAAATCATCAGATTGCCCGAGCCACCCGCAGGTCCCATCCTGATGGGGCCATTTATGAGCCGGAGGCGCTTGTGCGTATGGCGATGGATATTCCACAAAACCTCGGGCTTGCCTTTACCTATAACGAGCCTACGGTATTTTTTGAATTCATGCATGATTCGGCTGTAATCAGTAAATCAAGAGGCATGCAAAACGTGATGGTTTCCAATGGTTATATCAATAGGGAGCCACTTACGGAATTGTTGCCGGTGATGGATGCGTTTAATATTGATCTTAAGGCCTTTACGGATGCGTTTTACAAACAAATGACCGGCTCAGAATTGTCTCCCGTTCTCAAAACGCTGAAAGCCATTCGAAAATCAGGTCGTCATCTCGAAATTACCTTTTTACTGATCCCTGGTAAAAACGATGATCTGCCAGATTACAAACGGATGCTGGAGTGGATTGCAGGTGAATTGGGTAGGGAAAGCATTCTGCATATATCCAGATATTTTCCTGCTTACAAAAGCAAAATACCTCCCACGCCACTTAAGTCGATGCGCACCTTTTTTGAGATGGCAGGTAAGTACCTCGACTATGTATATCTGGGAAATATAGCAGGATCAGATTCTCAAAATACCATTTGCCCGCAATGTGGAAAAATTGTTATTTCAAGGGAAGGTTATCGGGTCAGAAAGCACGGAATAGATCAAAATGGAAAATGCACATATTGTAAAAAACAAATAGTGATCAGTTAATTATGTCCGTTCGTCACACAGCAGTCGCAGGGTTGTTCTATCCGGGAGCAGCCGGTGCCATCAATCATTTGCTCCGTGAAGTTTACAGAGAGCAGGTTATGAAAAACCTGAAAAAGGTCTCGCCAAAAAGCATAATTGGCGGCATTGTGCCTCATGCGGGTTACAGGTATGCTGCCAGAGAGGCTGTGCACTTTTTTCATTTTCTAAAAAACAACCCTGTTCCTTATGATACTTTTATCATTATCAATCCATGCCATTTCGGGGCAAGTGACCCGGTATCACTTGATGCCCATGATGCCTGGGAGACGCCGATGGGGGAGTTGGCACTGGATCTGGAGTTAATGAATTTTATGGATATTCCGAGATCATCGGATGCCCAGCAAAAGGAGCATGCAGCCGAGGTTATTCTGCCATATCTGCAATATTTTCTTGATTATCCGTTCAGGATCGTACCTATCGGGATGCAAAAACAATCGTACAAAGAGGCGCGGGCGCTCGCGGAAAAGATATTCAAGGCAAACCAGATGACAAAGCGCAAAATCGCCATCATTGCTTCATCCGATTTTTCGCATCAGGTCCTGCCTGAGATTGGATTTTACAACGACAACCTTGTTATCAACCGGATACTTAACAACAGCATCCGCGGCCTGTACGACACCATCCATGAAAATAACATATCCGTTTGTGGCTACGGGCCGATTATGACCTTGATGTTTTATTCAAGAATGATTGATCCGGACTACAAGGTTGAAATACTGGCGAGGGGAAATTCGGCAAAATACTCCTCCGAAGAGGTGGTTGTGGATTATGTTTCAGCGCTGTTTTACAACTGATTAATCAGGTGTTACAGGGTACGCGGGGATGAGTAATCTTTATGAAGATATCCGGAAAAGGTTACACCAGGGCGTTAATCTCATCAAGTGCGTTTTCAGTCAATGGTTTTGTGATGAATTTGATCACATTGTCATTGTTGACGATCTTGTCTATATCTCTTTTGTTATCAGAGCTTGAAAGGATAACGACCTTGCACTTATTGCGGACGTAAGCGTTGAATTTTTCAAATTCGTAGAGAAAAACGAAGCCATCCACGATTGGCATATTGATATCCAAAAAAATGTAATCCGGAAGGTTGTCAGGATTGTCTTTATTGGCATCGAGGTATTCAAGGGCGCTTTTGCCGGAATTCTTAATTTCCACGTTGTTGGCAAACCTGGTGATTTCAATAATTCTGCGGCTGATAAAATTGTCGGTGTCATTGTCATCGACCAGCATCACCAAATCGATCTTGCTATCTACTACCATAATTTATTCTAATTGAATCCTGTTTAAAATTGAGTTGTCCAAATCGCTTATATATCCTCCAAATCGCGATGATTCGCAACAAATATAACTATAAATTGTATTTTTCAATTAGCCTTGAATAGCTCAGGTAATATTTGCCTTAAATCTATGTAAGTAGTCGGAATGATTGAATTTGAAATCGTTTTAATATTTGTTTTAAAAAATTTTTAGCACCTCTCCTTCGGCGATATTAAAGTCCTCCTTGTCATTCAATTCCATGAGTTCCTTGATGGTCATACCGTTTTGTCTGGCAATGCTGTAAAGTGTGTCATTTTTCTTCACCACATAGGTTTTTGAGCTAACCGGCGCTTTTTGTGAGGGTGCCGCTGCCTGAATATGACCGTTTGTGTATATGGTTATTCTTTGTCCGACAGCCAGAACATCCAGATTGTCGATGTTGTTCCATTGGCGAATTTCTCCAATACTGACCTCGTACTTTCTGGCAATGCTAAATAAAGTTTCACCGCTGTTTACAATGTGATTTATTTTTGTTTTTTCAACACGATACGGATCACTTAAAGGGATGATTTCCCTTTCCGGCAGTTCTGTTGGCTGGCCAGCTGCCTCTTTTTGTTTTTGATCCAGGTTGACATTGCTATTCAGGCCGATGTATCGGGGTTCTTCATCGACCTCTTCAAAGATAAATTCCGACTCTTCCGGTGCAACTATTTTTTTTGGAGTTAGTGAGTTACCCTGATCAGGAGGGGATACCGGTTTGGTTTGCTGAGGGGAAGCATATTTGTCAGGCTGGCGTTTGACCATAACATCCGGACCATCAACGTCTCTAAATTCTACCGAAACATCAGCAGGTCTGATAAAGCGCATCCACATCACCATGCCGGCAGTAAGGTCTCTTTCCTCGCGCATCCGGTTCTTTGTTAGAAGATTCCTGGTTTTGACGCCATATTTCTGTGATATTGACCAGGCACTCTCTCCGGATAATACGACGTGGTAATGAACTTTTGCTTTCGATTTTTTTGGTTTCAGATAGTAAACCTGTCCGGGAATGATTTCATGCGACGGAAAAAGGTCATTGTATTTCATAAATTTCTTTTGACTGATGCCATGATCGATTGTAATCGTGGACATTCTGTCTTTCGATGAAGCGATGAAGCCCGGAATACCGTTAACCATGACTTTCCTGGTGATGGCACTTTTCTTTATAATGGGGTATCTATTATCATTCTCGAATGAATACTTTGCCGGAGGGGTGTAGCTGGTGGTCAAGATCGTTTTCGGGGCTGTCGCAGTTTTGGGGTATTCCTGTTTGCCCGGACCTAACAAATTATGCGCCACCTGGTCTTTGGATGAGACCGGCACGATGAATGTGTAGTCCTTGTCTGCGGGAATCGAGTTTCTTCTTATCCACCGGTTGTATTCAGCAAGCACATTCTGATCTATTTTAAAGTAATCCGATAATTCTTTCAGTGATTTATTTCTCGTCTCATTGTATTCATACAACCTGATGTCAGGGTTGGGATTTTTATAAATTTCATTTTCAAAAGCGACCTTATGTGCCAGGAATTTCTTGACATACCAGTGTGT
>CAYZWN010000010.1:0-7004 GCA_964482185.1 uncultured Roseivirgaceae bacterium
ATGGGACATTGACTAAAAAAATTAATATATTCTACGTGCCCATCATGTTTCATCAACGATTTAATAACCGATGGTACATTGAGGCCGGTCCTGTGCCGGGCTTGCGCACCAAGGCTAAAGACATATTCGAACAAGGGATTGGTGAAGGCGAGCTGGAATACACCATTGACGTACGCGAGCAATACACGCGCCTGGATTTTGCATTGATGGGCGGTGTTGGTTATAAACTTAAAAAGCAAATAAAGAGTACGGCGATTGGGATCAATTATTTGTATGGATTGGTGAATGTGAGCAAGATGCCCGATACCACCCTGAAGAATTCATCCTTATATGTTTACGTAAAAATTCCCATAGGCGCCGGCACTTCTGCAAAATCAGCGGATTGACCGGTATAAAGGAATGAATTATTGCATTTTTCCAATCCATATTCCACGTATTTAAAGGGTACTAAGAGCTGTCCGCTTGAGCCGTGCACAAAAATAATCTGACCTAATCTGGTTGCCCAAGTGCTTTTTTAATGGCTTGTTCACACAGCACTGTGATTTCTTCACCTGATCTTCCTTCCCTGTCTATTGGATCCAGCACAGTATAGGTGGCTTTGATTCCTACCCCCATGGGAAAGCCGGTTCGCTGAATGAGATGGTTTCCATCAATGACAAAAGGTATTACAACCGCTGATGGCGATGTTTTAAGAAGTGTATCCATGCCGCCGGCTTTGAATTTTTTTACTTTACCGTCTTTGCTGCGGGTACCTTCAGGAAAGATACATGCCGAATAGTTGTTGGCCTCGATCTGCCGGCCAAGCTTGATAATTTCTTTTATGGCCTGTGACCGGTTTTTTCGGTCGATTAGCGCTGAGCCGCCTTTTCTGAGATTATAGGAGATGCTTGGTATGCCTTTGCCAAGTTCGATTTTGGATATGAATTTAGGATAGTGTTTGCGAAACCCCCAAACCAAAGGCGGGATATCGTACTGGCTTTGGTGGTTTGATACAATGATCAACGGTTTGCCGGTTGGTAATTTTTCAAGTCCGACAAATTTCGTCCTGTTACCAAGAATCATGAGGCTTTTTATGATGAGAATATTCATAATTTCCACCGCTCTTTTTTGTCCGGGGTAACCAATCGTATGCCATGCTATCATTTGAATGGGGTGAAATACGGCCAGGAGCAAACCAAATATGAGGTAGTAAACAGGCGTTAGAATATAAGCGAGTAGTGTTTTCATTTGGTCTGCAAGATGAAATAAAAAATTAAAATTATAAAGAAATGATACATCCCGGGACTGTGGAGCTTATATGCGTTGAATAAAAAATGCCTCAATGTTAAAATAACATTAACTATTTTTGACCCATTCAAAACGATTTATCATTTAGCAATCTATTTTTAGTTATGAGATTATTTTTGATTTGCCGATACATGGTTCTTGTGTTTATAGTTCACCCTTTGCTCAGCCTTACCTCATGTGCAGATAAAGATCCAGAGCCGGTTGTGATACCTGGCTCGCTTACCATCGCATTCAATGAAATCAATGCCACCGGCAATCCTGATTGGATTGAATTGTATAATTATGGCGAAGAAGACGTGGACATTCAGGGTTTTGTTGTATATGACCGGGTCGAGGCAAAATATACCCTTCCGGGAGGATATATCATGGAGCCTGGTGATTTCCTTATTTTAATTTGTGATGATCAGGGAACAGGACTGAATATGCCTTTCAAACTGACCTCTGAAGGGGAAACGGTCACCATAGAGGATGGCAATGGGCAGGTGTTGGATCGCGTAACATTTCCTGCCCTCGACAAAGGGCAGACCTATGCCCGATTTCCTGATGGAACCGGAGTATGGGAAATAACAGGTTTTGAGACCGAAAATAAGACAAATGGCGCCGGGCCGGTTTCCTTTTTCACATCTTATTCTTACTCACCCGAAATTCCGATGGCAGAGGATGACATTGTATTTTCTCTGCAGGTGTCGGATCAGTCCGGTGTTGCCACCATTCAATTGATGCATGCATTCGATGACGCAAATTTTGATGCACTCAATATGTCCTACGAAGGTAATCTGGAATATAAAGCAACGCTACCCGCGGCTGGTCTGGATGGCGAACTCCTTTATTATTTCAAACTAACCAGTACACAAGGCGAAGTTGTATTATTGCCGGCTAATGCCCAGAAGAAACCGTATGCTCTTACCCTGACTTCTGGTCCTGTTCCAATGCTGGTGATCAATGAATTTATGGCAAGTAATGCAAGCACCATCGCTGATCCTAATGGAGAATACGATGATTGGATTGAAATTTTTAACCCAGGTGATCAGGCTGTGGACATGGGCAAATTTTACTTCAGTGATTCGGAGGATCCGTTTGATCACCGGTTACCTGGAGATGACCCTGTAAAAACGACTATTACTCCTGGCGGCTATTTAATTTTCTGGGCTGACAGAGATACCGAACAGGGTCCGAATCACCTAAATTTTAAGCTGAGTGCGTCTGGCGAGTCGATCAGTTTATATTACAAGGATGGCCGGCTGATTGATTCGCGTATATTTGGCGAACAAACAACGGATGTTTCGGAAGGGCGCAGTCCGGATGGAAGCAACAACTGGAAAAAATTCAGCAATCCTACACCGGGGACAGCAAACGACTAATGTCTGTACTTGACAACAATTACTTTATTTTTAGGGTTTGCTGATTGAGTTTTGGAACTTGAAAATGAAAGCATCGAGTTCAAAGACATACCGCAATTAATTTGTTCAGTTAAGTATTAATATGGCCCACGGACGTTTTGACAATCCGGTAATAGCTGCTTTGGCAGGCTTTAAAGATCTGTTCAGAAAGCAGCCGCTTCAGCATGCGTTAAAAGATAACTACAGGATAGATGGAAAAACCTGCCTGGTGACAGGTGCGAATTCAGGACTTGGATATGCACTGGCTGTACAACTGGCGGAGCGTGGCGGTCGCGTCATTATGGCGCAAAGACGGCAAATCCGCGAATCAGAATCAAAGGTGCGTGAAGAAAGTAACAGCCAACAAGTATTTGGTGAGTACCTGGATCTTTCGAAGATTGATTCCATTCATGATTTTGTCAATAGGTTAAAAATCAATGGAATAAAGCTGGATATTGTCATGCTCAATGCAGGCGTGGCATTGCCTTCATCGCGTAAGACGGATTCCGGGCTGGAAGAGATGTTTTTGGTGAACTACCTTTCAAATTTTATTCTGCTGAATCTTTTATTGAAGGAAGGGCTTATTGGAAATCGTACTACAGCCACAAGAATAATCTTTATTTCCTCAGACTCGCACCAGGGGTCTTCACGCATCGATTTTGATGAGTTTGGTAAATACTTCGATTACGGTGTCACCAAAGGAATGAATTACTACAGCTATTACAAGCTGGTGCTCAATGCGCTGGCCATTGAGCTAAACCGACGACTCAAAGCCGCTGAGATTCCATGCGATTGCAACGTAATTTGTCCCGGGCCGGTTCATTCAAATATCATCAAGGAAGCCCCATGGTTGTTGCGGGTAATACTTGGGAGCATTTTCCGAATTATTTTCAAAAAGCCAGGAGATGCTGCAAAACCCGTGATTTATATGGCTGTATCGCCGGATTTTGAACGCAAAAGCGGCGCGTACCTGCATATGTGGAATCCCAGGCAAATGGATGAAAAAGTTTATCTTGAAGAAGATGGCAGGAAACTTTGGGATGCATCGACAGCTGTCTGGAAGTCAGTCGATCCTCTTGCTGCAATTTATTTTTAAACCAGCCCACTATAATTCGATGCGGTAATAATTTGAAAAATCATCAAATACAGGTAAATTCATCTGTTTATTATTTCGATTTGGGGAGAACGAAATCACTGAAATTTTATAATCGCAACAATCTTCTCCAGACCGGTTATTCTCAAACCATTTATTCTCAAACCATTTATTGTTCAACATCTTTGTGCGGGTTTGTAAAAAAACAATATTAAGCCATTTAATCATGAAGAATACAATAGAGAGCACTTCGACAAGAGTTTTATTATTTGTCATCATCCTGGTTACGCTGACAGTATTAGCATGGAAGACTTGTTCGGTCGATGACGATGAAAGTCGTTATTTGAACAATGATATCTATTGGACTTCCCTGAAATAAAAAAGGCGGTAATGCTGCAATACCGCCTTTCTGTGATTTCCAAATATGATACTTAGTCGTCCTTAAAGTTTTTTATTGAGTAGGTCAGTCCAATGCCTAAGGCCTGACTCAACTGAAGACTCCCATCCTGATCAAAGTCATAAAGCATAATTGCTGAAAGTGACACTTCAAAATATTTGGCAACTTTAGCGCTGATCACGGCATCCAGCCGATGATCAATCTTATCAAACTCCAGTGTTTCATAATTTGCATACATCATATATCTGAACTTAAGATTCAGGTTTTCACTTAAGTCTTTGTCAAAGTCTGCAAGAAGTTGAAAAGCAAGCCACTCCCACCTGGTAGTTTCACCAATTGCCACACCGTAATTATTAGGAATATTCTGATAGAGCTCTTTATTGCTTACAACGGTTAACCTTGGCGCAAATGGTGCAAGACGGAGTTTGAAAAAGGGCTTTGGAACGTATTCAAAGCCCCAGGATGAAGTGATAAATCCGGGAGCCATGAACTCCGAAACCTGCTTGGCAACTTCAACACCCTGGGCATCATCTTCATATTGGAACCCGTTTGCAAATTGAGTAAGAATGTTCAGTGCGGCGAACATATTCCAGTGTTCTGAAAGCCGGCGACCGTATTTGGTATCAAGATAAATTCTGTCGTTGTTTTTTCTGTAACCCGTACCATCGTTGTTGATGAAGCCGTAAAGCATGTCGATTTCATTATCCCAACTGTTTTTACCTTTCAGATAATTCGCCCTAAAGTTCAAAATGCCATTCAGACCAATTGAATTTACACCACCACCTGTCCAGTTATCAGAGAACGAAGCCTGGTTAAAGGCAAATGAGGCCTTAAATGCATTACGCCAGTAAGTAGTGTCTTTTTCCTGACCGAAAACCTGTGTTCCGATCAGAATCATCATGATTATTAGATATTTTTTCATATAATATTTGGTTGATTATTTTTCCTGATAGATGTGTACATCTCTTTGCGGAAATGGAATGCTGATGCCTTCTTTGTCAAATGTAAGCTTCACATTTTCCTGCATGTCGAAGTAAATGCCCCAGTAGTCTGCCGCATTGGCCCAAACTCTTACGACAAAATTTACTGAACTTTCGCCTAATTCCTTTAAGGCGATAAATGGCTCAGCCGGCTCTTTAAGGACTCTCGTATCCGCAGCCACCAGATCGCTGAGTATTTTCTTGGCTTTTTTGATGTCATCTCCGTAGCTAATACCAAATTCCATATCTACCCTTCGAATTTGTTCTGCGGTTATATTGGTGATTGGACCGGATGATATTGCACCATTTGGAATAATAATTCGTCTATTGTCAAATGTGTTGAGGATTGTATTGAAAATCTGTATGCCCTTAACAGTCCCAATAAAACCCTGCGCATCAATGACATCTCCGACTTTAAAAGGTTTGAAAAGCAAAATGAGAACCCCGCCTGCAAAATTCGCCAGGCTTCCCTGAAGGGCCAGGCCAACGGCAAGACCCGCAGCACCTAACACTGCAACAAATGAGGTAGTCTGAATGCCAACCATTGAGGCGACACTGATAAACAGCATCGCCTTGAATACAACATTGCTCAGTGAGGCAATAAATGGTACAAGAGAAGGATCGATTTCCCTGGCGGTGAGGGTCTTTCGAATAAACTTCACAAAAGAATTGATGAGTATCGAACCTATGATCAGGGTTACGATCGCAAGCAACAGTTTTGGGGCATATTCCATTGCCATGGTTGCGCCCTGTTTGATGTAAATGTCAACTTTTTCCATGATTATCAATTAAAAGGTTAGCCATAAGGTTTTAAAATTTATGAAGGCGTAAATATTATAATTTCTATTTAAAAGTAGAGAACAATGTTACCAATTGATTGTAAAAAGGAATAATATTTACAAAAGACAAATAAGATTTTGCAAGCAGGAAATCTCAGGAAGCTTCGTCAAACAATCATTTCATCTGCAATTTCCTGAGATATATCTTTTAAAGGCCTGGTCTGATTCGATGATCCTATAAAAATCATTGATATAACTTTGCATGCCGGCTTTGGCCGCTTTGGTAAGCCATTTGTCATCGGAAAGTAAATTAATAATTGCCTCTTTATTATAAAGCATATTTGTCCGGGCTTCATTTAACTCATTTCCAGGAAGGCATACACCTCTGTAAACCCGTTCCCGCACACTCTTTGTTCCTAATTGTTCGTCCGGAACGGCATAATTGGTATTAACAATGCCGGCGTAATCAAAGTCATATGGAATCGGGTAAGGAGGTATCGTCACGGAATCTTTGGATTTTATTAATTCAACGTTGTGCAAATTGCTGACTGACCAGTCGGTGTTACCAATCATATATTGAAACAGATAGAAATCTGCCAGGGTGCTCAAATGCGTCCTGATATCCAGGGTGCCTTTTGGTTCGAACGGGATACAGCTATGGCGCCCGGCAAGCTGCTCGCTGCTTTCGATGATAAAGGCAAAATCTGTTACATCCTTGAATCCTCCTGATAGGTCAACATATGTAACTTCAAGCAGTCTCACCCTGAAGCTGCGGTCGTTGACGATATTGTAAATTTTGTATGCGTAATATTCACAAAGCAGATATTGCTGGTAGAGGCTCCCCCGCCTGCAATCAAGCACCATTTTTAGTTTGTCAAATTGCCTGAGCTGATCGATGTATGCATCTGATTTGGGAAAATTGAGCTTTATTGGGGGAAATTGACACTTTTTTTTCCGCATATTGCCCCGCGGCCTTATTTTAATGTTTCTTGTAACCTGCACAGTGTCATTGAACATAATTCTGAATACAGCGTGCTGGTATTCATCCTGAAACTTTCTTTTAACGAGGTTCTTAAAGTCGGATTCGAG
>CAYZWN010000010.1:7014-44377 GCA_964482185.1 uncultured Roseivirgaceae bacterium
GTCTCAGCTATTTTTTGAGCTGTAGCTTTAAACCCGATATCATGGTTCATAAGCGAGTCAAAATCGTGAATTTGTCCCTGGGAATGCCGGGCAAAGAGTAACAACACCAATAATGTGAGCAGGCTGCTTTTAAACATGGGCGCAATATATTTTAAGTTGGCAACTTTAATGTATGCAATAATGCATTGCGATACAAGAAGTAGAATAATTTCCTTGACTGCCGGATTAGCTAACCTTCAATTCAGAGTCAAGGGGTCATAACATGGAAGAGATCGGTATTTTTTATGGTTTCAAATATCAACTGCCAATTAACATGAAAGTGATGATTAAAAGTTCTGAATTAATATTTTGTATAATGCTCAAATGCCGTAGTTTCTAAAAAGTTTCTTACATTTGCAGCCTTGAAAATTTACAAAAGGAAGTGCGCCGAATGGCAAATAGCAAGTTGATTTTACAGGATTTTTTGCAACCGCGCCGCGTGTTGAAGATCAGTGAGCTTTCCTGCTTCCACAGGCGAATCTTGCCTGTTATTGTTATTCGTTAGTATATTTTGGTTTTACGATTAAAACTTGACAGAAATTGGCTGGTAAAACATTATTTGACAAAGTTTGGGATGCACACGTTGTGCATCAGATTGAGGGAGGTCCCAGTGTGTTGTATATCGATAAACACCTGGTTCACGAGGTGACAAGTCCGCAGGCTTTTGCCGGAATTGAGAAGCGGGGCATCCAGGTTTTCAGGCCTGAAAACACGGTAGCCACGCCCGATCATAACGTGCCGACGGTCGACCAACATCTTGCAATCAAAGATCAGTTATCCAGGTTTCAGGTTGATAAACTCACAGAGAATTGTAAAAAAAACAATGTGCCGCTTTACGGCTTAAACCACCCATGGCAAGGCATTGTGCATGTGATAGGCCCGCAATTGGGCATTACTCAGCCGGGCATGACCATTGTTTGCGGAGACAGCCACACCTCAACACATGGTGCTTTTGGCAGCGTTGCTTTTGGCATCGGTACCAGTGAAGTAGAAATGGTACTGGCTACCCAGTGCATTATGCAACCAAAGCCAATGAAGATGCGCATTAATGTGGAGGGGAACCTTGAAAAGGGTGTAACAGCCAAAGACATTATTCTTTATATCATATCCAAAATTTCCGCCAGCGGAGGCACAGGCTATTTTATTGAGTTTGCAGGTTCGGCAATCCGCAATTTATCCATGGAAGGCAGAATGACCATTTGCAATATGAGTATAGAATGTGGTGCACGAGGCGGGTTGATTTCCCCGGATGAAACTACTTTTGATTATATCAAAGGACGTGAATTTGCCCCGAAAGGAGCTGATTATGAGCGTGCGGTGGAAACATGGAGGATGCTCAAAACCGATGCTGATGCTGTATTTGATAAGGAAATTACTTTTGATGCGGCAGACATTGAGCCAATGATCACATACGGCACCAATCCCGGAATGGGCACCAAGGTCGTTAGCAATATTCCCACAGAAGCAGAAATTGACAGCAGCAATGTCCGCACGTTTAACAAAGCGATGGATTATATGGGATTTAAAGCCGGCGAAAAAATTGAAGGCAAAACCGTTGATTATGTGTTTGTAGGAAGTTGCACCAACGGGCGAATAGAAGACCTGCGAGCCGTTGCCAATTTTGTCAAAGGTAAAAAGAAAGCGGATAACATTACGGCCTGGATTGTACCGGGCTCCAAGCAGGTAGAAGAAATGGCAAATAAAGAAGGCATAACCAAAATCCTTGAAGAGGCAGGATTTATGCTAAGGCAGCCGGGCTGCTCCGCGTGCCTCGCCATGAATGACGATAAAATACCGGAAGGCAAGCTGGCAGTCTCCACATCGAACAGGAATTTTGAAGGCAGACAGGGTCCGGGGGCCCGCACCATGCTTGCCAGCCCGCTTACTGCCGCAGCCGTAGCTGTAACCGGAAAAATTGTTGACCCCAGAACACTTTTATAATACAGGAATAGAATTTTGATACAATGGCAATTGAAAAATTTGTAACCATAGAAACGACAGCCGTACCGCTTCCAATTGAAAATGTTGACACAGACCAGATTATACCGGCACGGTTTCTCAAAGCCACAACCAGGGATGGTTTTGGAGAAAACCTTTTTCGAGACTGGAGATATGACAAAGAAAATAAACCAAAAAGCGATTTTGTTTTAAATCAAAATATTTATTCCGGTGAGATACTGGTTGCCGGTAAAAATTTCGGAAGCGGATCAAGCCGTGAACATGCGATTTGGGCTATTTATGATTATGGATTCAAAGTGGTGGTATCGAGCTTTTTTGCAGATATTTTTAAAAATAATGCCCTGAACAACGGCCTGCTGCCGGTTCAGGTTTCAGAGGACTTTTTGCGTAAATTGTTCGAAGCAATTGAGCAAGAGCCATCCGCAAAGCTGAAAATCGATCTTGTGAATCAAACCATTACATTGCCGGAGTCCGGAGAATCGGAATCATTCGAAATTAACAGTTATAAAAAAGAGTGCCTGTTGAAAGGGTATGACGACATTGATTTTCTGTTTAGCTTGAAAGACAAAATTGTTGCATTTGAGCAAAGCAGAGTATAAGCACCCCACAAGATGAAAATAACTATTATGGACACTACGCTCCGCGACGGTGAACAAACCTCGGGGGTATCATTCACGGAAACTGAAAAACTCAACATTGCAAAACTACTTCTTGAAGATCTGAAGGTTGACCGGATCGAGGTCGCATCTGCGCGGGTTTCGGAAGGAGAATTTAAAGGCGCCAGCGCTATTTTAGATTGGGCAAAAGAACACGGTTACCTGGACAGGGTGGAGATACTCGGTTTTGTGGACGTGAAAGAGTCGCTAAACTGGATAGCAAATGCCGGTGGTAAGGTAATAAACTTACTAACGAAAGGATCGTTGAAGCACTGTCAGCTACAGTTGCGCAAAACGCCTGAACAACATATAGATGACATAAAAGTTGTACTGCGCAATGCCGAAGAAATGGGCATTAAAGCCAATATCTATTTTGAAGACTGGTCGAATGGAATGCGCATTTCTCCGGGGTACATGTACCAGATGCTCGATAGCCTGAAAAATGAAGCGATTGACAGGTTCATGCTTCCTGATACCCTGGGCATCCTCAATCATGTGGAAGTATATGACTTTTGCTCCGACATGATCAACAGGTACCCGTCACTCAATTTTGATTTTCATGCTCACAATGACTATGATCTGGCAACTGCAAATATATTTTCGGCGATCAATGCAGGCATAAGCGGCATTCACTGTACGCTCAACGGACTTGGAGAGCGAGCGGGTAATGTGCCACTCTCCAGCGTTATAGGAATCGTGAAGGATCATTTTAAGTATGAGATGAATGTCGATGAAACGAAACTGTACAAAGTGAGCAAATTTGTGGAATCATTTTCCGGTATTCGTATACCCTCGAATAAGCCATTAATTGGAGAAAATGTTTTTACACAGACAAGCGGCATTCACGCTGATGGTGATCACAAAGATAACCTGTATTTCAACGACCTGATCCCCGAACGGTTTGGAAGAAAGCGCCAGTATGCCTTAGGCAAGATGTCCGGCAAGGCAAGCATCGTTAAAAATCTTGAAGACCTTGGGATCGAACTCGATAAGGAAGAAATGAAAAAAGTCACGGAAAGGGTGATCGAGCTGGGGGACAAAAAGGAAACGGTAACAAAGGAAGACTTGCCTTATATCATTTCTGATGTGCTTCGCAGCGAAAGGGTTGATGAAAAAATAAGGATTATTAATTATTCCCTGACTGTTGCCGAAGGTCTGAGGTCAATGGCGACACTTCGAATCCAGATATATGATAAAATATACCAGGAGACTGCGTCGGGAGACGGGCAGTATGACGCCTTTATGATTGCGTTATGGAGAATCTATGACCGACTCAACAAGGAACACCCGATACTGGTTGACTATGTCGTTTCAATTCCGCCGGGAGGCAGGACCGATGCATTGGTAGAATGTGCTATAACCTGGGACTTTCATGGAAAAACCCTGAGAACAAGAGGTCTGGATTCCGATCAGACAGTTGCCGCGATCAAAGGAACAATCAGGATGCTGAATGTTATCGAGACAATGAATTAGCAATTAATTTTATAATCAATGAATTTTAAAATAGCAGTATTAGCAGGAGATGGCATCGGCCCGGAAATCGTAGCGCAGGCTATCAAAGTATTGAATAAAGTAGGAGAGAAGTTTAACCATCAATTTCAGTTTACAGATGGTTTGGTTGGCGCAAGCGCGATTGATGCAGTGGGCGATCCTTTTCCCGAAGATACATTTAATCTTTGCATGGACTCCGATGCGGTGCTTTTTGGCGCCATCGGCGATCCTAAATATGATAATGATCCAAAAGCCAAAATACGCCCTGAGCAAGGATTGCTGGCAATGAGAAAGAAACTGGGTCTGTATGCCAATATCAGGCCGGTATCTACATTTAAGTCACTTCTGCATAAATCACCACTCAGAAGAGACCTCGTGGAAGGGGCAGATTTTGTTGTGGTCAGAGAGCTTACCGGAGGGATTTATTTCGGCGAGCCAAGAGGAAGGTCTGAGGATATGAATAAGGCCTACGATACCTGCACTTATACCAGGGAAGAAGTAGAGCGAATAACGAGGTTAGGGTTTGAATACGCGGCAAAAAGAAATAAAAGGCTTACAGTTGTGGATAAGGCAAATGTGCTGGCCACCTCGCGGCTATGGAGGGAGACAGTTCAGGCGATGATTCCTGACTATCCTGACATTGCCGTTGATTTTATGTTTGTGGACAATGCTGCCATGCAAATTATTCAATGGCCTAAGAAGTTTGATGTGATGGTTACTGAAAATATGTTTGGTGACATCTTGTCTGATGAAGCAAGCGTAATCACCGGTTCACTCGGCCTGTTACCCTCGGCATCAGTAGGTTTGCACACCTCCGTGTTCGAGCCCATTCACGGGTCGTATCCCCAGGCCGCCGGTAAGGATATCGCCAATCCGTTGGCCACCGTGCTTTCAGCAGCAATGTTACTTGAGCTCGGGCTGAACCTGATTGAAGAGGCCAGGGCAGTCAGGGGTGTCGTTGCCAGATCAATGGATGAAGGAATAGTTACAGAAGATATTTCTGAAGGCAAGTCCTATAAAACCTCTGAGGTTGGGGATTGGCTCGCGGCGAACCTTTAATCAGAATTGATTAAGCATAACAAATAAAAAAAAGCCGCGTCAGCGGCTTTTTTTTATTTCGTAAAGGAACTTCAAGTGAAGTGCCTCAAAAATTTGACTTCATGATAAAAGTCAAACCAAATGCCTTAATTTCATATATTTAGTCAATCACACGAACATCAACTGCATTTAAGCCGCGACGTCCCTGCTCAACGTTATACTCAACTTTGTCATTTTCCTGGATGTATCCATTCAGTCCACTTTTGTGAACGAAGATATCCTCATCGGTTTCATCAGATTTGATAAATCCAAATCCTTTTGATTCATTGAAAAACTTAACTGTTCCTTTTTTCATTTTTATAATTGTTATTAAATAATTAAACGGTTTCTTCGGTATCGTCAGATGGTTTGGAGACAATGTTGCCATTTTCATCTAGATAAGCTAACATGTTCTCTAAATCACCTTTTGTATCTTGGTTTTTTTTATCTATCCTTTTTTGGAATTTTTCCTGATTCTTTTTTCTTTTTTTTTCAGCCTTTTGCTTTTTTATAAAACTATTCTGTGATCTCGCCATATGCGTTTTTTATCTTTATAAATCCCGGATGCAAAGAAATCCGTAGGCTTTAAGGCCTTACAGCGCATTGCTACCTTCGCGCATGATACACTCTTCAACATTGTTTTCATTGATCTCGCTTGAGATTGAAAGAGGATGGATCCATGCTTAATTAGCATTTCTTAACATACAATTATCAAAGCCAGGATCAACCAGATGGAAAAACATAATGTGAAGTTCCTACAAAGGGGAGTATCTTTTTCTTAATTACGCGTCAAAAGTAGATAAAATAAAAGTAGAAACCTAATTTCTTTTATTTGTTTGATTTCATATTTTCTTTGCCTTAAATCTGCTACGAATGAATCATTTGCCGGGAGGATAATCTAAAAAAGATTAGTTTGCATAAATATTTTCATTTGTATGAAAGAACGGATCGGACTTATTCTGGGACCTGTTTTGTTTTTACTCATTTTACTGCCGGATTTCCAGGGACTGTCATTTGAGGGAAAATTTGTTATGGGTACAACTGCCTGGATCGCGATCTGGTGGATTTTTGAACCAATACCAATTGCAGCTACATCATTGTTGCCGGTGGTGCTTTTTCCAATTAGCGGTGCGCTGGATATCAAAACCACGACTACCACATACTACAGTCCTTTGATCATGCTGTTTATGGGAGGGTTTATCATTGCCCTGGCCCTTGAAAAATGGAATCTGCACCAGCGTATCGCGCTCGGAACGATCAGTTTTATTGGAACAAACACCAGAAAAATAATTCTGGGTTTTATGATTTCCACCATGTTTTTATCGATGTGGATATCCAATACAGCCACAGCGCTGATGATGCTGCCCATTGGTATCGCAATAGCCAAAAAGATCGGGGATTTGAATAATCATGGCGAAAAAGGCAAGATAACCAACTTCGGGAAGGCGTTGATGCTCAGCATTGCCTATGCAGCTACGATTGGCGGTATGGCCACTCTGATTGGGACGCCAACCAATGCCATTTTTTCAGCTATCAGCCTGGAGCTCTATGGCAAGCAAATCACTTTTGCTGAATGGTTTATGCTCGGTTTGCCGATTAGCATAGTCTGTCTGATTCTCGGATGGATTTACCTTACCACCATCGCGTTTAAAACCGGGCATTCAGGCGCTGCCACGGCGAGGGAGGAGGTAAGAAAACAACGAAAGGCCCTGGGCAGCATTGGATATGAAGAAAAGTTGGTATTAATCATTTTCTCAGCCACGGCTTTGGCCTGGATACTCAGGTCTTTTGTTCTGGAAAAACTTTTACCCGGCATAGATGATACAATAATCGCAATTAGCGGCGCACTGATTCTTTTTGTGGTGCCGGCCAAAACCGGAGGCAGAAAACTGATGGATTGGAATACAGCAAAAAAGCTACCGTGGGGGGTGCTCCTGCTTTTTGGTGGGGGATTGGCCATTGCTGCGGCATTTAAATCCACCGGCCTCGCAGATTGGCTTGGCGATCATTTGTCAGCGCTCCGGCATTTTCCTTTTGCGATCATACTATTTGCTGCGATCATCATGGTTAATTATTTCACGGAGATCACCTCAAATGTTGCAACTGCATCAGTTTTGCTCCCCATTCTCGCGTCACTTTCACATACAATTGGAGTGCATCCATTTGGGTTGATGGCGGGCGCAGCGCTTGCCTCTTCCTGTGCTTTTATGCTTCCGGTGGCCACTCCGCCAAATGCCATTGCTTATAGCACAGGACATCTGACAATGGGAGAAATGGTCAGGGCAGGCTTCTGGATGAATATTATTTCAACATCGGTGTTATTTGTGATCATTTACTACCTGATGCCCCTGATATGGGGGATTGATATATTTAATTATCCTGCTGAATTTTAAGAATATAAGTTCTTTAAATCCCAATGTGTTTTTTACTGATCAGTGATTACCCTACCCTGAGCTTGATGGACTCAGAATTGATGCAATAGCGCAAACCGGTAGGTGGCGGCCCATCAGGAAAAACGTGGCCCAGATGGGCATCGCAGACATTGCACATTACTTCTACCCGAATCATCCCGTAAGAGGTATCCTTTTCATATTTGATCGCCTGAAGTGTTACAGGTTGAGTGAAACTCGGCCAACCGGATTTGCTGTCAAATTTGATGGAGGAATCAAATAGTGGAGTTCCGCAACACACACAAACATAGCTGCCCGCATCGTGCGCATTGCAGTATTCACCGGTAAAAGCCATTTCGGTTCCCCTGCGTCGGGTAATTCTGTATTGTTCAGGGCTTAACAGAGCCCGCCACTCCTCATCAGTTTTTTCGAATCTTTTTTCAGGCTCGGGGCTGCCGTTGTTGGCATACCTGATTATATCATTCCAATTCAGCATGTAACCATAACTGAAATTAAGGATTTTGGTTTTCAGCGTTCTTCAGGGATACTTTGTTTTAGTTATCTTTTTCAAGCAGCTCGTAATGGACCTTTTTGGAGCCTTTCCATCAAGTTCATTTTTGGTGCAAATTGGAATATTCAGTTCGCAAGCATCAAAAAACAAATAAATCCCAACGGTTCAACTTTCAAATAACAATCAGGTTTTGGATATTCAGGTTTGGATTTTGGAGTTTATTTGTGTTTTGAGTTTTGGTGCTTTAATAAAAACAAAAATAGTTTACAGACAGACACCATCTAGATTCTTGGTAATGACCAGGGATCGCTATACTTTGGCACTAACAGTTCGTTAGCTTTTGCAGAGTTTGAGAATTTATTTTGAGATTTGTCCCAAATAAGTTTTTCACCTGTTCGGTGAGCAATGTTTCCCATGTGGACAAGAATGGCAACATCTTTACCCATTTCTACATCGCAGTTGATTTTTCCGCCTTTCCTGATCACGTCGAAGAAATTCACAACGTGCTCATCCAGGCTATTATTTCCCTTTGTCCAGGGCACTTCTTCTGTTTTGTTGACCCGCTCACCATCGCGCATTTCTTTTTCCGATATCACCTGCCAGCCCCCTCGCGTAACCAGCACCGAGCCATTATTGCCCTGAAAAAGCACGCCATGCCCCAGGCCGTATGCCCCATTTCCCAGGCAAACCGAATGTTCCCATGAAACAGTGTAATCATCAAACTCATACAGCACATTCATGGTGTCCGGAGTTTGGCGGGCATCCTGATAAGCAAAATTACCACCAAGGGCGGTGATGGTTTTGGGCACTTTCGCGTCCATACCAAAAATGGCGAAATCGAGCATATGCACGCCCCAGTCAGCCATTAATCCGCCGGCATAATCCCAGAAATAACGGAAATTGTAGTGGAATCTGTTTTGATTGAAAGGTCGCTTTGGTGCCGGTCCGAGCCACATGTCATAATCAACTCCGGAAGGGATATCAGAATCTGCTACCACAGGGAGCGATCTTTTGGATGTGTATGACCAGGCTTTTACTCGGCTTATTTTTCCAAGAGCGCCGCTCTTTACATAATTTATTGCATCGTGCCAGTGTACGCTGCTCCGCTGCCATTGCCCGATCGTTACCACCGACTTGCTGTACCTCTTGGCAGCCCGCTCCATAATCATAACCTCCTCAATCGAATTGGCCATGGGTTTTTCGACATAGCTGTGCTTGCCTGCTTCGCATGCATGTACCATTTGCAGACAGTGCCAATGGTCAGGTGTGCCAATGATTACCGCATCGATATCTTTGTTGTCAAGTAGTTCTCTGTAATCTTTATAGAGAGTCGGTTTGCTGTGCGTGAGTGTCTCCCCGTTTGCAATTTTCTCCTCATTAATTTTCTCCACTTCTGCAGCCCGTCTGTTCAGTATTTCATCATCTATATCGCAAATGGCTGCGCATTCAACATTCGGGTTTTTCAAGAAGGATTTCACGTTGCTGAAACCCATATTCTTAACGCCAATTGCTCCAAACACGATTTTGTCGTTAGCACTGCAACTGGAAGTCAGAGGCATCATGGATACCAGCCCGGCGCCGATTGCGATTTTTGATGAGTTTTGTAAAAATTCCCTTCTGCTACTTTTTTCCATTGCTTTGAGTTTACGCTGCAAAAAAATAAATGAATCTGTATTCTTCCTGAAAAGTTTGCACAACAATCAGTCAGATTTAAAATTTAACTTATCGTTGCCCTAAATCTATTAATAATAATCGGATCACAGATAATTAATTCACTTCGGAGTACCATCAAACCAGGTCTAAACCTTTTCTTTTTGCCTTTTACCCAGGGTAATGACATAGTTGTCCGGCGTGCCTTCTAATTTGATATTTACATACCAATATTTCCTGTCCTGATTCTTATACTGTATTGCATCTATTTGCGTACTATCCGCTGTGTTTTTCTTATTCCCAAAAAGTTTTTGCCAGGTTGCATTGGTTACCAGTTTCATCGGAACCTTAAAAAAATACTCCATATATCCGTCAAGATTTTGACTGCCGAAAATATCGATATAGCCCAGGGATGAGTTGATTGTCATATTCGGTATCTCAATGAGTCCGTTTACGATTTCGAGTTTGTTGGACAGGGTATCGAACCGGATATTTGCAAGGTTTTTATTTCTGAAATAATCAGACAGCGACTCCATTGGCTTGTAATTTTTAAGGCTACCGTTGGTGATTTGAAAATCAAGATAAATTTCAGAGCCTTCTATTTGCGGCATCATGTCGGCATGCACATGGATTTTGCCGTCAATTTTACCGGTAAAAAGGCCTGACAGATTTTGTGAGACAATATACTCCTGACCGAAATTATCAAATTTGTAGAGCACATCCCCGAGATTTACTTTTGAGGCATGAATTTTTGGATAGAAATAAATCTGATCCGGATCGGAACCATCAAAATATCCGGTTATGCTCATATCACCTCCCGATAATGTGAAATTGAGTGTATCTACGAAAAGAAAATGGTCTTTTTGTATTCTCAGGTCGGCATTGATATTTTGAACAAGGTGCTTGTGGTAGTGCATGTTTTCTATATCCAATGAAAAAGCAAGATCGGTAAATGGCAGCCTGTAAATATTAAAGATGCTGTCGGGGTCATTTCTTTGAAAATTATCGTTAGAATTTTTTTGGGCATAGTTAGACATCTGATCAAAATCTACCATCGATGAAGCAAGCATAATTTTATTTGATATTTTTCTCAGTGAGTCATTTTCACCGCGATACAATAACATATTTGCCGAAAAGTCGGTATTTCCAATATTACCGGTGATGGCGTCCAAAGCAAAGTATTGATCAGAAATACTGATTTTACCATGAATATCATTGATGTCCATCTCATGCTCTTTGAGTGTGGCATTAAGTTGATCAAAAAAAAGTTTGGATTTCACCAGGCTGTCTGCAAAAGTAAATTCAGCGTTTCCAAACATTCTTAAACCGTGGATTTCCTCCCTTTGATAATCCGGAGGCACGTAATTTTTTCCATCATAGGTAAATAAGTCGTTGAGCCTGATAAAATCAGAACTCAATCCGTAATCTACTTCGATCGATCCCTGAGGATTTTTTGCCAGCAGTACCGGATATTGATCTATTACTCCTTTGAATGTAAATGGGCTTTTATCGATTTGTCCGTTGAATGATCTGATATCAAGGCTTGCCTCTTTCACCATGATATGTGCAGCAAAATTTTTGAATGTATGTGGATAGTGCGAAAGTTTTGCATAAAAATTATTGATATAGAAATCACCCAGCGGAAGGTTGCTATATTGAAAAAGGCATTTTGGAGTGGTTCTGAAGGCCAGTTCGAGCCGTAAGTTCTCGATCTGTTCGTTTAGCGGCTTTTTTGTCAGTGTATCTCCTGATGTGAGTTCGTGCAGGTCGAGCAGTGATGAGAAAATAAACAGATTGGCCTGGATAGAATCGGTTGTTTGATAGAGCACTGCCGGCAGGTCGTCGATTTCTCCTTTAATGGTCATGTCACTACCTCCAACGTTCACGAAAAAATAATCAATATTCGCATGGTTCCCATCCATACTCGCTTTGATATCGATGCTGTCGAATTTGAGATGGTAGCCCGGAAAGTTAAAAGACAGATCATTCACGGTAAGTTCAGAAAAATAGCTCTTATTGAATTCTCTTACGCTTCTTTCCGGATTTTGAATGTCGATGATGTCATTGAATTTCATTTTGAGCGATACATCGCCGGTGAGGTTTTCTATTCTTTTTATATTTAAAAACTTGGCTAAAAAATCAAGGTTGAAATCGGAGTTTACGGTGAGGTCAATTTCCGGCGATTCAAAATTGGTGACGCGCAGGTCTGCATTGAAGATGCCCGCTTCAGGTCTTGCTTTTACATTTTCGAGCGAAAATTCCATGGTTGAAAAATCGCGCGCTGTTCCGTTTGTAAAATGGCCACTAAATGAAATTTCCTCCAGTTGTTTTTGTGAAAGCGGGTTCCTGAAATAGGCGCTTTCGCAGGCAAAAGTTGCGTTGATGGCCGGTTGCTGCCCACTCAGGGTCTGTCCTTTTATTGTGACCTCAAAGTGAATATTGCCCGCGTTTTCATACTGCTCAAGCGTCGGTATAAGTTCTTTGGGTGCCAGGGCGATCAGCAGATTAAAGTTTGGATTTCTGCCATGAATATCGATGTCCACGTCAAATTCGTTGAGCACATCAATTTTACCTTCTACATTGAAATCCGCATTTTTCATTGAAATGATTGTAGGTTGAATGATTAGCTCTCCGCGCTCGAGATTATAATTCAATTCCGTATCGGTTGTAAATCTTTTTTTCGTAAAAATGGTTGAATCGCCATCGTTGATCACGTTCAGGACTAATTCACTTTCTAAGCCGATCATGAGCGTCCCCTGGAAATTTCTAAATCTTGATGTGGCTTTTTCAATGTAGGTCTCAACATGCACCTTGCTTGATTCGTCATATTTGATGATATCAAGATTTGCCAGCTCAATTTTTTTAAGTTCAATATTGTAATCTTCTTTTATTTCCTCGATTTTGGCCTTACCCGACAAAGCATTCACAAGGTTGAAAGTGCCGTCTGCATAGCGATAAATGTCAAAGTTTCCATTTTCTACCTTAAGCATGTTTACTTTAAAATCTCCTGAAAGCAATGACCAGAAATTTATCCCAAGAGATATGTCTTTTACATCCAGAATGGGCGCGAACATATCTTCTTTGTCTTCGAAAACCTGGACATTGGTGATGGCTATTGATATGTATGGGAAATTGGCGAAAGGTCTGATGTCCGTATCTTCGATAATCAGTGCTCCGTTGAAATTCTCATTGAGTCCGGCTACAAGTTTCTGCACTACATAATCCTGATACCAGCGCATGGTGAGCGTAGCGACGAGGGTGATGATCAGAACGAAAAGCGCCAATACGCCAAGGATTATTCTTCTTCTTCTGGTTTTTACGCGAACTTGCATTTTCTGATTTGTCGTGGCATTCATCTGTGCGCGGTACTTATTCCTTAAAATGAATGCCTGAAATTACTTAAAAAGCCAATAAGATCGCAATTTCAGAAGGCAGCATATTTCAAACTCCTGTAATCTTTGGTGCCAATTATTTATTCCTGCCAGAAAAAGTTGTGATGCCTGGTCGGGAAGCCTGATAAGTTGATTAGGGCTATCGGTTCTTATAATCTTCCCGGGCTGGGGAGAAAATATCCATGATCCGGCAATACGTTAGGGCCCTGCCTGAGTGTGTAGCTCCGGAGGGAATGCTGGCGATGTCTCCCGGTTCCATAACCTTTGTTTCTCCGGCTATGGTCAGTTCAAACCGGCCTTCCAGTACCTGGCTCACCTGTTCGTGCGGGTGGGCATGCACTTGCAGAACGCTGTTTTTCTCAATTTGCCAGAAAGAAACAGTCATATTTTCAGTGTGCACAAAACGGGCATGAAAACCGGGCATGATTTCTTTGGGCTCAATCTCCTGAATATTTGTAAACATGTTTGTAAGATTAAAATTTACTCGCTATTTCCCTGAATCTGTTTAGCGCCTCATCGCGGGCTTTTTTATTCTCGGCACTGCCGTCAGGATCCTGGCCCGCGCGCATAAAGCCGTGGCCGGCGCCATCGTAAATTACAGGCTCATAAAATTTTCCCGCCTGCTTCATCATTTGTACGGATTGCTCTATGGTCGCGTTGACCCGGTTATCATTTCCGCCATAAAAGCCAAAAACTTTGGTTCCGATTCGATCGATCTCCGATTGCTCCGACGGGCCGGTGCCGTAAAATACAAGCGCAGAGGCGATTTCAGCATTATTGGTGGCATATCGAAAAGTCTGCGAACCGCCCCAGCAGAATCCCGTCACAGCAACCTTGCCGTTCGCAGCGGGAATCTTTATTGCGTAGCTGAAAACGGCATTCAAATCATTGGTAATCTGATCTGGGGTAAGGGCATACAGTGCATTGCGTGCATCATCCTGGTTGGCAAAATCACTGGTTTTGCCGCCATTCGCAGCGCTCCCGGATAGTAAATCTGGTGCAATGGCGATGTAGCCTTCACCGGCAATCTGGTCGGTCATGCTCCTGGCCCAATCGTTCAGGCCGCGGTTTTCATGAATCACAATGATGGCCGTTGCTTTATGACTAACTTCCGGATATACTACAAAGCAACTCACTTTCCTGCCTTCATATTCCACATCGACCCACTCCTGATGTCTTGGCGATTCCTCAATTTGCTTTAAAACCCAGTCCTGAGCATGGATGCAGGTATTTAATCCGCTTAACAATAAAAGGATTGTCAACATCTTCTTCATGGCGTAAATTTTTTATGAACGTGAAATATAATGAGTTTTTTCAGGTTTTGGATCAAATATATATGTTCAGAAACCTGAACATAAAAACAAAATTCTCTTTTGGTTTTTAACGGATATTCTTTTTTTTGACCCAAAATAATAGCTTATGCCTGTAAAAGCAGTTTTACTTCTCGCATTTTTTATGATCACCACATTAAATATGTTTGCCATAGCAGATGATCAGCCGCAATTGAGTTATTTGGTTTCCATGCCTGCTCCGCATTCCCACTATTTTGAAGTGGAAACCACCCTCCTCGGTTATCAAAAGGAATTTGCGGATTTTAAAATGCCGGTTTGGACGCCTGGTTCTTACCTGATTCGTGAATATCCAAAGAATGTTGAAGGCTTTGAGGCGCTCGATGGGAATACCGGTTTGCCGGTGCGGGTTGAAAAAACAAGTAAAAACTGTTGGCGCGTTCGGCATCAGGGGGCAGGGAAGGTAATAATAAAATATAAGGTTTATGCTTTTGATGGCTCCATCCGAATGAGCTATCTCGACGAAAGTCATGCTTTTATCATGGCCAATACCCTGCTTATGTACATCGACGATTTGCGGTGGAATGGCGTGAAAATCACACTTAATATTCCTGAAGGATGGAAGCAGGTGTCGACGGCTCTTGAGGCGGTGGCAGGTGAATCTTACACCTACCGGGCCGCAAACTACGATGAACTGGTTGACTCGCCCATAGAAGTGGGAAATCATGAAGTAGTCAGGTTTAAGGCGGCTGGTGTAGATCATGAAATTGCCATGTATGGGCAGACTAATCACGACAGTGAACAGTTAATCCGCGACTTTTCGAGGATCATTGAAACAGCAACCTCTATTTTTGGCGAAAACCCAAATAAGCGGTATGTTTTTATTGTGCACAACACCGGGAAACGACAGGGCGGTTTGGAGCACACAAGTTCTACCGTGCTCGGTTTGCCGCGCAGTGCTTACGATACCGGAGAGGCTTATCTAAATTTTCTGAATTTGGTCGCGCATGAGTATTTTCACCTCTGGATGGTAAAGCGACTAAAGCCGATTGAGTTTGATACAATAGATTACGATAAAGAAGTGTACACCGACCTGCTTTGGGTGATGGAGGGATTGACCAGCTATTATGACGAAAAAATAATGTTAAGGGCAGGTTTTTATGATGAACACAGATTTATAAGCAATTTGCTTCATTCCCTGGCGGTCGTAAATAATACACCCGGAGCCGCAGTGCAGTCCGTTGCTGAGTCGAGTTTTGATGCGTGGATCAAGGCTTATCGCAAGGATGAAAACAGCGAGAATACCCAGATTTCCTATTATACCAAGGGCCTGGTTATCGGAGCAATGCTCGATCTGGCAATTATCAGTAATTCAAATGGTAAAAGCTCACTGGATGATGTGGTAAGGTATTTATATAGTGAATTTTACAAGAAAAAAGGCATAGGCATTAGCGCAGGGGATTTCAAGACCGCTGCCGAAACGATCGGTAATTTCAGTCTGGATGAATTTTACAATGATTATGTATATGGCACGAAGCCATTGGAAATAAAGAAATATTTAGCTGATGCCGGAATCTTTTTACAACAATCCGAAGGCAGCGACTCCAATGATTTTGGCGCTTTGCTGGAACAAAAAGAGGGCAATGTTATGATCAAATCGATCGCGAGAGGAGGTGCCGCTTACCAGGCAGGTTTCAGCGCAGGAGATGAACTGATTTCATTACATAACCAGCGCGCAAAGTTCGAAAACTTCCGGGTGCTTTTCAACCAATTTACTCCAGGCCAGACGGTAAAGGTTGTTTACAGTCGCGACGGGTTAGTTGGAGAAAGAACCATTGTGGTAGAAAAGGACAAACGCATCGGTTATTCCTACAGTTTTGTAACCAGCTCTTCGAAAAACCAGAAAATGGTTTATAAAAAGTGGCTTGAATGATCTTTTGTCTTGAGGCGAATTGCTCTTTTTACCATTGTGTATGGTGTTATTTTATCCGGGCTGGACACATAATAATGTTTTCTCTTTTTTTAGATAAGCCAACAATCCTTGATATACAAAACATTTATCACACAATAATTTGAAATTATTCATAAAATTTGCCATTATTTCATTCGTAAGCTAATCAAAGGTATCATGGTATTTCTAATCTTCATTTTTGGTTTTTTGTTTGGGGCAACATTATGGTATGCCAAACTGAATAAGTACAACACGATAAGCGGTATGGCAAAACTTGAAAATTTTGCTGTCGCAAAAGCGATTGCGGTTGCGCTTGCTGTCGGTGCAGTATTGATCAATATTGAAATCGGACTTGGATTCGCTGAATACCATACCAAGCCTGTCATCCTGATGGGTTTGATCGTTGGAGGGCTGATTTTTGGTGCGGGTATGGCGATTTTGGGATATTGCCCGGGAACCCTCCCGATTTCTATGGGAGAGGGTTCCGTTGATGCTTTTATAGGTTTTCTTGGAGGCGTTACAGGCGGGTTATTCTACACCGTTGTTTATCCGGTTTTACGTCCGGCTCTCGGCCCTGATTTGGGTAATATTACCCTGAAAACCCTGACCGGGCAAAGTAGCGCACTTTTTTATATCATTTCTTTTGTTTTTGCAATCGCTTTGATTTTAATCGCTTTTTGGCTGCACAAAAAGGAAAGCGGAAAAGATCTCAAGTGGTTGTATGCAGGTATTGGTTTGGCTGTATTAAATATGCTTGTTTTTCTCACGCCGCTAACCGGTAGGAATATAGGTGCTTCCAGCTTTTATCCATATCTCGCAGGGGCCATGGCAAACCTGACTTCAAGTGAGTACTTCAATTTGGTCAATAAAGCCGGCAATTGGGAGATGTACTTTCTTATCGGGGCATTTGCAGCCGGGCTGCTTTTATCACTTTTAACCAGGCAATTCAAATTCGTATTGTTACACTCGGGCTGGAAGCAAAGCAAAGGCGTCTCCATTCCCGGACGTGTTATTTGGTCATTTATTGGCGGTTTCCTGCTTCTATTCGGCGCGCGCATGGCATCAGGATGCACAAGTGGCCATGTGATTTCAGGCGGAATGCAACTCGCTGTCAGCAGCTATACATTTGCAATTTTCGTATTTGCCGGCTTGCTCGTTACCGGTAGGTTTTTCTATAGAAAAGCATCTTTAGGATAAGATTGCATAGGCCGGAATGCACTGGTTTATCAATGCTTTTTGCTGAGGGTTAAACAAATAGCCCCTGTAAACTTCAAGTCCGGACGCACAATCGTTTATGTCCTTTTTGTATATCCCGCGTTGGGAACAAGCGGTAAACAAAAACGAAATAAACATTTAAATGACTAAAAAGTATAACTTTTGGACATTACGATAACCTAAAGTATCTTTGAAAATGAAAATGTTTGCCAGAACAATTGAGAATATAATAAGTGAAAAGATCGATAGTGGAAAAGCTATTATACTTGTTGGAGCCCGACAAGTAGGGAAAACTACATTAATAAAAGAAATATTGAAAGATAAGGATTACCTTTTCGTTGATGCTGATGATCCCGCTACAAGAACCACGCTGACCAATCCAACTACCGAACAGATTAGAACATTTCTTAGTAATTGCAAGTATGTATTTTTAGACGAAGCGCAAAGAATCCCGAATATAGGATTGACTTTGAAAATTATTACTGACCAATTTAAGCATACACAGATTTTTGTAAGTGGATCTTCTGCTTTTGACCTTGGAAACGAATTAAATGAACCTTTAACTGGAAGAAAATGGGAATATGAACTATTTCCTATTTCCTGGGAGGAGTATGAGAAGACCATAGGATACCTTAAATCAGAACAACAAGTTGAAAATCGATTATTATATGGTTTCTACCCTGAGGTATTAAACAATCCCGGAAAAGAACGGGAAACTCTTAAAAACCTTTTAAGCAGTTATTTGTATCGCGACATATTAGCATTTTCAGATATTCGAAAACCAGAAGTACTTGATCAGCTATTACAAGCATTAGCTTTACAAATTGGAAGTGAGGTAAATTACAATGAATTGTCACAACTGATTGGGATCAATAAGCTTACGATTCAAAAATACATCGACATTTTAGAAAAGGGATATGTTGTGTTTAGATTGAATAGTTTTAGCAGAAATATTCGAAATGAGATAAAACAGAATCGTAAAATATATTTCTATGACAACGGGATTAGAAATATGATTTTGGGGAATTTTAACCCATTGGACTTAAGAGTTGATAAAGGAGCATTATGGGAAAATTTTCTTATTTCGGAACGAAGAAAACAAAATATTTATAAAGATACTTTTGCCAGAATGTATTTCTGGAGAACAAGACAACAGCAGGAAATTGACTTTATAGAGGAAAAGAATGCGCAAATTTCTGCATATGAATTTAAATGGAATAAGAAAAACAGCAAGATCCCCAAAGCATTTCTTGAAACATACAATTCAAAGGGATATCTGATTAGCCGGGATAATTTTAGGGATTTTGTGATAACAAAAGAATAACACCGGCAGACGACATAAAATATATAACAGTTGGTTTTCACTGGTTTGTGAGGGTTTGGCTCTTGCGTCGGCTTTCTTGTCGGTGGCCAGGAAAGTAGCCCGAAAATCCAACCTGTCAACCGGCATGGGTGCTTCAGGTTCTCCATCCTGTGTCAAACTCGGTCTGGGCTTATGATCGGTCAGCTTACATAAGATTTCCCCGGCATATGGCGGATTATTTCAGGACTTTCAGATATTATGAAAAAATTCAAACCCATATATTTGCCGGAACAGAAAAGCCGGTTCAGCAATAATCTGATTTCAGGAATCTACTTGAATTATTTGATTATTGCCCGACTGTAAATCCTGTGCGAACCATCAGACTATGAGAAGTGAAGAAGCAAAAGTAAGAATTGAGCAGCTTATCGGGCAGATCGATTATTACAATGAGAAATACTACCAGGAAAGTATTTCAGAAATATCGGATTACGATTTCGATCTCCTTTTGAATGAGCTTGAGGAGTTGGAAAAGGCCTATCCTCTATATAAATACAGCTATTCACCTACACAAAGGGTTGGCGGCACCATCACTAAAAATTTCGAAACGGTGATACATAAAAATGCCATGATGTCACTCGCCAACACTTACTCGGAGCAGGAATTAATTGATTTTGATGGGCGGGTAGCAAAAGGTCTGGCAGGAGAGTCGTACGAGTATTTTTGTGAGCTAAAGTTTGATGGTGTTGCCATCAGCCTTTGGTATGAGGATGGCAATCTGGTGCGCGCAGTTACACGTGGCGATGGCTTACGCGGGGATGATATCACAACCAATGCCAGAACAATACGAACCATTCCGCTAAGGATTAAAAACCCGGCAGAAATGCCAGCCGAATTTGAGGTGCGGGGCGAAATATTTATGCCCCTTGAAGCATTTAGAAGACTAAATATCGAAAAGGAAGAGCGGGGAGAGGCCCTTCTCGCTAACCCGCGAAATACCGCCTCCGGCACACTGAAAATGCAGGATTCGTCCGTGGTGGCTTCCAGAAAGCTCGATTGCTTTTCGTATTCTTTTCAAAGTGATGAGCCTGTGGTGGAAACACATGAACAAGCCATTGCGCTAATAGAGCGGGCGGGATTTAACGTTTCAAAAACCTACCGGAAATGTGCAAATATCCATGAGGTTATGGCATACATCAGTCAATGGGAAAACCAGCGGTTCGACCTGCCCTTGGATACAGATGGCATCGTGATCAAAGTGAATAACCTTGGTCAGCAGCGTAAGCTTGGCTTTACGGCAAAAAGCCCACGCTGGGCCATCGCCTATAAATACAAGGCACAAAGTGCGCGAACTGTACTAAAAGGTATTACCTATCAGGTTGGTCGTACCGGGGCGATCACACCGGTGGCAGAGCTGGAGCCGGTGCTCCTGGCAGGCACCACCGTTAAGCGGGCGTCTCTCCATAATGCCAACGAGATCAGCCGGCTTGGTCTGAGGGTTGCCGACTGGGTTTTTGTTGAAAAGGGTGGTGAGATTATCCCAAAGATTACAGGTGTGGATACCGAAAACCGCCCTTCCGGTTTGCCGGAATTTCAGTACATACAAAACTGTCCGGAATGTGGATCGCTCCTTGTTCGAAGAGAAGGGGAGGCCTTGCATTACTGTCCCAATGAAGTGGGCTGCCCGCCGCAGGTGCTCGGTCGAATCGAGCATTTTATTCACCGTAAAGCCATGAATATCGAAAGCCTTGGCCCGGAAACAATCAGGGGATTGCTTGATCATGGAAAAATAAAAAATATTGCCGACCTGTATGGGCTTGGCTTTGATGATCTGAATGGTCTTGAATTTAAAGTTTTCTCCGACAAAAAGGAGAATGGGTATGCTGTTCGAAGTCTCAGGGAAAAATCAGCAATGAATATTCTAAAATCCATAGAGCAGTCAAAAAGCCAGCCTTTCGACAGGCTTCTGTTCGGATTGGGCATTCGCTATGTCGGGTCCACCGTTTCAGAAAAGTTAGCTGATCACTTCAGGGATATTCAAGCACTTGCCGGCGCAACTTTCGAGGAGTTGATCTCTGTGCCGGAAATTGGCGAACGCATCGCCGAAAGTGTGATGCAGTATTTCGCTGAGCCAGAAAATCTGGAATTAGTGCATCGTCTTGAACAATTCGGGCTACAGGTGCGCATTGCAGAAAATGAAGAAAATTCTCTCAATAATGTACTTGAAGGAAAAACATTTGTAATTTCGGGTGTTTTTTCACGGGTGAGCAGAGAGGAGCTAACCGACATGATTAAAAAAAATGGCGGTAAATTGGTCTCCTCGATATCTGGCAAACTTGATTTCCTGGTAGCGGGAGAAAATATGGGGCCTTCCAAAAAACAAAAGGCAGAAAAATTAAATATCACAACCATTTCGGAAGATGATTTTTTTGACATGATTGGGAAATGATCGATTTTTTAAAAAAATATAGTCTCCCTATTGGCCTTAAAAGGTCAATAAAAAAAATGAAAACCGGCAGGATGAGCCCTGGTTATGCAGAGTCTAAATCCGTTTTGCTGATTTTTACCTCCGAGGGAAATCAAAAAATTGCTCTTGTAAAGGGCCTTCAAAATAAGCTCGAGAAAGAGGGCAAGAAAGTCAAATGTCTCTACCTGTTATACAGGGAAGAAGACAAGCCGGATGTGCATATGGATGATGGCATGGAAAAAATTGAGCCGGAGGATTTTTCACTTTTTGGAGATATCCTGAAGCCAGAAGTAAAAACGCTGCTTAATGAAGAGTTTGATTACCTGATCCACGCAGATATGATGGCCAGTATTTACACTGATCTTGTGGTTGTCAAAAGCAAAGCCGTGTGTCGGATAGGTAGATATTTTGAAGGCCATGAAAATCAATACGATATGATGATAAAAGTGAATGAGCCCGGCAAAATAAATCATCTGCTCGACCAGATTTATCACTATACAAAAGCGCTATAAAAACAAATTATGCAAGATGTACTAAAAGGAACAGGCACGGCCCTGGTCACACCATTTCATGATGATCTCACTATCGATTATCAAAGCTTTGAAAAATTACTGAACTTCAATGCTGACAACGGCATTGATTACTTTGTTGTCAATGGCACCACCGGCGAAGCGGCCACCACCAATAAGCATGAAAAATGGGCTTTGCTTGATTTTATTAGGTCTCATAACCCGAAAAAGCTACCGATAGTTTATGGTACGGGCGGCTACGACACAATGGATATTGTGGAGCATATCAAAGAGATGGATTGGACGGATGTAACAGCTTTATTGAGTGTTAGTCCGTACTACAACCGGCCGAGTCAAAAGGGGATCATTGCCCACTATGCAGCTGTGGCAGATGCCTGTCCGGTGCCGGTAATTTTGTATAATGTTCCGAAAAGGACAGGTGCTAATATGACCGCGGGCACTACCATCGAGCTTTCCAGGCATGAAAATATCATAGGTATTAAAGAAGCATCAGGTGACTTTGGCCAAATTGTAGATATCGTAGCCGGTATGCCTGATGATTTTTTATTGATTTCCGGAGATGATATGTGCACGATACCCATGATTTCACTGGGAGCAACAGGCGTCATCTCTGTTCTTGCCAATGCTTTTCCCGCAGAGATGTCGGCCATGACACGCGCAGCATTGCGAGGAGATTTTCAGGGCGCAAAAACCCTTTTGGGGAAATTAAATAAAATCAATCCATTGATGTATAAAGAATCGAACCCGGTAGGTGTTAAGGAAGCGCTCCGACTTTTGGGTATCTGTGAAAGTCACGTCAGGCTGCCGCTTGTGGGCCCCTCGAAAAGTCTCACTGAGGCGATTAAGGTTTTGATTTAATTGCCGGTATAACAATAAGGTATTGATAATCAAAGGGATATTTTATGTAAAGGCAAAAAAAAAGGAGCGATTAGCTCCTTTTTTAATTTAACGAAGGTTGAATTTATCCTTCGTTCTTAATGTTTTGTACTTCTGTTCTAATGTCTTGAGCAAGGTTTTTCAAATCCTGCATTCCTTTTCTTACTCTTGTTCCGGCAGCCTGATTTCCTTTGTCGTAGAATTTCTGGAAGTCACCTTCTAAGGACATTACTAAATCTTTAAGTTCATCAAATCTTTTCATGTTTTAAGCTTTATGGTTTTATTAAAATAAGTTTAGGTTTTATCGGGGCAATATAGCTAAAATGTTGTTAATTCAATAAAAGAAAGCATTTTTTTCAAAATATTCTTTAAACTACACCAATACCCTGAAGTCTGTATTTACCGGCTCTCAACTTTTCTCTTACAGCATCAAATGCTTCGATGGTTAATTTCACATCATCGAGGGTATGAACTGCTGTCGGAATGATCCTGAGCTGGATTACGTTTTTCGGTACAATGGGATAAATCACCATTGAGCAGAAGATATTGTATTTCTCCCTGATATCCAGAATCAGATTCCCGGCTTCGTATTCGGTGCCGTTCAGATACACAGGTGTCACCGGGGATTGCGTACTTCCAATATTGTATCCTTTTTCGCGCAATCCTGATTGCAGTGCATTGACTATTTTCCAGAGATTATCCTTGAGTTCCGGTTTTGTTCTTAAAAGTTCAAGCCGTTTCATTCCGCCAATTACAAGTGGCATAGGAAGCGATTTGGCAAAAATCTGAGACCTTACATTGTATCTCAGGTATTTGATCACCTGATGTGAGGCAGCTACGAAAGCGCCAATGCTTGCCATAGACTTGGCAAATGTTGAAAAATAAACATCTATTTCATCCTGTACACCAAAATGCTCGCCCGTTCCGGCGCCGGTTTTGCCCATCGTGCCAAAACCATGTGCGTCGTCCACCAGGAATCGGAAATTATATTTCTTTTTTAAGCCAACAATACCTTTGAGATCACCAAGGTTTCCCGACATGCCGAAAACGCCCTCAGAAATCACAAGGATTCCGCCTCCTGTTTCCTGGGTAATTTTTGTGGCCCGCTGCAATTGCTTTTCGAGGCTTTGAATATCGTTATGTGGATAAACAAACCTTTTGCCCAGGTGCATCCTTACGCCATCAATGATACAGGCATGAGATTCCGCATCGTACACAATTACATCCTTGCGATCAACCATTCCATCGATGATCGACATGATGCCCTGATAGCCATAATTCAGGAGCATGCAATCTTCCTTCTGAACAAAATCTGCAAGCTGCGCTTCAAACTGCTCGTGATAAGTGGTATTACCAGACATGATTCTGGCACCCATTGGGTATGCCATGCCCCAGTCCCTGGCCGAGTCAGAATCAGCTTTTCGCACTTCGGGGTGGTTGGCCAGGCCAATATAATTATTCAAACTCCATACAAGTACTTTACGGCCTCTGAATGTCATTCTTGGCGCAATCTCCCCCTCAAGTTTCGGAAACATGAAGTATCCGTCATCTTCATCAGCAAATCTGCCAAGTGGCGTTTTACTAATGTCTAATTTTTCAAAAATGTCCACGCTACAATCTGTTAAAATTCCTGCTTAATTGTTTAAAAGGTGCAAATTTAGCATTAATAAAGTGTATCCCAAAGGTAGTGAAACATATATTTGCGCCAGGATTTTCTGCAATTCCTTCTAATTTCATTCTGGCATCGATCAATAAGCACTCATAGCGACATATTTGTGTTCCTTGCAGTTTTTATTTATTCCGCAAAGGCCACAATGGAAAGCGGATAGGCCACTAAGTTATGATCAGTCATATTATGGATTGTTAATAAATTGTTTTTATCTGCCAAACTTGAGTTATTTGGTAATCAGGATATATTTATCTTCATGGCCTGATTTAATATTGGGTAAATTTCGCAGTTTAACAAAATACCAATGATCATGAGAAATGCTTTTTCAACAAGACAATTTGTTTCAGTACTCATCCTTTTATTCACAATTCAGAGTGGTTTCGCTACCGTTAAGGTGGCCGGAATTTTCTCCGGCAATATGGTCTTACAGCGTGATATCAATGCCCCGATCTGGGGCACGGCCTCGCCGGGAGAGGTAATCACCGTGACAATCGATGGCCTGAGCCAGACAACGCGAGCCGATAATCGTGGCGACTGGATGGTATATCTGCCGCCATTTCAGGCCGGCGGGCCTTACACCATTTCTGTAAAGGGGCAAAATGAAGTTACATTCAGTGATGTATTGTTCGGAGATGTCTGGGTAGCATCCGGGCAGAGCAACATGGCGTGGCGGCTTGAAAATTCTGATAACGCGCAGACAGAAGTTAGTAATGCCAATTTCCCAAAAATAAGACTGTTTTATGTAAAAAGGCGCGTTGGCAAGGAGCCGAAGTCTGATCTGGATGGTGGTCAATGGGAGGCCTGTTCACCCGAAACGGCAAAGGGATTTTCAGCCGTGGCCTATTTCTTTGGCCGGGAATTGCACCAGGATATCAACGTACCGATAGGATTAATAAACTGCAACTGGGGCGGCACAGCTGCCGAAGCCTGGACCAGCCCCACAATGCTCAAAACCCTTCCTGACTTCAGGGAAAGAATGATTGAGTTGGAAGCGGGATCAAATTGGGAAAATGATCTGGAGGCCAATGATCAGCGCAATGCTGAAAAACAACGCATCATCAGCGAGTCAAAAAACGGTATTGCACAGGGTGTTTTAAAAATTGGCTACAGCACAAATGACTGGCCAACCGTGATTGCACCCAACTGGAAGGAGGAGTTGGAAGGTGTGGTTTGGATGAGAAAAATAGTTGAAATCCCATCTGAGTTTAAGGGTAAGGAGATCAAATTTGATTTGGGCCGGATCGAAAATATGGCAGCCGTTTACTTCAATGAAGTTGAACTCGGCAATGTGTCGTCACCCAATTTTGCTGAGTTTACCGTTCCGCCCAAACTTGTTAAGTCAGGTAAAAATGTGATTGTAGTTCGGGCGCTGCATCGTTGGGGCAAACTCAATTTTACAGGGCCGGAAAGTCGCATGAAGCTCTATGCCCCAAATGGCGCGGTGCTGGTAGATCTTTCTGGCCCATGGAAATATAAAACCGGACTTGAGCCTGAATTCCCGCAGGTAATTGGTTACCAGAATTACCCGGCCAGCCTTTATAACGGGATGTTACATCCCATCATTCCGTTTGGGATTAAGGGGGTAATCTGGTATCAGGGTGAAAGCAATGCGGGCAGGGCATATCAATACCGCAGTTTGTTTCAGGCGCTTATCGAAGACTGGAGGGTGCAATGGGGGCAAGGCTATTTCCCGTTTTTATTTGTTCAGTTGGCAAATTATATGGATGTACCTGAACAGCCGGAAGAAAGTGACTGGGCAGAATTGAGAGAAGCCCAGGCTATGGCGCTCAGGTTGCCCAATACCGGCATGGCCGTCACTATGGATATCGGTGAACAATTTGACATTCATCCGGGGAACAAACAGGATGTTGGGCATAGGCTGGCGCTGGCTGCTAAGAAGATTGCATATGGACAGGATATTGTACATTCCGGGCCATTGTACCGCTCGATGGAAGTGAACAAGGGTGAGATTGAAGTTGCATTTGATTATGTCGGAAATGGTCTTATGGTGAAGGGAGAGAAACTAAAGGGATTCCAGATCGCCGGAAGCGACAAAAAGTTTTACTGGGCTGATGCTAATATTGTTGGCGGAAAGGTATTTGTGAAAAGTGAGAAAGTGAAGCAGCCTCTTGCGGTACGTTATGGTTGGGGAAAGAATATGGAGTGCAATTTATACAATAAAAACGGCCTTCCGGCCTCGCCATTCCGCACCGATGATTGGCCGGGCATTACCGGCCCGGTGAAGTAATTTATAGCTAATATATTTAGTAAAAGCCAAAATAATTAGTAATATATTTTAACTTTGTACACGGTTTATGTGAGGATGATGTGTACAAGGTTTACGATTGCATCGGGTGTAGCTGCGATAGAGCGCGAATTTCAGGCAGAGTTCCAGTTTGGCTTTGTAAAGCAATACAATGCGCATTTTGGCATGGAACTACCGGTAATTGCTTCCTGTGACGAAAATAAGATTGTCGCCTTTCGTTGGGGATTGCTTCCGTTTTGGTCGAAGGAGCCAAACCTCAATTTTCACCATATCACTGCGCCGGTTAGGGGCATTGTCAAAAATCCGGCACACAGGAGTGCAATCCGGAGCAGGCGCTGTCTCGTACTCGCCAATTGCTTTTTTATTTGGACGTTCAATAAGGGCCAGGGCAAAATACCTTATGTAGTATATGATGCGCAGCATCGGCTCATGTCGTTTGCGGGCATTTGGGATGTATGGGAAAATGATGAAAAAACCAGGCAGGCGCATTCGTTTGCCATCGTCACCACCCACGCTTCCAGGCGGCTTCAGCCATTTTCCAAAACCATGCCCGTGATCATTCCGGAAGGCAGAAGAAGAAAATACCTCCGGAAATCCAGCCATCTAAATGAAGTTATGTCCATGCTGCGGCCCTCTGAATCTGACTCGCTGAACCTTTACCCTGTTTCGCCTGCCGTGAATGATTTTCAAAAGAACAGCAATGAAATTTTGATGCCCGTTGGCCAGCGCGTTTACAAGGAGTTTGAGTATGTGCCGAAGGTTTACCTGAAGCTCGAAGGCATGGGCTCCATGAAGGATAACCCGGACAGAAAGCCCGAATTCAAACTATTGATGTGATTACCCAACCGGACTCCACCGGTTCAAGCACGTCACCGCATATTGGTTCGTGTCCGCACGAACCAGAGCATGGTCTTGATGATCATTTCTGAAAAACACCAATGCATGGATAATCTTCTCAAATTCCTCTGATTATGATAATTGTCAGATGATTCTGCCGGTACAAATTTAATGATTGAATATGGAGGGAATGATAAATGATCTCTACTGGATACAATAGCTGAGCCATGGGGTAAATACAAGTGAACATCCTCACAGCGTTAAAAAAATAGTATATTTATCCTATCAGATCGAAATACCCAACTCATAATCGGTCAGGTATTGTTAGTATCACTCCTCTGGCAATCAATTGGGATTCAGGCATTTTATGAATTCCGGGTGAGACCATGTGAGTTTAAAGTTCATATTGGTAATTCGTGATAATATTGTAAGATTAAAGCTTTCCATTTTTATGATACCACGTAGAAAATTTTTGCAACAAGCAACTAAAGCAGCCGGGGTTTTAGCGCTTTCATCATCGTTCAAATTGAACAAAGAAAACCAACCACTCGCCATACCAATTACCGAAGGTCCTGGTTTTCACTGGTTTGGTTACTACGATAAGTTACAAACCGACCCTACTGGCAGGTATGTTTTGGCCATGCAAACCGGTTTTGAAGGTCGAACCCCTTTGCCTTCGGATGTCCTGCAAATCGGGTACATCGATACGAAAAAGAAGAACAGATGGACAGAGGTTGGAGAAAGCAGATCATGGGGTTGGCAACAAGGCTGTATGCTTCAGTGGTTACCTGGTTCTGATAGCGAAATCATCTGGAACGACCGGCTTGAAGATAAATTTGTAGCAATTATTTATGATATACATTCGGGCAAAAGGCGAATTCTTCCCACTCCAGTTTATGCACTATCCCCGGACGGTAAAACCGCAATATCAACCGACTTCGCGCGACTGCAAACCATGCGGCCGGGTTATGGGTATGTTGGTTTAACCGACCCGTTTGAAGCAGTAACAGCACCGGACGCCAGTGGGGTTTTCAAAGTCGATCTACATTCCGGAGAGCGGAAGCTATTGATGTCCTATGCCCAGGCAGCCTCCATACCCCATCTGGGTGAAACGCTCGAAAATTACTGGCACTGGTTCAACCATCTTCTGGTAAATCCGTCAGGAAGCCGAATCACCTTTTTACATCGCTGGAGGGATGGGGGGCAGGATCCCGCTTTCACGGCAGGACGGGGATTTACAACACGGATGTTTACCCTGAATTTGGACGGAACGGATCCGTATATTATTGATCCTTCCGGCTTTACATCACATTTTATCTGGCACGGTGATAATCAAATTACAGCCTGGACCAAACCCGCCGGCGAAGAGGCAGGATTTTATTTACTCGAGGATAAGACCAGAGGATTTCAACCAGTCGGAAAAGGCATCATGACCTTAAATGGCCATAATACCTACGTGCCAAAAACGAATAATGAATGGATATTGTGTGATACCTACCCGATTGGTCCGGAGCGTTTGCAGGAAATGTATGTGTTTCATGTGCCGACGTCAAGAAAATTCGAATTGGGCAAATTCCACTCGCCGGAAGCCTATAAAGGCGAATGGCGTTGCGACCTCCATCAGAAGTGTGCATCAGATGGCAAAACGGTGTATTTTGATTCAACCCATGGGGGTAACGGTCGGCAGATTTATAAAATTGATATCTCCCGAATAATTACGGTATGATCATTTCTGAAAAACATCAAATTCAGAGACAATCCTCTCAAATTCCTCTGATTATGATATTTGTCATATGATTCTATTGGTCCAGGAGCTAACTTATGCGTTATTTAAACCTGGAGAAATCAAATCCAATTATTAACTGATTTCTCATAAAAAAATACAGTTATGTGCTCAACATGTGGATGCGGCGAATCTGATGAAGCAGTCAGGATTATGTTGCCAGGCGAATACAATATAAAAAATAATCAGCGAGGTCACGATCATTTCAGTGATCACCACCACGAACATGATCATAATCATCATCATGACCATAACCATGATCACCATCATCACGACCATGATCACCATCATGACGGAAGCACACGAATAGATCTGGAAAAAAACATCTTGCATGAAAATGACATGCTTGCCCAGCGAAACCGGGGCTATCTCGAAGCAAAGGATGTTTTTGCCATCAATATGGTGAGTTCACCCGGTTCGGGTAAAACAACCCTGCTGGAGGCAACAATCAGCCGTCTTAATGATCAGCATAAGTTGGCCATCATTGAAGGCGACCAGCAAAGCATGAACGATGCGGATCGCATTGCAGCTACCGGAGCGCCTGTTGTGCAGGTAAATACCGGCAAAGGCTGTCACCTGGATGCACACATGGTATTGCATGCCATCAAAAAGCTAAATCTGGAATCCAATTCCATATTATTTATTGAGAACGTTGGAAATCTTGTTTGTCCGGCCCTTTTTGATCTGGGCGAAAACAAGCGGGTTGTCATCATCAGCGTGACCGAAGGGGACGACAAACCTGTAAAATATCCATACATGTTTGATTCTTCCGATGTGTGTATCATCAATAAAATCGATCTTTTGCCTTATGTAAATTTTAATCTGGAAAAGGTGAAAGAATATGCGCGACAGATAAATCATCATCTGGAGTTTTTTGAGCTTTCTGCCACTACCGGTGAAGGCATGGAAGGGTGGACAAATTGGTTGAAGGCACAGTTATCAGAGAAAACAGTGCATTGAAAACCTACCACATCCATATCGAAGGACGTGTACAAGGGGTAGGTTTTAGACCGTTCATTTACGGATTGGCCAGGTCTCTCTCCATTAACGGCACTGTTGCCAACACACAGGATGGCGTACATGTTTACATTTCATGCAACGAATCCACGCAAAAGGACTTTGTCCTGAAAATTCAGCAGCACGCACCTGTTCAATCTCTGATCACTTCAATAAAGATCAGCGAAATAGAAAGCATCTATTATGATGGTTTTAAGATTGTTGACAGCCTATCTGATGGTTCGCCTGACCTGCTGATCACACCTGATTTTGCCATTTGCGACCGCTGCAGGCAGGAATTGTCAGATCCAACCAACAGAAGGTATCATTATCCGTACATTACGTGCACCGAATGTGGGCCAAGGTTTTCGATAGTCCGCTCGCTGCCATATGACCGGCAACGCACAACCATGGATCATTTTGTCATGTGTGATACCTGTGGTGCTGAGTACAGCGATCCGGTAAATCGCAGGTTTTATTCTCAAACAAATTCGTGCCCGGAATGCAGAATAAATCAATGGGTAGTGGATAAACATGGGAACCGGATGGATTTGGCGGAGGAAGAGCTTGTTGATTTTGTCTCTGACCGCATCAATGAAGGACAGGTAATTGCCGTGAAAGGAATTGGCGGATTTTTGCTCATGTGCGATGCGGCAAGTGAAGATAGCATCAGGGTATTGCGTCAAAAAAAGGACAGGCCTTCAAAACCATTTGCTTTGATGTATCCGGATCGGGTGCAGGTAGAAAAAGATTTTTATGTCTCTGAAAAGGAATTATTAGAATTGTGCAGTCCCGGGGCGCCAATAATTCTCATGAAGCCCAGACCGGATCGCGAAGTTAATACCATGCTGTCATACATAGCTCCGGGTTTGGACAGGTTGGGCGTGATGTTGCCATATGCGCCCTTGTTTGTTCTGATGATGGAAAAACTTCGAAAGCCTTTGCTTGCAACCAGTGGCAATATCAAGGGTTCACCCATCACCTACAGGAATGAGCAGGCATTTGGCACGCTGAAATTTTTTGCAGATTATTTTCTGATGAATGACCGGGAAATTTGTGTGCCTCAGGATGACTCGGTTATAAAATTTTCATTTAAACATCATCAGAAAATAATCAATAGAAAATCCCGTGGTTATGCGCCGGGCTTCCCGGCTTCTGCCTTGCCTGAAAACATTGATGAAAAAATACTGGCCATGGGCGCCTTGCTCAAAAGCACTTTTGCAATCTGGCAAAACAAGCGATGCCATATTTCACAATTTCTGGGTGATGCCCATTTACTCGATGCCCAGGTGAGCTTTGAGCGTACACTCCGGCATTTTATGAAGTTGCTGAAATTTGAGCCGACAGTAATTTTGATCGATAAACATCCGGCATATTTCTCGTCGCAATTAGGTAAGGTTATGGCTCATGATTTAGAGATCAGGATTAAGACCATACAGCACCACGAGGCCCATTTTTGGGCGGCAATGGGAGAGCAGGGATTGATTGCGCAACGCGGTAAAACGCTTGGCGTAGTTTTCGATGGCACCGGTATGGGAAATGACGGCGCTATTTGGGGAGGCGAATTTTTCTCTTTCGAACAGGAGGAGATCCTGCGCGCAGGTCACCTTAAATATTATCCGCACATTTTAGGAGATAAAATGGCCAGAGAGCCAAGATTATCAGCGCTTGCTTTGGTGTACGAATTTGGTGAACTCTGTCATATGCATGATGGATTGTTTACACCTGCCGAATTAAAATATTACAAGAAGGTGTTAAAGAGAGCCTCCCTGTCCACGTCAAGTATGGGGCGCATGTTTGATGGCGTATCCAGTCTCCTGGGATTTTGCCATTTAAACACCTATGAAGGCGAAGGAGCCATGTATCTGGAGCGGCGGGCGCAGGATTTCTGCGATCAGACCGGAGCTTATCCTGAGCCGTATGAATTTGATATTTCCGATGATGGGATCATTGACCAGGGTATAATTATCCGGACGATCCTGGAATCTGTCGAGGCAGATGAAGACAGGTCATTGATAGCAGCAAGATTCCATAGCTCGGTAGTGGAGATGGTATATCAAATGGCAATACGGCAAAATCCGGACGGGATTGTTTTTAGCGGCGGGGTAATGCAGAATGGCCTGCTCGTCGATATGCTGATTGACAGACTTGGCAATGAATTTTCATTGCATTTCCATACAGAACTGTCGCCAAATGACGAGTGCATAAGCTATGGCCAGTTGGTAAATTATATGGCATCGAAAGTTTATCCTTCGTTGTTGAAGAAAAAAGTGCAGACAAAAACAACTATGAAAAAAGATGTGTTTGGCAATACCAGGTAAAATACTATCAATTTCCCAGGGGGATGATCCACTGTTCAGAACGGGTAGGGTATCCTTTGACGGGGTGGTGCGTGAAGTAAATCTGGCAGCTGTTCCGGAGGCGATCGAAGATGATTACGTGTTGGTACACGTCGGCATGGCGCTCAGTGTAATTGACGAAGAAGAGGCTCAAAAGACCCTTGAGTACTTTCGGGAAATTGGCGAATTGAATGAGGAACTCGGAGAGGAGGGCCAAAATACGGAGGAATGAAATATCTTGACGAATACCGGGATGTATCTCATGCTGAATTTTTCTTAAATCAGATCAAAAAAATTGTGACCAGACCCTGGTCGGTGATGGAGATTTGCGGCGGTCAGACCCACAGCCTGGTAAAAAATGGAATTCTTGATTTGCTACCCAATGAGGTGACGATGGTGCACGGACCGGGATGTCCGGTTTGTGTGACGCCGGTAGAGTCGATCGATAAAGCCGTGGCGATTGCCGGCAGACCGGATTGTATTGTGTGCTCATTCGGAGATATGCTCCGTGTGCCCGGATCGGAAGGCAGTTTGCTCAGGGCTAAAGCTTCCGGCGGCGATGTTCGAACAGTTTATTCACCGATGGATGCGGTACAAATCGCACGCGCCAATCCTGACAAATTCGTAGTTTTTTTTGCGGTGGGTTTTGAAACAACCGCCCCTGCCAATGCACTGGCCCTGCTTCAGGCGATCAGGCATGGGCTAAAGAATTTTTTCCTGCTGTCATCACACGTGCTTGTTCCTCCCGCTATGGAGGCGCTGTTGCTTGATCCGGAAACGAAAATCGATGGTTTTCTGGCAGCCGGGCATGTCTGCACTGTTATGGGGACACAGCAATACGATTCAATTGCCGGGCGGTTTCATGTTCCCGTAGTGGTGACGGGTTTTGAGCCGGTTGACATGCTGGGAGGCTTATACAGTTGCCTGAGGCAATTGGAAGAAGGCACGGCAAAGGTGGAAAATGAATACGCGAGGGTTGTGACGAAAGAGGGAAACAGTCATGCCCGGGCGCTGATTGATGAAGTGTTTGAAGTGGCCGACAGGCCATGGAGAGGGATTGGAGTTTTACCAGGTAGCGGTTTGATTCTGAAAGAAAAATATGCTGAGTATGATGCATCCAGCCATTTTGCTGATATGCACATCCATGCTGAGCCTGTCACAGACTGTATCGCGGGATTAATTCTGAAAGGAATCAAAAAACCCCGGGAATGCCCACTATTTGGAACGGTTTGTAATCCGGGAAATCCCCAGGGCGCGCCGATGGTTTCGAGTGAGGGGGCATGCGCAGCTTATTATAACTATTCAAGTTTCGCAACTATAGAATAACATTGATATTCAGTTTTTTGGTAGTGGAGAATGTACAATCCGTTGATTTTATGCCAAATAATAATTCTATTTTGTTACGGAACAATTGGCGGGCATATCGTCTTCTTTGGGCTCATCGCTGTTTTCGTTTTTTCCATAAAGATCACAAGGGAAGGCACAAAGCGCACTAACCTATAATCATTTGATTTAAGATTGTGAATAAAATATTTTTATCTGCGAAACTTGAGTAACTATCCCGCATAATATGATGGAAAATACAGGTATGCAATTTTCATGTCCAATGCCCGAGGTTGATTTTGATGTCATCACAATCGGTCACGGAAGCGGCGGTCAATTAACAAATAACCTGATCGATCGATTAATAATGACTCTGTTCTCCAATAAGTCGCTTGATCAGCGGCACGATGGAGCTGTGATGGAAATCAATGGGAAAATCGCCTTTTCTACCGATAGTTTCGTGGTTTCACCTGTGTTTTTCCCGGGTGGAAATATTGGCGACCTGGCCATCAACGGCACCATGAATGACCTGGCCATGTGCGGAGCCATTCCAAAATACCTGTCCCTCTCACTGATACTGGAAGAGGGCTTGCCCGTAACTGAACTCTGGAATATACTCGAATCGGTCTGGAAAATCAGCAAAATGTATGGTGTAGACATTGTTACCGGTGATACCAAAGTAGTTGAGAGGGGGAAAGGGGATAAAATATTTATCAATACCACAGGGATAGGACTGGTGTTGGAACAGGCGTCAATCGGGGTCGAATTTATCAGGGAAGGCGACGTAGTGATTGTCAGCGGGCCGATTGCTACGCATGGCATGGCGATCATGTCGGTACGGGAAGGTCTGGAGTTTGAAACAGATCTTTGCAGCGACACGGCTTATATTGGCGATGTCGCCATCGGACTGATTGAAACCTTTGGTGATCAGGTTCGCTTTTTGAGAGATCCGACAAGAGGCGGGCTGGCTACTGTGCTAAATGAAATCGCGCAAACTGCAAAAATGTCGATTGAGCTGGAAGAATCATCGATTCCCGTTTTACCCCAGGCACGGAGCGCCTGTGAGATGCTGGGCCTTGATCCCTTGTATGTGGCCAATGAAGGCATTTTTGTGGCAATCGTGGCAGCAGAAGCAGCGAAAGCCGCTCTGGAGGAAATGCGGAAAAATGAAAAGTGTTCAGGCGCGACAATTGTTGGAAAAGTAAGTAAAAATTTCCCGGGCAAAGTCATTGTAAATTCAGGACTTGGCGGGAAGCGGGTCGTTTCGATGCTGATTGGTGAACATTTGCCAAGGATTTGTTGAGTATCCGGGTACTGTGTTTTCATTCGCTAAAGTTTCTCTACATTTTTTTAGGAGAAAAGATTGTTTCCCACAATCGCTCTATCGCCTTACCATTGATTTTTTGTGTGCTTTCCGACACATTAATTATGCTGCAACAATTATTTTTGTGCCCTTAATTCAACACTACGAACGTGCCTGGTAGGTATATTTTTTTAATCCTGATTTTTCTTGTACTCTCTTACGATCGTGTAGCAGCCCAGAAGGACTCAGATATTGAGAAGCAGGTATGGACCATGGCATTTCTGAACTGGAAGCTGAACGAAAAATGGGTATATAACCAGGATGTCGCCTGGATGGCCACTTTTGATGAGCCGGCATTTAACCGGATTTTCCTCAGATCGCAAATCACCAGGCGCTTTTCAAAGATATGGGATGTTACAGGAGGTTTGATTTATGTTCACACTTTTATTAAAGACGATTTTACAACCAACGAATTACGCCCCTGGATTGGCACCATGCTGCGCTGGCCAACTTTTGGTCGTGTTACCATATTGAATTATTTAAGGTTTGAGGAGCGCTACCGGCATACCATTGGTGAGGACAATTGGGATCAGAATGCCCGTTTGAGGTACCGGGTCATGACCAATATTCCAATAAACAATCCGAGCTTTAAAGATAAGACCTGGTATGGGCAGCTCGCTTATGAATTTTACAGCTCCACATTTGACGTGGATGTGCGCTTTGCAACAGCTGATATTCACAGGTTTGACGGAGGGATTGGTTATTGGCAAAACTTCAACAACCGCTATGAATTAAATGTAATCGCCTTTAATTCACGCGCTGACAACGGTAATGAATTTAAAATGGGAAGCCTCGTCCTATTCTTTAAGTACAGGCGGTTTATGAATTGGTAATACTGTTTTAAAAAAAATGCTTCACTTTTTTTTACATCAGTTCGACAGGATACGAAATCATCATTCCGCAATGACGGACCTAAGTTATTGAAGTTTAACCTGGTTTATGCATCACAAGAAGTGCCGGTTTCATGATACATTGTTAGAGCCTCTTGGGCTTCGATATTTCGGTTACGACTAAAATCTAAACCCACGTTACGACCAGAGGTTTCGACCGGCTAATAAGCCCGCCGGATCACCTGGATATTTAACGATTCCGGAATAGCTTCGTCAATGATAAAGCTTACCTGCAAATTTCGCTATGGAAAACTGTTAAAAACCCATGAAACGCAGGGATCAGACATATTGAAAATAGACGCAATGCGTCCATCCGCTTGATGCGAAAGTTTAAAAACAAAGACGGTCGGAGAAAGCCAACTTGCTGAACTATTAAGATGACAAACAGTTAGTAACAGTAAACAAAAAAGTGGAGTCCAGAACCCACTCAAAAAAGCCGGGCGAAACCGAAATCCATACGAGTAGGATGTTTAAATATTATTGAAATGATGAAATACGTATTATTATTACTCATACTCAACTTGTCCACTAAATCAAACATGGAAAAGATCTATACTTTCTCAACTCAAACAAACATCAAAGAATGGCGTATTGTCAACGATGGTGTGATGGGTGGAATATCCAAAAGTTCCGTCGTGCTTACCGGTGCCGGACATGGACGATTTTCAGGTCACGTTTCATTGGCGAACAACGGAGGATTTGCCTCGATACAATTGAAAAAAACGATAAAACGTCCGGGAGAAAAGAAGTTCATTGTTTTGCGCGTAAAAGGAGATGGCAAGCGCTATGAATTTCGTTTGAATGGCGAGATTTCGCAGTCTGAGTCTTACGTGCACCAATTTGCCACTTCAGGGGAATGGGAAAACATCAAGTTAGCAATCAGTGAATTTCACCCACAGTTTCGGGGTCGCAAATTGAACACCCCGAATTTCAATTTCGAAAGCATCGAACAATTGAGCTTTTTTATTGCCAACGGGCAAGAAGAAGATTTCGAATTGTTGATTGATTGGATAGGTTTGGAATAAATTAAAAAATTATCCTTGACTATTCAGGAGAAGAGTAAAACATACGGTTGACAAGAATGCCAGCCCAACAGCACATACC
>CAYZWN010000010.1:44387-44641 GCA_964482185.1 uncultured Roseivirgaceae bacterium
TCAGCCCCTTGGGGCTGAGTGCTTTGAAATGGATGGAGGACTATGGGGTAACCTGTAGATAGGCCCTCCGATGGCGGCCTGCCGGGGCAGCCATCAAACCGCCTTACGCTGCATTTAGCGGAAACGCTGGTGTGGTGAACGGCTAAGGAAAAACGGGGACTTTGATCCCTGTAGGTGAGTACTGATGGAGCTGAATGAAAATGAACCAGTGATGAAGCCTCAATAAGGCAAATTATGATTTGAAAAATAGGTAG
>CAYZWN010000011.1:0-44629 GCA_964482185.1 uncultured Roseivirgaceae bacterium
CTCGACCTGCGCGCATTATTATAATAATGCGCGCAGGTCGAGCGGTGCCTCTGAAAGAATTTCAACAAGTACACCAACCAGGAGGAGTTCATTTATGCAAAATTCTGCCGGCTCATCAAATAATTCTTCATCTATTTCCAATAACAGACCGAGCAGGCTCAATTCAGGCTCATCGGGAGTTAATAGATCAAACTCAAGTAGTAGTTATTCAAATAGCGGCCGAACAAATAATAGTTCATCATTCAGCTCTCCGTCACGAAATTCGAATAACGCTAACAGAAGTTCATATTCTTCAGGTTCTTCATCGGGTGGAAGCAGGTCTTCATTTGGCGGCAGCAGTTCAGGTGTCCGATCATCCGGCAGTTCCTCTTCTGGATCGAGAACCAGCTCCGGAAGGCAATAGTATTTTGGAGGGAAGAAGGGTTATTCTCTAATTCAAAATGAAATGAGACTTTTCAAATCGCTTATTCTAATAAGTGCCTGGATAACTTTGATCTATTTTTCAGCTCATGCGCAGACCGTTCCTGGTGCATTTTCATATCACGAACAGGCACTCATCTATAGCGATTATGAGTACATTGGCTCTGCCCGAATACACGGCTTAGGAAATACTCAGATTAGTTTGGGGGGTGATATTAGTTCTGCTCTGTCTAATCCTGCCGGGCTTGGCTTTTATAATCGTTCTGAAGTCTCTATCACACCCTCATACAATATTCGGAATAATGAAAGCGGTTACTTAGGAACAAGCACATCAACTTCATTGGGTAAATTCAATATTGATAACCTCGGGATAGTTTTCAATAAAACGAAGGCGGACAACATCCCAGGCAAGTGGCGGGGTGGATCTTTTGTCATTTCTTTTTCAAAAGTAAACGAGTTCAACTCAGAAATTCAATACAGGGGATCAAATCCAAATAACGACATCCTTGATTTTTACGTTCAGGATGCCAACAACCAGAATCAGGACCCCGGCAATCTGGTTGGCGTCACCAAGGGCGCGTACTACAATTATTTGATGAGTGAATTTTTGGATGCATTTATAAACGGATCGGATACAACGTATGTGCCATTCTATGACCGAACGTTTTTTAGTGAGTTTCCCTCCGGAGATTTTCCGACCAATCAATCTGAAATTATTCAAAGTTCAGGTTCCCAGAATCAATGGAATTTTAGCTACGGAGGTAATTTCAATGACATTATTTATTTGGGGGCTACTTTAGGAGTTCAATCTCTCCGTGCCGAAGTTGTAAAAGAATATCGGGAAGAATATCCCGGGCTATCCGGTGATATTGTTAATAATTCTTATCTATATGAAGATTTACGCACAGAGGGAATTGGTGTGAATGGCACGTTCGGAGTCATCGCCAGACCTATTAACAAGATGACAGTTGGTTTTTCTCTTGTAACGCCAACATTTATCTCAATGAGTGAAAGGTACAGATATAACTCTCAGGCTACTTTCAATAATTTTAACATGAATAATTATGGAGATTATTTTGACGCTAATTATGATTTAATTGTAAATGAAAACGCTGATTTCACTACCTTTTATGAGTTCTCAGCCCTTCTGAATTCAGAGTCATATGAGGAGGAAAGTTTTTTTGATTATAGCATTACAACGCCTATGCGCCTAAATTTTGGGGCTACATTCTTCTTTAACAAGAACGGATTTATCTCTGGAGATTTGGAATTGATAGATTATTCTAAAATGAAATTAAAAGGCGATGGGGGATCTCTTGACGCTGAAAATGACATCATTTCTGATCTCTATGCCTCCACCTTAAACTTCAGAATGGGGGGAGAATGGAGAATTGATAAATTAAGGCTAAGATTGGGGTATAATATGAGGGGAAATCCTTATGCATCTGGATCATCCGATATCAGCACACAAATGTTTTCAGGTGGCATCGGCTACAGAACCGGTAAAATATTTGTGGATTTGGCTTCATCCTACAGAACAATGAATAACACTTATGCCCCTTATGTGCTCGACAATCCGGACAACAGCCCGGTATTTGACACGAGCTTCGTAAGTATGTCAAATAGCAACCTCAATTTTATCCTATCCTTTGGGATATTCTTTTAAGGTTTTGATAGCAAAAATCACCTGATTCGCCCGATCAGTAATGTCGCTCAGACTTTGATTCAGGCAAATTTTTGATTTTAAGTAAGACGCTTTTCTCTGTTCAAACTTTTGAGTTAATTCTGCCAGCAATTGATCCGCTGATTTGTCTTTAAGCAAAGGTCGTTTGTGTGTTCCCTTTATTAAAAGCTTTTGGTGCAGCTGGCCAATATCAACATTCAGGAATATTGTAACACCATGACGGTTCATCAATTCCATGTTGTCGAAAAAACAAGGCGTACCACCTCCGGTAGCCAGTACAAATCCAGGTGGTTTTTTAATTGCCTTTTCAAGACATCTTCTCTCTGCCTCCCTAAAGTATTCTTCACCGCGCAATTCGAATATTTCATTGATTGTCATGTCCTCTTCCTCAGCTATCAAGGCATCCAAATCAAAAAATGGCAGACCTAATTGAGCCGCTAAAAGCCTGCCAATGGTCGATTTGCCAGATGCCGGCATTCCGACCATAAAAAAATTCTTTCCTTTCATCAATTGATTTATTTAACTAAGTCTGATTCTTGGGTCTATTGCTGCATAAAGTATATCAACAAATATGTTGATTACCACAAAAATAGTCGCGATTAGAAGCGTAACACCCATCACAACAGGGAAGTCCAGACTCTGAACAGCCTTGATTGTGATATAGCCAATACCTTTCCAGTCAAAAATATATTCCACAAAAAAAGCCCCGGCCATCAAGGAGGCCAACCAGCCAGATACGGCAGTTATAACTGGATTGAGTGCATTTTTTAATGCGTGTTTGAAAACGACGCGATTTTTACTTAGTCCCTTCGAGTATGCCGTTCGAATATAGTCGAGTGAAAGCACTTCGATCATGGAGCTGCGTGTCAGTTGAACAATAATTGACAATGGCATAATGCCCAGCGTTATAGCTGGTAAAACGAGGTTTTGAAGTTGTAATTCTCTCCCTCTGATTGGATGGTTCACCCATAACTGACCTGTTAGATTCAGCCCGGTATAGTCACTCAGATAAAAACCAAAAATCATGGCCATTAGTATTGCAGAAACAAAGGATGGAATTGAAATACCTACCACGGAGGCTGAAATCAAAAGATGATCCAAAATCGTCTTTTGATTCAGAGCTGAAATTGTTCCAATTAATATACCTAATGCACTTGCGAAAATCATTGCGGTCAAAGCCAGCCAGAATGTATTGAAGATATTATCACGGATGATCTCCGTAACCTTTTTATTTGTTTGAAAAGAGCGCCGAAGATATGGCCATTTTAGCACCAGAACCTGATTATCAAAACGCTTTAGTGACTTATAGCCATACTTTTGCTGGTTATTCAGTTTATTTTCATGAACCGAAATAAAAGATATATCGTTCAGGTAATAAAAAAACTGAGTATGCAAAGGTTTGTCCAGACCCAGTTCTGAAGTTATGGCCTGTCTTGTGCTGATATCGCTTCTTTGGCCTGCAATGAGCGCCACCGGATCGCCAGGGAGTGCATGAAATAATAAAAATACCACACATACCACACCAACCAATACCATAAACCCATAAAACAGTCTTTTTACCAGAAACCTGATCACGTTTTATCTGATTAAGCCCAAAAGTTCGTCCTTAGAGGGAATATCATTTGAATGCCATTTTCCGAGCACAACGCCTTCTTTGAGAAGTATCAGCCCTGGATTTGCACGAATCATGGCTTTGATTACTGTGCCATCAACGTAAAAATATGGCAATGCAAGCTGGTATTCATGTCTGAAATTTTCATAAGCTTCTTCATTGTTGGCTGTGAGTACCCAAATATCCATGTCATTTTCTACTTCTTTAACAAGTCTTGATATCGCGGGCACTTTTTTTACCCTGGATTTGGTAACATCACTAAAAAGAATCAGAAATTTGGTGCCTGATAGTGATTCATCGGTGTAGTCCCCTTCATCTGACCACACATGATAATCTGTTATTTTTGGTTCTGCTTCAGGGTTTAAAAGTACCATTTCAACAAACGTATAAGATGTGTCGGTCTGGTATGTTTCAAATTTCATTTTTTTACCATCTTTTTCCATGATATAGATATACTTGTATTCGGCAGATGGTTGCATTGACGCTGAAATATCCCCTCCAATTTTGTACGGGCGAAAATCAATTGGTGGAAGGTGCTCCAAGGCATAATATGCCAATGCTATATTTAATAATAATACGATCACCAAAATGACTCCTCCGGTTTTTTGAGAGACCATTGGATGATAATGACTTTTTCTAACAAAAATGAACAGGATCAGAGAAAGCAGAATCAGGTCTTTATAAAACGACTGCCAGGGCGTTAGTGGAATCGCATCGCCAAAACAGCCACAATCGGTTACTTTATTGAAAAAGGCAGAGTAAAAAGTCAGAAAAGTGAAAAATACAATAAGGAGAAGGAGTATCCATGAGGTTACCTTCATCCGGTAATTAATGAGCAGACAAACCCCCAACAATATTTCAAGTATAACGATTACCAGGCCGACTTGAAGTGCCGCAGGTATCAAATAATGAAAAACCGACCATATATCGCCGGCAAACACTTCGAAATATTCTTCCATTTTTATGGCAGTACCCAAGGGATCATTGAGCTTAACCAATCCCGAAAAAATAAAAAGAACTCCAACGAAGGTTCTCACCACTGCATCAACTGCCTTCATCTATTTTTCTTATAGTTTTATTAAACAAAAAACCGCATAATTCATCATGTCCTGATAGTTGGCTTTTACACCTTCTGAGATGATGGTCTTTCCGCTATTATTTTCGATCTGCTTTACACGCTTGATTTTCATCAGAATGATGTCGGTCATAGAGCTGATTCTCATTTCTCGCCAGGCTTCGCCATAATCGTGGTTTTTGTTTTCATGAAGCGCAATTGTTTCACGAACTGCCTGGTCATATATAGGCTCTATTTCCTCGAAAGTCATGTCTGCTTTCTCATTGGTTTCAAGGAAAATCTGGATGATAGCGATGATACAATAGTTGATGATTCCCATAAATTCACTTTGAATATCATCCTCAACCTTTTGCATGCCTTTTTCCTGAATCGATCTGATTCTTTGGGCTTTGATCATAATCTGATCGGTGATTGAAGGCAATCTGAGTATTCTCCACGCGGTGCCGTAGTCCCTTGTCTTCTTCTCAAATACTTCTTTGCATGCCTTTATAACTTCTCTATATTCGCTAATCGTATTGTTATTCAAAATACTGTGATTTGTAATGAAATGAACTATTAAAAAGGTAAATGGCATCGAAAGATAAGGCATTTTATTCAAAAAATACACTCAACGTAAACGGAAAAGTCCTTGAGCTAGACGAGCCAAAAATTATGGCCATTCTGAATATAACGGATGATTCCTTCTATGATGGAGGAAAGTATATTCAGTCTGATTTGATATATTCAAGGGTTGAGGAATTGATAAAACAGGGTGCTGATATCATTGATATTGGAGGATACTCCTCTCGACCGGGAGCTATTGATATTGATGTGTCCCTTGAATTTGAAAGACTCAATAAAGGCATCTGTATAGTCCGATCAGTTTCGAAAGAAATTCCCATTTCCATTGACACGTTTAGGGCAGGGCTTGCAAAAAAATGCCTGGATATGGGTGCAGATATAATTAATGACATTTCGGCCGGAGCATTGGACCGGGAAATGTTGGATGTCATTGCTGAATATAAAGTACCATATATTATGATGCATATGAGGGGCACACCTCAGAATATGCAGTCTTATACTTCTTACGAGAATCTAATATTCGAAACCATGGATTATTTGAGGAAAAAAATCAATCAACTAACACAAATTGGCCTAAAAGATGTTATTATTGATATGGGTTTTGGATTTTCAAAAACTATTGAACAAAACTATGAATTGCTTCGAAATCTCGAGCTTTTTGCGATGCTAAATGCACCAATACTTGTTGGCTTATCAAGGAAATCCATGATTTATAAATTGCTGAATATATCACCCGAAAAGGCGCTTAACGGCACTTCAGTTTTGCACACAATTGCACTGTTAAAAGGTGCCCGCATCCTCAGGGTTCATGATGTAAGTGAAGCAAAAGAAGTAATTGGGCTCTTAAATAATTTTAAACATTGATTCTGCTCTTTAAGATCGGTTTTTTGAACATAAGCTGGGTTGACATCCTTGATATTGTCGCTGTAACCTTGCTGTTATATCAGGTTTACAAGCTGATGAAGGGCAGCATTGCATCCAAAGTATTTCTGGGGTTTTTGTTTTTATATCTCACCTATCTTATGGTCAATGCAGCGGAGATGGAATTGCTTTCTGCAATTCTGGGCCAGTTTATGGGTGTCGGTGTGCTGGCCTTGATTATATTATTTAGCCCGGAAATCAGGAAATTCCTTTTATTAATTGGCAAAACCACAACTTTCAACAGAGAACATTTTTTTAAAAACCTTCCATGGAAAAGAAATGATGATCCCGATAAATTTGATGTTAATCCAATCATCGATGCAGCGAAGACGCTTGCAGGTACTAATACGGGGGCATTAATTGTTTTTAGTCGTGAATCAGAGCTTAAATTTTATGTCGATTCAGGTGATCCTATTGATGGGTTTATATCAAAAAGACTCCTGATTTCGATTTTTAACAAACACAGTCCTTTGCATGATGGCGCTGTGATCATATATAAAGGCAAAATATCTGCTGCGCGTTGTATCCTTCCGGTAAGCGATCTGGAAAATCTGCCGGCACAATTCGGGCTAAGGCACAGGGCCGCAATTGGCATGAGCGAAACCACAGATACCCTGGTGTTGGTGGTTTCAGAAGAGACCGGGCAAATGTCAATTGTACGTGCCGGGAAAATACATCACAATCTGTCGATTCAGGAAATGCGCAAGATGATCAATGAATACTTCTCAGAAGAGGAAATCGCCAAGGTCGAGCTCCCCAAAACCAAGTTTGAAAAAATCCTTCAAGAGGGGTTAGACGGCGAATCTGAAGAAATGGTTGAGGAAAATAATTCCGGCAAACCAAACCTTGTTTAAGACTACTCTACTGTAACCGATTTGGCCAGATTTCGGGGTTGATCAACATCACACCCCCGCATATCAGCAATGTAATAGGATAATAGTTGTAACGGTATTACCGAAACGAGCGGCATAAGCGCCTCGTGTGTGACCGGCACCTCCAGCACAAAATCTGCCAGCTTTGGGATGAGCACATCGCCTTCGGTTACAACGGCAATTACTTTACCTTTTCTTGCCTTAACCTCCTGGATGTTTGAGATTATTTTATCATAAGAGCTGTCTCTTGTGGCTATAAAGACTACCGGCATCTCTTCATCGATCAGTGCGATGGGGCCATGTTTCATCTCAGCAGCCGGATATCCCTCAGCGTGGATGTAGGATATTTCTTTCAATTTCAGCGCACCTTCCAGAGCTACCGGGAAATTATATCCGCGCCCGAGATACAGGAAGTTTCGCGCATCCTTGAATTCTGCAGCAATTTTTTCTGCTTGCCCGGCTAATTTCAAAGCCACATCAACCTTGCCGGGTATCGTTTCGAGTTCCACAAGTAATTCGTGATACCTGGTTTCAGGAATGGTTCCTTTGCGATAGGCAACGATCATTGCAATCATAGACAGCACCGTCACCTGGGCTGTAAATGCCTTGGTACTCGCCACACCAATTTCAGGCCCGGCATGTATGTAGGCACCAACATGTGTTGCCCGGGCAATGGAAGATCCGACCGAATTTACTACCCCAAAAATAATTGCCCCCTTTGATTTGGCGAGTTCAATGGCAGCCAGCGTATCGGCAGTTTCGCCGGATTGAGAAATAGCAACAATTACGTCTCCCTCTCTGATTATGGGATTTCGATACCTGAATTCAGAAGCATATTCTACCTCTACGGGAATGCGACACCAATCCTCGAAGAAATATTCGGCAACCAGTCCGGCGTGCCACGATGTGCCGCATGCTAAAATTACGATCCGGTCAGCGCTCACAATCCTGTTAACATAATCGCGAATTCCTCCCAAAACCAGATGACCATTGGCGGCGTTGAGCCTTCCTCGCATCGCATCACCGATTGATTTTGGCTGTTCAAAAATTTCTTTGATCATGAAGTGCTTAAAGCCCCCTTTTTCGATCGCGTCCAACTCGAGCTCTATTGTCTGAATGTAGGGATTTGTTTCTACGTCTTCTGTATTCCTTATTATTAGGCCATTTTTACGAATTATAGCGATTTCATAATCGTTCAGATACACCACTTCATTGGTATATTCAATTATTGGCGTGGCATCAGACGCAAGAAAGTACTCATCTTTACCTACTCCAATGACTAGTGGACTGCCTTTTCTCGCAGCAATGAGCAGATCAGGATCATTTTTATCAGCTATCACAATAGCATAAGCGCCAACAATTTTTGTAAGCGCCAGCCTGACAGCCTCCTCCAGGTCACAATTATTATGGTCTCTGATATCTTCCACGAAGTGGATGGCAACTTCCGAGTCAGTATCACTTCTAAATTCATGCCCTTTGTTTATGAGATCCTGCTTGAGTGCACCGTAGTTTTCAATGATACCGTTGTGGATTATAGCCAGCGATCCATCCGAGGATAAGTGGGGGTGTGCATTTCGATCAGTAGGCTCACCATGAGTGGCCCAACGGGTATGGCCTATGCCGGTACAACCTGCGACTTTATCTCCATTTATGAATTGTTCAAGATCGGAAACTTTGCCTTTTTTCTTATAAAGTTTAAGTTCATTTTCTGATGAGATGGCAATACCCGCACTGTCGTATCCCCGGTATTCAAGTCTTTTCAAGCCTTTGAGTATCACCTCATAGGCGTTTCTTTCGCCCAGATAGGCTACAATTCCACACATTGTTTGGTTGTTATTTTGGTTTTTTAAAAAATTATAATGCTGAATAATAAACCCTTAAAACAATATTTTCTTTTTCCACCACTGCCTGATTCACTGATAAAAATGAAAGATAAAGGGCGGTCTGGCCAATTAAAAGTTGATGAGCGGATGAAGTACCACTTGTCAGATTTTCAATGTATTCAGTCACATTACCGACCAACTCTCCCCTGTTTTCATCCTGAAACTCACGATATGACAGGACACCTACAGATGAATAAATAATCCTGCTGGTATCAGCCTGCACTACTTCCTTAAACTTATTATTTTCATCAGTTACATACATTTCATAGCTTACAGAAGGCTGCAAAAAATCCGCATACTCTTTTATTGGCATTATGATTTCCGCGCGGTTAATTACCAGGTTTGGCACGGTATCAAGAAAACTGATATAGTTTGCCAAATCAATTTTTGTGAAAATACCGGCGCTTGCCTGTATATATGTGTAAGGATCGTTTGTTTGAAATTCTGTATAAAAACCAGGATCGTCCTGGATTACGGTGCCTGTGCGATCCAGGGTGACATTGTTGTAGTAACGCGTGAGATTTACAAGTTGAAATGATATATCCGTGCCGACAATGGTTGTGTCCTGCGTGTAACCGTCTATTACGAAATCAAGAAACGTGGTGTCCTTTGCGTTATGAAAAAACATTCTCATAAACGTAGAATTGCTCTCCGCATGAATACCGGTGATCAGATCATTTGACGACTCCGGCACAAAAGCAAACCCGTTAAAGAAATCCCGGAATGCCCGGTTGTCAAAGTATGTTATAGAATCCTGACCGGCTTTTTCAAACAGCCTTAGCCCCAGCTCATCCGACAAACGCGCCGAAAATACGGTATCAATGCTGATTGTGTCTTTTGAAGATACGTCAAATCTGAAAGCTCCAACCGGCTCAGGATTGTAGGCGGTAGAATTTTTTGTCATATACTGTTTGCCCAGATCCAGCTCTTCCGTAAGTTCATGCAACGCAATTACTTTTTCGCCGGTAAAATTGTTTCCGTAGAGATAGTCAACACGAATATAAAACAGCAGGCTGTCATAGGTAAAATCCTGCTTGGTAAACCCGAATTTTGAGAAGTAAATATTTGAGAAGGCTTGCGAAAAAAAGCCGCCAAATTCAGGTGTATTGTATGCTCCAACAAGCAATCTCCCCTCTCTCACAATGGATTGGGTAGTTTGATCGATTCTGGTCGTATTAGTCGATAACACATCTTCGTGCAAAACGATGTAATTATCAATGGGAATCTCAATATACCTGGCGACAAAAGCACCACTTTCAGGGTTTAAATCAAGACCGATTTCTCCGGGTTCTTCGCATCCAATAGTTAAAAGGGCCAATCCTAAGATCAGCCCCAATTTCCTATCCCACAAGGTCGCTATAAAGATTATAATACGACTCTTCGTAGTTTTCGTCTTTTTCAATGGTATCAATTAAAAATTCCTCTTTCTTTTCCAACGACGCAAAAAGTGTGTTCAAGCCATTTTTAAATTGTGACTCTGATTTTATTGTTGCATCGGCATACATCGCTCCGATTTTTATGAAACCCTCATAATCTGCAGTGCTAAGAGCTGTGAGCATATCGTCTTCGATATCCATCATTTTTACTTTTTGCAGCAGATCTACGCCGAATTTATACTCAAATGGTGTATCATAAACCGTGAATACCGTTTTTGCATTCTGAAAAATTGGATCGTTTTTGTATGTCGTCCTGATATACATAGGAATCAGGCTTGTCATCCAATCATTGCAATGAACAATATCCGGAGCCCAACCGAGCTTTCTGACAGTCTCCAACACGCCTTTGCAGAAAAATATTGCTCTTTCGTCATTATCTTCATAGAATTTGTTTTCCTTATCATGGAAAACACTCTTTCTGTGAAAATAGTCTTCGTTGTCGATAAAGTACACCTGCAATTTTGCGTTTGGTATGGAAGCAACCTTAATAATCAGCGGCTTTTCTTCGTCGCCAACCGAAATATTGATACCTGAAAGCCTTACTACCTCATGCAAACGGTTTCTTCTTTCATTGATCAAGCCAAACCTCGGAACAAGAATCCGGATTTCCATCCCCTTTTCCTGCATGGCCTGGGGAAGCCTTCGAACCAGATCGGCAACCTCGGATGTTTGTAGAAAAGGATTGATTTCACTCGCGACATAAAGAATTCGATACTTGGACATAACTCTGCTATCTTATTTATTTTTTAGTAAAATTTGAGGACAAAAGTACGAAAAATTAACTAAATCTCAATAATAATATTTAAAGAAACTGTAGCTTTCCGCACTTTTTGCTAATCCATTGCATGAAAATATTTAAAGAAACCAATGAAATCCGCGCGTTTTGCCGGCAAAACAAAGCAGACCAAAAATCAATTGGATTTGTGCCAACAATGGGTACGCTGCATCAGGGCCATCTCGCTCTGGTCAGGGAGTCAAAACTGCAAAATGATATTACGGTTTGTAGCATTTTTGTAAATCCGACTCAGTTCAACAACGCGGCAGATTTAAAGAAATATCCCAGAAATATCCCTGCCGACATAGAAATGCTTGATTCAGAGGGTTGTGATGCCGTTTTTATTCCGCACGCAGATCATATGTATCCTCAAAATCCATTGATCAATCTTTCTTTCGGATATCTTGAAGAAATTATGGAAGGCAAACACCGCCCCGGACATTTTAAAGGTGTCGGGCTGATTGTGTCCAAATTGTTTAATATTGTGAGCCCTGATCGGGCATATTTTGGTGAAAAGGATTTTCAGCAGCTGAGCATTATCAGAAAGCTGACAGATGAATTAAACTTTCCAATCGAAATCATTTCTGTCAAAACAATTCGCGAACCGGACGGGCTTGCCTTGTCATCACGCAATTTATTGCTAACTGAGGACGAGCGATCACACGCCTCAGACTTACATCGGGCATTGAGAATGGCAGAGCATAAACTAAAAAAAGGAGAAAGCATAAGCTCAGTCAAAGGCTTTATTCATGATTTTTTCGCCAGGGAGAGCAAGGTCAGTCTCGAATATTTTGAGATCGTACATTCTGCCACTCTGACGGAAATTGAAAGCATGAAGGCGGGCATCCACGTCACATTGTGTATTGCCGGATACCTTGGAAAAGTGAGATTAATCGACAATATCTCACTTATTTAGTATAGATTTGCGGCGGAAATTGAAGTTGAAATGTTTATTGAAGTTGTAAAGTCAAAAATTCACAGAGTTAAGATCACCCAGGCTGAGTTGCATTATGTTGGTAGCATTACCATTGACGAGGACCTCATGGAAGCTTCGAATATTATTGAAAACGAAAAGGTGCAAATTGTCAACATCAATAACGGTGAAAGACTTGAAACTTATGTGATCAAAGGCGACCGGGGTAGCGGGCATGTTTGCCTCAACGGTCCGGCGGCACGCAAAGCCCAGGTCGGGGACATCATCATCATCATTTCTTATGCTTCAATGGAGCACAATGAAGCCAAAAAGCACAAGCCTACCATTATCTTTCCTGATAAAAATAATAAACTGATTGGTTAAGGGTAATAGAAAATTTTTGCTGGACATCGTCAAGTATTCTGCTACACTTGGCGTTGCCGCGTTTTTACTTTGGTATGTGTACAGAGATTTTTCACTTGACAATATTCTTCAGTACTTTACTGAACTCCGGTATGGCTGGATTGCCATCTCGATAGTATTTGCTTTGATAAGTCATTACCTGCGAGCCTACAGATGGAATCTGCTGTTGGAGCCACTGGGATATACACACTTAAAAACAAACCGCACCTTTATTGCCGTCATGGTAGGCTATTTTGCTAATAATCTGGTTCCGAGGTTAGGAGAGGTGTCCAGGTGTGGTATCCTAAAGAAAAATGATAATGTGGCCATGACATCTGCATTCGGAAGTGTGGTAGCGGAAAGAGCGCTTGACCTGGTAATTCTGATGACTTTGGCATTGTTTACATTTCTGATCGAATTTGATAAATTAAATCAGTTTGTGATTGAAAGATTCGAGGAAAGTTTTCCTGAAGTGGAATCTTTTTACGGACTTGCCTTTACCATAGCCGGGCTTGCCATTGTTTTTTTTATAGTTCTGCTATTTCTATTCAAATTGCTGAAAGCAAAATTTTACAGGAACAGTTTTTATATCAAAGTACGTCAGTTTCTCAGAGAATTGCTGGCCGGTTTCTTTTCGATCAGAAAATTGAAAAAACAAAAGGCGTTTTGGCTTGCCACACTAGGTATATGGTTCTTGTATTACGCCATGCTGATTGTGGTTTTTTATGCCTTTCCGCCTACGATAGGTCTAAGCTATACAGCAGGACTGACACTGTTGGTTATGAGCGGGCTCGGCATGTCTGCCCCGGTTCAGGGCGGTATTGGGGTCTTTCATATTCTTGTGAGCAGCGTGCTTGTATTATATGGTATCTCGGCAGAAGATGGAAAGGTATTCGCACTTGTAGCACATTCCTCACAATTTCTGACGATCATGGTTTTTGGAGGAATAAGCTTTATAGTTAGTGTCTTTATGCGTCAGCAACAAACATTCGGGGGAAGGGGGCCTTCCGATCTGGCATGAAGTGAGATATTTGAGTTATTTAATCATGACGCAGTTAATAAGATTTTCAGGAAACTCAAATGGGTTGTTTTTGCTTAAAAGAAAAAATTATAACAGCAGTAACATTATAGGAGTTGATATCGTAATGCAAATTGGCGGAAAAGTGGAGGCAATCGATCTCATTGAAGGACTATCCACAACATCCGTGATTGATGAAAATAAGAAAACAAACTAAAACGAATATGATTTTACTAATTGGTATCTTTTTTATGATCTTGAGCTTTGCTATCAGTTCAAAGCTAAAATCAAAGTTTAAAAAGTATTCTCAAATCCCAATGTCTTCAAATCTCACTGGCAGGGAGGTTGCTGAAAGAATGCTTGCAGACAATCGCATTTATGATGTGGCGGTGGTTTGCCATCCGGGGTCCCTTACGGATCATTACAATCCCGTTTCCAGAACAGTGAATCTGAGTGAGCCGGTCTATTATGGTAGAAATGCCGCAGCCGCGGCGGTGGCTGCTCATGAGTGTGGCCATGCGGTGCAGCATGCTTCGGCCTATGGTTTTCTGGAGTTGAGAACGGCTCTGGTTCCTTTACAAAATGCAAGTGGCAGGATTCTCAATTTTATAGTACTGGCCAGTATTTTTGGCGGTTTCTTTTTCTTTTCTGTATTTCCCTATAATCTTGTGTTGCTCATGATTATCGCTGTATATTCGGTACTCACCCTGTTTTCTTTTATTACGCTTCCTGTGGAATTTGACGCAAGCAGGCGGGCGTTGCAATGGATTGACGCAAGAGGCATTACCACATCAACTGAGCATGCCATGGCCAAAGACGCTTTAAAATGGGCTGCCCTCACTTATGTAGTGGCTGCTTTGGGATCTTTAGTTACCCTGCTTTATTATGTTTATATGTTTTTGGGTAGCAGAGATTAAATCCGCCAATTGACATAACTTCAGGGGCTCGCAGTTTGCGGGCCTTTTTTGTGGGTTATTATTAAACAGCTATCCCTGTAGATAACCTTCGTTTAGCCGTCAGAAATATAAAGATTAACTAAGCCCTTTCGGAAAGTTCAAGCCAGCGCAGTTCTTTTTCCTCGATCAGGCTGCTAAGTCGTTTGATTTCCTGTGACCATTCATGCAGCGATTCATGATTGCTTTCTCCCCCACTCATTTTCTCTATGAGCAATTGCTTTTGCGCCTCAAGTTGTTCTATTTCAGATTCAAGAGCATTGAATTCTTTTTGTTCTGTAAAACTCAATTTTCGATTTTTTGGGGCTTTTACCTCCGATTGCGCTCTGGGTTTCGATAGTTCTTTAGCGGATGCCTGTTCGCGCTGTACAGGCCGGTTTTTATAGTCAGAATAATTGCCTGGAAAATCGCATATTTTCCCATTACCTTCAAAAATGAAAAGATGCTCTGTGAGCTTATCCATAAAGTACCGGTCATGCGATACGATCATTAGTGAACCTTCAAAATTTGCAAGATAATCTTCCAATACATTCATGGTGAGAATATCCAGGTCGTTGGTCGGCTCGTCGAGGATCAGGAAATTGGGCGCCTTGATCAAAACACGTAAAAGCTGAAGTCTTCTTCGTTCCCCACCGCTAAGTTTCGAAACCGGGGTATTATGCATTTCGTGAGGAAAAAGAAAGTGATTCAAAAACTGCGCGGCTGTAGTGGTAGCGCCGTCAGAGAGCGTCACGACTTCGGCCACCTCCTTTACTACATCGATCACCTTCGTACCTTCCGGCCAGTGCATACCTTCTTGTCGGTAATAGCCGAATTGTATGGTTTCGCCAAGCTCAATGACTCCCTGCTCCGGCTGTAACTGCCCGGTGATTACATTCAGAAAGGTAGATTTGCCCACGCCATTTTTACCGACAATACCAATCCTGTCCTTTCTTTTAAAAACATAGCTGAAATTATCAATCAGGGTTTCCCCGTCAAATGACTTGGATATCCCATGCAATTCCAGGATTTTGTTTCCCTGGCGCCGGATTCTGATGCGGAGTGTGAGGGCATCTTCATTCAGATTTTTAGCTGCTACATCCATCAAATCATACGCGGCATCTATCCTGTATTTGGCTTTTGTTCCACGGGCTTTGGGCATTCTCCTGAGCCAATCGAGCTCTTTGACAAGCAGATTTCTGGCTTTGGCTACCTCGCTTGCTTCCTGCGCTTCGCGTTCTGATTTTTTTTCCAGGTAGTAGGAGTAATTTCCCTTGTACTGATAAATCGTTTTATCATCGATTTCGAGGATTTCATTTGTGACTCCCTCTAAAAAATAACGGTCGTGCGTAACGAGGAGCAGTGAGGTCGCCTGGATGGAAAGATATTTTTCAAGCCATTCGATCGCCTCAATATCCAGGTGGTTGGTTGGTTCGTCGAGAATGAGGAAGTCGGGCCTGCCAACGAGTACTGCAGCCAGTGCCACCCGCTTTTTTTGTCCACCCGACAACTCATCGGTGTAGGCATCGAGATCGTGAATACCTAATTTTCCAAGGATCTGTTTTATCTGCGCCTCATAATCCCATGCTTCCAGGCCATCCATTCGATTGAGCAGTGTCTGGAATGCATCCCCGGATGACACATCATCGTGGTTTGCAACTGCCCTTTCGTAGGCATTGATCACGGCAAGCATTTCATTATCCTGATCAAAAATATAATCCCTGATGGTCAGGTGATTGGAGAATTCAGGATTTTGTGGCAGCAATCCGACCTTAATCCCTTTTCTGAGCACGACTGAGCCATTGTCTGCCGTTTCCAGTCCGCCAATGATGCGCATCAGGGTTGTTTTACCACAACCATTCTTGCCAACAAGGGCTACTTTTTGTCCCTGGCTGATACCGAATGTGATGTTGTTGAAAAGTGCCTGCTCGTGATAACTTTTGGATAGTTGCTCAACAGATAAATAATTCATTATTCAGATTTTTCCTTGCCTTCCTTTTTGTCCTCTTCCTTATCGGAAAATTTGCTCATGAATCCTGCGAATGCGGTTTTCAGTTCACCGGCAACATTTTTTGCGAGTTTTTCAGCCTTGTCAAAAGTTTCTTTGTTTTCTTCCCTGATTTTCTTTAATTCTACATTCAGTTCATCACGCGATTTCTTCAATTCCCTGATTCTTACATCAATTTCCTTTTTTACATCCTCTTTGGAGATGTCGGATTTTTCGAGTAGTTCGTCAATCTTTTCTGATATCTCGCGAATAATCTTTTTGGTTTTGGATTCCTGATCGCTCATATTTTTAGTTGTTTTAACAAAGGTAGGGAATATTGCCCTGACAGCATTGCAATTATGCTCACCTCACAATTAATTATACCTTTGTATAGTTAAATTATGCATATATGATGAGAAAGATAATGTTGGGCATCATATTGATTGCCACCATGGCATTGATGACAGATTGTGCTTCGTCCAATAAAGTAAAAAAGCGCAGCCAGCCCAAAAGGGGCCCGATCCCCTGTCCCGTAAAAGATTGCTGACAGCAAATCTCTTAAGTAGTTTTTAAGGATAAAATAGCAGGCCATACCCAAAGATGTGTATTTTTGTCGTATAAGAGTGAAATTTCTACTGCCAATCAGCAGTCCGGAATTACTTGCTTAAACCACTTGACGATAAAAATTTATCGAAAAATAATTGGTCGGATTGACAGGCAAATTGAAACTGTAAGTTTAGGATTATGAAAAAAATCATCATTGCCATAGATGGTAATTCAGGATGCGGTAAAAGCTCCACAGCCAAGGTGATTGCAAGGGAATTGCAATACATATATATTGATACGGGAGCCATGTACAGGGCTGTTACCCTCTTTTTTATTAAGCACAGCATCGACCTGAAAAACCATGCGGATATCGCTGAAGCGCTGAAGCAGGTAGATATTTCATTTGAGTACAATATTACTACCGGTAAAAATGAGACTTATCTCAATGGCAAAAACGTGGAGCATGATATTCGTCAAATGAATGTTTCCAATCTTGTAAGTCCGGTGAGTGAAATCTCGGCAGTTCGCAAAAAACTTGTGGAACAGCAGCGCAGAATGGGTCAGGCCCGGGGCGTAGTGATGGATGGACGCGACATAGGAACTGTTGTATTCCCGGATGCTGAACTTAAAATATTCATGACCGCCAGCCTTGAGGTACGTGCCGAAAGACGCCGGCTCGAACTATTGGAAAAGGGAACTATGGTGGACCTGAGTGACGTGATTGAAAACCTTCGAAACCGTGATCACATTGATTCTTCAAGAGAAGACAGCCCCCTGAAAAAAGCTGTTGATGCTGTTGAAATTGACACAAGTAATTTGACATTCGACGAACAAGTGCAGAAAATTTTAGTTTTAGTCAGAGAAAAAACAGCTTGATTAAAATCATGACCATTACCATTGACAAAAACTCAGGATACTGCTTCGGCGTTGAATACGCAATCCAAATGGCAGAAGATGAAATGCAGCAATCCAAACACCTGTACTGTCTGGGCGATATTGTGCACAACGACATGGAGGTTGAGCGATTGTATAAAAAAGGCCTGCGGATCATCGATCATGACCAGTTAAAGGAGTTAAGAGATTGCAAAGTGCTGATCAGGGCTCACGGCGAACCACCTGAAACTTACCAATTGGCCCTTCAAAATAACATTGAACTCATTGATGCTTCTTGTCCGGTCGTTTTAAAGCTTCAAAACAGGGTGCGCGGGGCCTATGATAAGATTACGAAAGAAAACGGGCAAGTCGTGATTTATGGAAAAGAAGGCCATGCTGAGGTAATCGGTCTTTCCGGACAAACGGGAAATAATGCCATCATCGTAACAGAGGCTTCGGATCTTGAAAAAATTGACTTTTCGCGCCCGACCGTGCTTTTCAGCCAAACCACCAAAAGTACCGCAGGTTTCTATAACATGAAATCTATGATCGAACAGCGCTACGCAGAGAAGAGCGGCAGTGATGCCCCCCAGGTATTTGAATCGCACGACAGCATCTGCAGGCAGGTATCAAACCGGGAACCACGGATGAGGGAGTTTTCTCAGGAGCATGATGTGATCGTTTTTGTAAGTGGGAAAAAAAGCTCAAACGGCAAGGCCCTTTATCAGGTCTGCAAGAACCATAACGACAGAAGCTATTTTATATCCCATCCGGATGAACTCAATACTGATTGGTTCACCGAAGCTGATAGTGTGGGGATTTGCGGAGCGACCTCAACACCCATGTGGCTGATGGAAGAAGTGAAAAAAAACATTGAAGAGATGACAAAAATGGCCGTGGGCTCTTAATCCGAACAAGGCTTTGGTTTCTAAGTCTTAATAATGCAGCGCACATCTTCTTTCTTCCGGTGATTTAAAGAGCACGGATCAATGAAGCAAAATTGTGATAAATAGAGAAAAGCATCCGTATGCACCGGTACCAAAGTTGTCTCTAAAAAAACTTTGTCAATAGCCCAACAAAGAGGTTCGATCGCAATGTATTATATAAAATTTGGTTATTTTTGCGCTTTAAAAAAGTAGGAGACTTAATCAGAATCTTAAATGTCACATACAATAAAGCTTAAAAAAGGGTTTGATATAAACCTTGCAGGAAAAGCGGAAAAAAAGATTGCAGCATGTGACCAGCCCAAAACTTTTGCACTCAAGCCCACTGATTTCCCAGGTTTGCAACGCCCGAAGGTGTTGGTTAACGAAGGAGATGTAGTGAAGGCCGGCGCACCTCTAATGTTTTGCAAAATGATGGAAAATGTGCAGTATTGTGCACCCGTCAGCGGTGAAGTAATCGAGGTAAAACGAGGCGAAAAAAGAAAGTTGCTGGAAATAAAAATTCTCGCTGACAATGAGATTAAATATGAAGCATTTAAAAAATTAAGCGCTTCCGATATTTTAAAACTCAAGCGGGATGAAGTTATAAAATTGCTTTCCAAAAGCGGTGTATGGCCAAATATCATTCAAAGGCCTTATGGCATTGTCGCCAACCCTGATGATACACCAAAATCTATTTTTATTTCCACATTCGATACCAGCCCACTGGCAGCAGATGTCGAATTCACGCTCAAAGGCGATGAAAAGTATTTTCAGGCAGGTATCGATGCCCTAACAATACTCACAACCGGCAAGGTGCATGTTGCACTGAACGGGGATGGCGAAGTTTCCGGCATGTTTTCAAACATAAAAAACGCTGAAATTCATAAGATTTCCGGCAAACATCCTGCCGGCAATGTTGGCGTGCATATTCACCATATCGATCCGATAAGGAAAGGAGACCTGGTGTGGACGGTAAGCCCATATGGTGTGGCGCAGATTGGAAAACTTTTTCTCGAAGGCAAGTATGATGCATCAAAAGTTATCGCCCTCACCGGTTCAGAAGTAAAAAATCCTCAGTATTACAAGACCTATTCAGGCGCTTGCATTGATAGATTTACCGAGAACAATCTGAGTGATCAGGAGGTTAGATTCGTAAGCGGTAATGTGCTCACCGGTGAGAAAATCAAATCGGATGGTTATCTGGGATTTTATCACAATCAGATTACTGTAATCCCGGAAGGTCATCACAGTGAATTTCTCGGCTGGATTTTGCCAACGACAAAAAAACTTAGTTTCCACCGGGCATTTGGTCTTTTTTCTTTCCTGAATGGGAAGAATAAAGAATATGTTGTGGATACAAATATGAAGGGTGAGCCCCGTGCTTTTGTGCAGTCGGGCGTGTTTGAGCAGGTGATGCCTATGGACATACTGCCGACATACCTGATAAAAGCTATTCTGACAGAAGATTATGACGATATGGAAAATCTTGGAATATTTGAGATCATCGAGGAAGATATGGCATTATGCGAATTCGTGGATGTGTCCAAAAATGATCTTCAGCAGATTGTCAGAGAAGGTTTGGATTTAATGAGAAATAGCTAATATCAATAAATGAAGTTTGTAAGAAATATTTTCGAAAAAAATAAACCTCCGTTCGAAAAGGGTGGAAAGTTGGAGAAGTTTATGCCTGCTTTCGAGACATTTGAGACTCTGTTTTTTGTTCCGAACCACGTAACCAGGTCGAAAGGGGCACAAATCAGGGATGCGGTCGACCTGAAACGGATGATGATGACAGTGATCATTTCTATGGTTCCATGTTTATTATATGGCATCTGGAATGTTGGATATCAACACGGACTTGCTACCGGACAGTCGCTGGATTTCTTCCAGCAGATTTTAATAGGTGTCATGACGGTACTTCCCATAGTGGTGGTGAGCTATGCTGCCGGCCTGGGTGTTGAGTTTTTTTTCGCCATTAAAAATGGCCATGCGCTCGAAGAAGGATTCCTGGTCTCAGGAATGCTGATTCCATTGGTTCTTCCGCCAACTATCCCTCTTTGGCAGGTTGCGCTTGCAACAATATTTGCAGTACTTATCGGCAAAGAAGTTTTTGGGGGCACGGGTATGAATATCCTCAATGTGGCGTTAACAGCAAGGGCATTTCTATACTTCGCATACCCTTCGCAAATTTCAGGAGATGTCTGGACATATCTTGGAGACAAATCAACTATCGATGGATACACCGGGGGTACATCACTGGCTATTGCCAACGAAGCCTCCGTGGCCGGCACCAATGTTATTCAGGCGCTCAATTCGGCAAACACATCAGTAAGTGCTGATTTTTTTAGTTTTTCAAACTTGTTTTTCGGATTTATTCCGGGATCGATTGGTGAAACATCAGCACTAATGGCGCTGATCGGAGCAGCTATCCTGATTTACACCGGTGTTGGAAGCTGGAAAATCATTGTTAGTGTTTTTGGCGGAGCTTACCTTACAGCTTTACTGTTTAACATCATAGGAGCAAATGAATATATGCTTATTCCGGCACATTATCATCTTGTGATTGGTGGCCTCGCATTTGGCGCAGTTTTTATGGCAACCGACCCGGTGACTGCATCGCAAACAGAAAAAGGAAAATGGATATATGGTATTCTGATAGGTGTGCTGACAATACTGATCAGGGTTTTTAATCCGGCTTATCCGGAAGGTATTATGCTGGCGATTTTGCTAATGAATGTTTTCGCGCCGCTCATCGACTTTTATATTGTAAAAGCTAATAAACAAAGGAGGATTCAACGTGCAACAGTCTAACACATACGTCATATTATTTTCCGCAGTACTCACACTTGTACTTGGCGGTTTGCTTTCTCTTGCCAACCAGGGCCTGAAACCACTGCAGGAAAGGTCGGTGGAACTCGATACCAAGAAAAAGATCTTAAGTGCTGTGACCGATCTTGGTGGAAAAAAAGGGGAAGAAGTACTTAATCTCTATAAAGAAACCATTGAATCTATCGTGGTGAACATCAATGGAGAAATTGTAGAACAAGATGAAAAAGGCGCCCCACTCATTGCCGAAAATGTAGATGTGGCGAAAAATTTCAAGAATAAACCTGAGGACCGGCTCTATCCTGTTTTCAAATTTCACAAACCGGGCAATAAAGAAGAAGTAGAGTCATACATCTTTCCGGTGTATGGCAGAGGTCTCTGGGGACCAATATGGGGCTTTATCGCGCTTGAAACTGATCTGAACACAATCAAGGGTACTTCATTCGACCACAAAACAGAGACACCGGGCCTTGGAGCCAGAATCACCTCAAACGAAGTAAGTGTGCGTTATCATGGCAAAAAACTCTTTGATGATGGTGGAAACCTGATTTCAATAAGAATGCTCAAAACAGAAAATAACCCAGCCTCCATGCTCGACGAGCACAAAGTCGATGGGATGTCAGGAGCTACACTAACTGCAAATGGTATGAATGATATGCTGAAAACTTATTTTGAAGCTTATCAGAATTACATTTTAAAAAACAAGAACATCGGCGACCAGAAAATGGCCCGGCTTTATTAACCTGAAAGTTTAATATTGTTATGAGTACGCAAACATTAGAACAAACCATAGAGAAAAAGCCGGCGGAGGCCTTGCTTTCCAAAAGAAGGAAGAAATTCATCAAGGATCCGCTCAGTGACGACAACCCGATTACCATACAGGTTCTCGGTATTTGCTCGGCATTGGCTGTCACCACCCAGATGAAGCCAACTCTCACCATGGCTATATCAGTGATATTCGTAATGGTTTTTGCCAACCTGACCATCTCACTTATGAGAACATTGGTGCCTACACGGGTGAGAATAATAGTTCAGTTGGCAGTCATTGCAACGCTGGTGACGCTCGTTAGCGAAATTCTTAAGGCTTACCAGTATGACATGTACAAGGAACTTTCTGTATTTGTCGGATTGATCATAACCAACTGTATTGTTATGGGCCGTCTTGAAGCATTCGCCCTGGCAAACAAACCTTGGGATTCGGTATTGGATGGTTTGGGGAATGGCCTTGGTTACAGTTGGATCATACTTGCCGTAGCCTTTTTCAGGGAATTACTTGGTTCTGGTAAAATATTTGGCTGGCCGGTTTTCGAATCTATTGGCCTTGCTAACTTCCCTAACAACGGACTGATGGTAACTCCGGTTGGGGCGTTTTTTATACTCGGACTCATCATTTGGGTACAGAGGTCCAAATCAGGTTATGTTGAACATTAATACTCAGATAAAATGGAATTAGTAAATCTTGGAATAAAGTCAATATTCATTGACAACATGGTATTCGCCTATTTTCTGGGCATGTGTTCTTATTTGGCCGTATCCAAAAAAGTGGCAACAGCGCTTGGATTGGGCCTGGCAGTTACTTTTGTATTAACGATCACTGTGCCGGTAAACTGGTTTATAACCGAATTTATCCTGAAAGAGGGCGCGTTGGCCGGCATTCACCAAAGTCTGGCAACTGTTGATCTGACCTTCCTGAGTTTCATCATGTACATCGCTGTTATTGCCGCTATGGTGCAGTTGGTTGAAATGGTTATTGAAAAATTCTCGCCGGCGCTCTATGGTTCTCTGGGAATTTTTCTTCCCCTGATCGCTGTTAACTGTGCTATTTTAGGGGCCTCACTATGGATGGCAGAGAGGGATTATGCCATTGCAGAGGCAACAGTTTTTGGATTTGGTTCAGGAATTGGCTTTTTTCTCGCAATTATAGCCCTTGCAGCCATCAGAGAAAAACTTAAATATTCCAATGTACCGGATGGCCTCAAAGGTCTTGGTATTACTATGCTGCTGACAGGCCTTATGGGTATTGCCTTTATGTCGTTCATGGGAATACAGTTATAGAAGCATTGAAAATAATCAAGCAGGCCGGCCATCAATATGTCCGGCCTTTTTTTTGAACACAGATTATTACTTTTCGGAAGGCCTGAATCGGATGTTGATCTTCACCTCCTTTTCGATTAAAACATCATTTTCCCTGGCGGGTTCCCAGGCAGGGCCTTCACTGATCAGCCTTATTGCTTCCCGGTCGAAATCCTTGCCAAGGCTTTTCAGTATTTGCATGTCTGCGATTCGTCCGTCAGGTTTGATCGTAAACTTTAACCTCACCGTACCTTTAATGCCTTGCTCCAGGCCGGAAGCCGGATAACGCAAGTTTTCTTCTATATATGATTTGAATGCATTGTTTCCGCCGACAGGTGCGGGTGGAATGTAAGAACCGGACTGCTTGTTTTCATCGGCAACAGACACGGCCCCCAAAAGGTCTTTTTTTGCCTGTGCGCCATAACCTATCACCACAATTTCACTCAATGTGTTTGCATCCGGCTCCATATTTATATTCATCTGCTGCCGGTCATTCAATACAACTTCTTCTGAAACATATCCGACCGATGAATAGACGATAACAGGATTAACACCCTCCGGAACCTCCAGGGCATATTCGCCCTGCATATCCGAGACAGTGCCGATGGATGTTCCTTTTAAAACTATATTAACGCCGGGTATGCCTCCCGGATCTTCTTCTGAAGTGATTCTTCCTGTAATCATTCTGGTTTCTGACGGAGCTGATCTTTTTTTAGCAGTTGCCATTTGCCTTGAAATCTGCGGTGATTCAGGTATTTCGGCTATATGCTCCTGCGTTGGTAATTCTATTTTTGCCGGTGCTGAAGCTGATTCAACCGGTGCGACCTTTTTACTCAATGTCGCGGAAGGCACGGGGTCGGGAATTTCTTCCACCTGCCTGGCAAATTGTTCAACTTCCGCTTCGTCTTCATATTTCCCGACATTTAAGGATATATCAGCGGAGGTTTCCTGTGGCGTGTCAGCAACTTGTAAGGTTACCTCAGAATCACTAAAAAGCCCATCACTATCTTCCGGTATCACGCCAGATTTCACTGAATCATCTGACATGAAAGATGATTTATCGGTTGATTCTGTTTCGGCTATTTCTGGTGTTTCATATTTTTTTACAACCTCAGTCGGGTTGTCCTGGTCAATCAGAAGGTAGGCCACAAATGAAAAAATGGCCAACAGGACAAAAGCTGCAGCGACCCGCCAGAATACTATTACTTTTGACTTTTCGGGCCGTTTTTTAATTTTTTCGGTTAAAAGCTCAAAGTCTGATTGCAGGTCGGGAGGAGCAAGATGTGTAAATCCCTCCAGCGCATCCATTTCAAATTCATCCTCAAGCAGGCGTTTTTCAAATGCATGTTGTTCTGCGGGAGTCATTTGCCCGTTCAGATACCTTAAATATGTGTCCTTATTGGTGATATCGTTTTTCTTATCAGCCATTTTGCCCCATACAGATTTTTAAATTCCTTTTGCCGTTTTGGATGTAGCTTTTCACTTTTTTTATTTCATAACGTGTTAGTTCGGATATTTCCTGATAGCACTTTTCTTCCAGGTAAAACAATTTAATACATTCCTGCTGACCTGCCTTCAACTCATCGATGCATTTTTTCAAGGTTGACAGATCGCGATCCATCAAGGACTCATTATTATGATGCAATTCGTAACTGCTTTCCATAAAAACTGTCCCGGCCATTTTAATATTATCTATCCTGGCCGAACGTGATTTCTCAACGCGCAATTGCATCAGACAATGATTTTTTGTCAGGACATAAAGCCACGATTTGAAGTTTTCTATTTCCCTCTTAGGAATTTCCAGGATCAGTTTTTCAAAAATCTGCATAGTGGCATCGCGGCTTTCCTCCCGGTCGTTCAGGTATTTCAGGCACACACCAAACACCAGGTGCATGTATTTTTCATATAGTTTGCCAAGTATTTCGAGGTTGCCGGATGACTTGAATTCGCGGATTAAAACGGCATCCTCATCCAAAGTTTTCTTTTGTGAAGACTTAAAAAACATGAGATGAAATTTTTGATCTCATAAGCCGGCAATTAGTGAAAAAGTAAAGATTTCAATTTTTTTTTATGGAATCCAAGCCGTCCCCGCATCCTGATTTAAAAACTTGAAACTAAATTTTAAAAATCATGAGAAAAGTAGCGATTGTTATTGGATTTATTTTGCTGACCGCCGGAAGGTTTGCCGGTACACAGGGTGTTAAGATCACCGGCATGGTGACCAATGCTGAAGATAATCTGGGATTACCAGGTGTGAACGTTTTGGAGAAAGGCACTGCTAATGGGGTGTTAACTGATGTGAATGGGAAATTTGCGATTGAAGTAAGCAATGAAAAGGCGGTATTAATTTTTTCGGCTGTCGGGTTTATAACGCAAGAAGCTCGAACCAAAGGACTAACTACCATCAACATAACATTGAGCCCGGACATGACCCGGCTTGATGAAATAGTTGTAATAGGATATGGCGTTCAGAAAAAACGCGATTTGACAGGATCTGCAAGCAAGCTGTCTGGTAAAAGCCAGGAAATGTATCCCGCCTTTATGATTGCTGAACCGGCCGGGTATGTTTCGGATTATGAAGTTTACCCAAATGTGGATTTCAATACGGAGGGCTATTCTACCATACATGAAAATGATTTTTTAGCGGCCACCGTCAATCCGCTCTCTACGTTTTCGATTGATGTGGATGTGGCATCCTATGCCAACATGCGGCGATTCCTGAATAATGGCCAGCGGCCGCCGGTTGATGCTGTGCGCATTGAGGAAATGCTTAATTACTTCAACTATGACTATCCGCAACCGAAAGGCGCAGACCCATTTTCGGTAAACACAGAAATCGCTTCCTGCCCATGGAATGAAAAGCACAAGTTGGTGCACATCGGATTACAGGGTAAAAAGATTCCGACTAAGGATCTGCCACCATCAAATCTCGTTTTCCTGATTGATGTATCCGGTTCCATGAATATGCCCAATAAGCTTCCGCTGGTTAAATCAGCATTTAAGATGCTCGTTCAGGAACTCAGGGATCAGGACAGGGTGGCCATTGTGGTTTATGCCGGAGCAGCCGGACTTGTGCTGCCATCCACACCGGGGAGCAATAAAGCGCTCATAATTCAGGCGCTCGATAATCTTTCGGCTGGAGGCTCCACCGCAGGAGGTGCCGGAATCAAACTGGCTTATGAAGTGGCTCGAAATAATTTTATAAAATCAGGCAACAACCGTGTGATCCTGGCAACAGACGGTGATTTTAATGTTGGGGTATCAAGTAATGCAGAAATGGAGCGGCTCATTGAGCAGAAAAGGCAGGATGGTGTGTTCCTTTCGGTCGTCGGATTTGGGATGGGCAATTATAAAGATGATAAAATGGAAATCATTGCCGACAAAGGCAATGGAAATTACGCCTATATTGATAATCTTCAGGAAGCCAGAAAAGTATTCGTCAGTGAGTTTGGCGGAACCCTGTTCACAATTGCAAAAGATGTGAAGATCCAGGTAGAGTTTAATCCTGCCAAAGTACAGGCATACAGACTCATCGGATATGAAAACAGGCGGTTGAAAAATGAAGATTTTAACGATGATAAGAAAGATGCCGGCGAACTTGGCAGCGGTCACACTGTTACGGCGTTGTACGAAATTATACCTGTCGGCGTAGAGAGCGAGTTTATCAAGTCTGTCGATCCGCTAAAATATCAGCAGGGGAGCCTTCAGAAGTCATCAACTAATTCCGGGGAGTTAATGACGCTGAAACTCAGATATAAACAACCGGATGGAGATAGCAGCAAACTGATAAGCATATCAGTACTGGATCAAAATAAAAACTTGCAAAATTCATCTGACAATTTTCGCTGGTCAGCAGCGGTCGCCGGATTCGGCATGCTGCTCAGGGAATCAAAATACGTGCAAAATGCTGACGTTGCCACTGTTGCAGATTTGGCAAAGGGAGCCAAAGGAAAAGACGAAGAGGGGTATCGAAGTGAGTTTATCAGAATGGTTGAGTCCTCACGTTTTCTTGCTTCCAGAAAATAATCGCAAAGTTTCATTATTTGAATAATCAAGACAGGCCGAAAGTATCGGTCTGTCTTGTTTTGGGTAATTCTTTATTTTAATCCCAAAAATTGACAATAGTATTTATTTATAAATCTGTTTCGATTCCAGCAAATGCCGGATCAGGTCATTTTTGTAGGAATTGCGCTCATCCAGATTATTTTTCAGCGTGATGATCAATTCATTGTTCAGAGCAATTTCATCAAGCTTTTTTAACAGAGATACCTGGGCAAAGTAATTCAAATCTGAAAAATATCCGGCGAAAAAGTTTTGTGCCAGGCTGTCAGCCAGCGCATCAGGAGGCATCCTTTCTATGGCATTTTTAGCAAAATAAGCCTCGCCATCAGAAATAGCCCTCAAAACCGCCGGCAGATACATAAGGTATTCCTCCTCCGACAAATTATCAATTAAAAAATAATTGACTTCCTGGTCTTTTCGGTCAACCAGCTTATTTACCAACTCTTTGCTGAATTTTTCTCTTGTGGCGATGCGCAGGCTGTCCCTGACCGCGCCATGGGCAATATGCCAGAGCGTGTGGCATGAATATACAGCGCCCGGTATCACTGTTTCTTTGACTTCGGCAATGGTAGCGCCGGTAAAACCATCGATTTCAGAATCGCGCACATCACGGACAAGCTCATCCTTTTGGTAAGATGCCAACACCGAATTGGGGTTGGATAAAATGTAATTTAGTTTCAGATAATCCTGATCAGTAAACGGGAGGTGATCAAGCCTGGTGAGACCACCCCCCGGCACAGTATCGTAGTGGTGGTAACGACCAATTAAATCCCAGTACAATTCCAGTTCGATGGCATAGCACTTATCGACTTCGCAAACCGGTGTAAAGATCCTGGCATGGTATAATTCCGGCAATCCCTGTTGATCATACATTGCCCTAACATTCGTAAGAATAGAATCGGCAACGAAAAAGCAGGTAGCCGGAGTGTGGTCTTGCCGGACATTTGCCTTCAGCATCAGGATACTCATTATTACAAATACCGGAAAGCGGATCATTTTACTGCGCCGTTTCCATCAATGTGCCACCGAGATTGTAAGTTTGCTTATTCGGCAAATCCGGATTGCCGGTGCCCTGATGCATTAGTTTTTCCAGATCGGAAAAGTGGTTTTGGTAGATTTCCCTTGGCGTAACATCTTTCTCTTTACAAATCGATGCCGCCATACCGATTACTTCTCCCATCATGCCACCGGTGCGCATGAGCCGGACCGTACCCAGGGCCACATGCGATACGCTGATGTCCCTCCCGGCCATCATCAGGTTGTCGATGTTTTTTGAATATAAGCACCTGAACGGAATGGGATAGGGATATATTTTGGTGTGCACAGCAATGGAACGGAATGCTTCACCTTCGAATTTCTCCAGGTTTTCCGGATCAGGGTAGTGCAGATCGATGGTCCAGGTGGTCGGCGCTGTGCCATCCGGCTGGAAATTCTGGTTGATCAAATCATTTTCCGTAAGGATATAGTCACCTACCAATCGCCTCGACTCGCGTTTTCCACCGATGTAGGCTACCCAGGTGAGTTTTTCGTTCGTAAATTTTTCTCTGGGTTTATAATGATTTTTCAGATACGACCAGTTTGAATACACCACCAATAATCCATAATCCCTGATTGATTCGGTTTCATTAATCATATCTTTTCCCATGCCGGTCTCCCAATCCCAGTCTCCGCGGGTAATGGCAAAAGCCCTGTCGTCACTCCACGGAAGTCCCCATTTGATATTGGGAAAAGCAGAAGGCGCATCCGCCTTTTCCGAAAACCATTGAACAGATAAGCCCATTGTAAGATTGTCCGCTTCCTCGGGTGCGGTAGGCTCATTGAATGTATCCCTGCTTTCCCGGCCTGACATATATTCCGCTCCGGCCAGGAAGCCGATGGTACCATCGCCGGTGCAGTCGGCAAATATGGGCGCGGCGAAGGCTATTCTCTTCCCGGTCTCCAGGTTTTCAGCGATCACTTTCACAATCTTATTGTTTACCGTTTCAACCTGATTGGCATGGTAATTCAGGAAAAGGGAAATATTCGGTTCGAGAAAAACTGCCCTTATTTTTTTCTCATCTTCGTAATAATCTTTCGGCTGAGCATTGCCGCCACGCTCCGGCCCGATTTCATTGACCAGATTTCCCAGGGCAGGATAGGGCTCCAGCTTGATGCGCGCCCCGAGATGCACCCGCACTTCCGAGCTGTTGTTGCCGCCGAGCACCGGCCGGTTTTGAACCAGGGCAACCTTTACTCCTAATCTCGCAGCAGATATGGCAGCGCAGATCCCCGACATGCCTCCTCCAACAACGACAAAATCAAACTGAAGCGCTTCTGGCTCCTTCTCTATGCCCAACAATTTTTGCCGGAGCGCCTGCAGCCCTTCAACATCATTTGGGGGGATTTCCGATTTTAACGAAGTGAAATAAATGGCATCGCACCGGCCGTTGAATCCGGTCAGGTCGCGCAGGATGATCTCTGTGTCTTCCTTTTTTATATTTACCAATCCTCCATCAGCCCAGGACCATTCTGACGTGGTAATTCCAAAAATTGTATTCACAGGATTACCGTTGACCAGTATCTGAAACTGCCCGGCAGCCACGTCAGACCAGGGAGCCGTCCAGTTTCTGGTTCTTACAAACATCCTGTACTTACCCTTTTTTGGGAACCGCACAGTTGTAACAGCATCCGCCACAGGTATTCCCATACCGTGGGCCATCAGGTAAGGTGAGCCCATCACATCCATCGATTGCTGATCGATGACCCAGCCGCCTTTAGCAGCGAAACTTTCGGCTTCAACCAGTACGGCGTCATTTGAGAAACAGATTGTCTGAATTGAAATGACCAAAAAAAGGATAAACAAAGATTTCATTTTATACGAATTTTAAATTTCTACAAATAATACACACATCCCGGCAAAAGGCAAAACTTCCTCTTACGGTTTATTTAGAAAACTAATTGTATTCCAGCCATGCAGTTGCTTCGCAATCCTGATCAGCAATAAAACGTATCCAACGCGCCTGAAATCCTGAATCAAAATGATACTCAAAGGTTTCACCCGGCCCGACCTCTAACTCTTTCCAGGTCATCCAGGGTCCATGGCCTGCCGGTTCAAATTGAATAGTGAATTTCACACCGGTTGATTCGGTATGGGAAATATTCAATTTTCTTTGATCATAAAACCCAAAGAGATAAGGATCAGAAGGTTCATTTGCACGCACTGCACTATTTTTCCAGGGCCCGCCCTTCCCTGAGGGCTTCCCAAGTTTCCACAAATCATCAATCACACCTGCCCAGGCTGCCGCATTTCCATCATCCGAAACAATTACATGCTGATTTCCCCGGCCTTTTTCCGGATCCAATCCTGAAAGGATCAGCAAACCGCGATACGAAGCGTAGTCATGTATCCGGAAGTTGTGCGAAGCCACAGGTCTGATTTTGGCGTAGCCATCTGCGTTCTCAGCCGGAAGCTCGTAGAACGTTCCGTGGCAGTTAAACAGATCCCGCTCGGTGGCAACTTCCCTGCAAATTCGCAGGACTCCGGCGTCGGTCAGACCGGTAAAACGTTCACTTCCTTTCGGCAATCTCCACCGGCGACCAAGATCATCTGTTACGAGAACGGATGATGCTTCCACCTGTACAACATCTTGCGGAATGGCAAAGCCATCATTAATAAAGTTTAATATTTCCGGATCTTCCTGTTTTCTTAGTTTCATGGACGCATCGAGTTCATAATATCCAATGGATTTTTCATCTGCGCCATCAAAATGTCGCACCGACAGACCCAGTGACCTCCGGTCATCACCCAATCCATACAGCAATGCACCGATGGATTTTTCGTCAGAAACACCGGATAATCCGCTAAAAATCTGATCAGAAGACTGGATACGTTGATCCGGTCCGGTATATGAAAACTGTACTGTGGCGTGGGTATTTCGATCTGCAACAACCCTGACCCATTCACCTGAAGCACTTTGGTCAAAATTAATCCATTGCGATTCGCCGGCAACAACATCTGCCGTTTGCAGATTTGACCATTGCCCGTTTCCGTTTTTATCTATTTCGAATGTAAAACTGACGTTTGTTTTTCCACTGTTGTGAATCCAGGCGCTGCGTTTTGGCCATCCGGCAAAAAGAAATGGTTCGGAAGCCTCGTTTGCCTTAATATTTTCATTGAGCCAGACAGCCCCGGAGGCGGTGTTTGGACCTAACTGATCGGGTGTATCAAATGAAGTAAACCAAAGGTTGGAATTGGATTGTCCCGGACCTTCGATGTTACCTTTTGCCCTGCGTTTATTCAGAAACTCCCGGTGGGCCGAATCGTCACAGCCAATTACCAGATGGTCCTGCCATCTGGCAAAATCACCGATTACTTTCAGATAGGCAGATCGCGGCCGGATGCCTGCTGAGCTTTTTGCATTAAAATTTCCTGGAAATCTCCAGAACATGCCGTGCATGGTCATGAGGTAGTCGGGCTTATCGGATGTGCCGACGTCTCTGATTCTGGGCCACTCCGTATTCCAGCCGTGGGCGCCATCGTAGCTGTGGCTGGCCTTGGGCAATCTGTAAAAATCCCAGCCGGTTTGCGGATTGCGCACCCCGAGCAAAACGGATTTATGGTCCCAGCCGGTTGCCCAAATCGGATCGCTCTCAGGGTTGGCATTACCTAAAATACCTCCAGGGCCGGTTACCTCCACAAATTGATTTCTTCTTACCAGTGTCCAGTCTTTACCATTCCATTCGTAGAGCGCTCCGGCTTCAATATCGAAGCGCTCAAGCGCCGCACGTCCTGTTTCACCATTGTTTGAGTAAACCATAACTCCCTGTCCCGAATAGAGTCCTTTTCCATGGGCGCCGAGCAGGAGTTCTGCTTCCTGAGCCATCTGCCCTGCTTTTCGAGTTACATTTCCATCCACATACAGTGTTTTAGCATCGAGCGCATGTACATCTACCTCATAAAAACCCTCTTCCATGGTGCCGTAGTAAATTTTTCCGGCAGGATCGGAGAGGTGGCGGGCATTCCCGGTATGTCTGCCGGGCATTTGTTCGTATGGAATGGTGCGTACGTTTCGGTTTTTATCAATGGCATAAGGCCCGATAAACAGTTGTTCACTTTCCTTGTGAATCATCCTGTTCGCCGGTGTGCCACCGATGCTTTCCGATCGGATGATCATTTCCAGATCATTGGTGATTTCGTAAAGTTTATCCGAAGATCCGAACGGAAAGTGCGGGCCATAGGTAACGACCCAGAGCCTGTCAGCCCACGGAACCACCGCACCTGTACCGCATTCCCCTTCGTCGTTGTAGTAGGCGAGGTGAGGATAAATGCCGCTGAATTGGGGTTGGGAATTCATTTCACGTACGTCTTTAGTGCAGGTACACAGCAAAAAGGTCGTACTGATCATTATGGATAATTTTAAAAAGCTCATTATGCCATCGGATAAATTAAATTTTGTTGTCGTTCAGCTTATAAACCAGACCTCCAAGGTTTTGCAATTTACACACTCCCGGGAATTAGGTAACGTAAAACCTTGGAGGTTTCTAAATTAATAATTGATAAGCTGATCGACATTGAATTAAATTTGAATCATAAAAATATTACAGAATTCCCAATGCTAAAAGGAAGGCGTAAATAGTCGTTGCCGGAGCATTTTAAGTTAAGTCATTTTTAGCTCAAAAAAAGGCAATAATTTGGTTAATTTGTGGCATTATAAAATGCTCTTTCAAAAGAATCGATGATAGCGGAAAAAACTGAAGCAACAAAATATACTTTCTCCGGACATGACTCCTTTCAGTGCCGACAACTTTGGCTTAAAAAGGGGTATGATTATGTGTGGAAGGGAAAGAATGTTAATGACGAAGACGCTGTTGTGAGACTTGGTGTAGGAAAAAACATGGTTTTAGTTAATTTTTAATGAACAATCAAGTCTTTTCAAACATCAATAAAATCATTGAAAGAGATAGTAAAACTACCACTTACAAATTTGCTCTTTTGCGCGGAGTTATAGATATAATACAAGAAAATTCTCCTTACATTTCTTTTGCTGAAAATCGAGTCCAAATTCCCACTGGACTTTTGATTGAAAAATGGTTGTTGTATTACTATCCAATTTTACAATCGCAGACATTAATACCGCAAATAAATGGTGCAACTAATCTTGCGTTTTCAGTTCAGTTAAACAAACTAATTAATGATTATGAAACTCGTGGTGGCTATTCTGCTTTTTATAATGATTTAAAGAAAAGAGGAATACCAGAAGATATAAAAGCCAATTTTTTTGAACTTTCCAAAAAGCTAAGAGACACTATTACAAGGATGCCAATGAAATATATTGGTCGTTCCATTAGCAACGACTATTATTCTATTTTCAATTACGAAAACAGAACACTAAGAAGTCATTCTAAAATTGATCTTGACACGTTAATTAGTGATTTTGGAACATTTTCGATTCCTTATGATTATTATGAAGCCTTTAAACTCTTAGGCAGTTTTATAAATGGGCAGGACTCAATTCTTTTCAAATGGGCTGAATTTTCAGTTACTGCATCAGCGAGTAATTTAACTGTTAGTAGAGTTCTTGATGAAGTATTAAAGAGTCCAATTACTTTGAGAGAAATTAAGGAATCGAAAAAATTATATAAGGATATTCTTCAAAAAGAAGGAAAAGTTTATTGCGTCTGGACCGGCAGGAAAATTTCAAACTATGCAATTGACCATTTGATTCCCTTTTCAATATGGAAAAATAACGACCTTTGGAATTTACTCCCTTCCGATTCGAAAATTAATAATCAAAAACGAGATAAAATACCTGCTCCTGAAGTTATAGAAAGACAAAAAAAAATAATTCTTGATTATTGGGAAATCATATATAAAAATCAAACAAAAAGATTCCAAAAAGAAATTCAAGTGGCCCTTTTGGGTAATAATTCCTTTGACTCTTGGAAAACAACAGGCATTTCTCAATTGCAAAAAAGTTGTAATTATTTGATTGAAAATAGAGGTTTTGAGGAATGGAAAATTTAAAGTTGAACCCATATAGCCATTTAACAGCAAAAGAAAGAGAATATTTGTCTTTTCCAGCCAGGATTCTTTTTAATCAGAATTTATTGCATGGTGATGTGTTGGATTTTGGTTGCGGCTTTGGAAATGATGTAAAATTGCTTAAAGAAAAAGGTATAAAAATTGAAGGTTACGACAAACATTATTTTCCTGAATATCCAACTAAAAAGTTTGACACAATTATTTGCTTGTATGTTCTGAACGTATTATTCCCTGAAGAGCAAGCAATGGTTTTGATGGAATTATCTCAATTAATAAAGCCAACAGGCAAAGTTTATATAGCCGTTAGGAGAGATATACAATATGAAGGATTCAGAACTCATAAGATTCACCAAAAGAAGACTTACCAATGCAATGTAGTTCTTAACTCAAAATCTTTTTTCAAAAATGAAAATTGTGAGATTTATGAATATCAACATTACAATCAACTAAAGAGAGAAGTAAATCCTGAATGCCCGTTTTGCAATGCCGATAATGAAAGTGAGTTAATTGTTGAATCTGCAACAGCTTATGCCATTTACGATAAATTTCCAGTAAATAATGGACATGCTCTCATCATACCAAAAAAACATTGCGCAGACTATTTTGAATTATCATTCAAGGAGCAAGCCGCTTGTTTATTTGTGCTGAATAAAGTAAGAGAAATTGTTTCAAAACGGTTTAAACCAGATGGTTTTAATATCGGTATCAATATTGGTGATAAGGCAGGTCAAACTGTTCCTCACGTTCATATTCATTTGATACCAAGATTCAATGGTGATGTTGAAGACCCGAGAGGTGGAGTAAGAGGTCTGATTCCTGAAAAACAGAAATATTGACTATGAATAACCATCCTCAAAAAAACCAGAAAAAAGTTTAATTAAGCTTGAAAACACTAATGCCAATTTGTTCATTAAATTTGTATTGCGCATTGAGCGACTGAAACAATGAAAACTATGGCCGGGGAAGTTTCTATTCCAGGTAACATGCACCTGAAGGAGTCAGCGGATAAACTCGAGTTTGAATACCGCTGGTACAAGCCCAAATATTTTATTACACTGATTGCCACACCGGTGTTTTCATTCTTCCTCATCCAGTCCGATTTGATTCAGGGCGACATGAAGATGCTGACTGCCCCCGTTGCCGTACTTGGGTTATTGACATTATTTATCATTTACTATTCATTGGCCAGGCTGATCAACACCACCAGAATCCATGTGACGCATGAGGCATTGATCGTGCGTCATGGGCCGGTGCCGTATGCAAAAAACATGGATCTGCGGAAAGAAGATGTGACGCAATTGTACGTAACCCAGCACCGTACGGGCCACCGCTACCATATTCTGGATACCACCTACCAGATCAATGTGATACTGAAATCAAAAGAGGTGATCACGCTGGTGAAGGGTCTGCACACACCAGAGCAGGGCAGATTCATTGAACAAAAAATTGAGCATTTTCTGGGTATCAAAGACATTCATGTTGAAGGGGAGCTCTCAAAGGAGTAGCTCAACCAACAGACTCAATAAGGTTTTGAACAGCCCGGTCTGTAACCAATACCTTGTCCTTGAAATTGATCAAATGCTGAATTCCCATGGCATTGGTAAGAAATATGCTTTTTGCTTCCATTAAGTCAGTAGCGGTTATGGGTCGTTCTTCAACCGGTAATCGTTCCGATCGAAAAGCATCTAAAATCCATCCCCGCATGATGCCTTCCACACATCCCGACGACAAGGGAGGGGTGCGATACACATCGCCTGTCTTTATAAAAACATTGCTGTAGAGCGATTCCGAGATATTACCGTTATGATCCCGAATGATGATTTCATCAAGACCTTTTTCGCGCATTTCAAGACCGGCGATCACATATTTCAGGGCACTGATGGTTTTGAGGGATGAATAAGACCCCGGAAAATTGAATACGCTTTCGCAGTAATCAACCTGCTGAAGTTGGCGTATACCGCTTTCCGGCGATGATTGCTCAAAAGTCATTAGGAATTCGGATGCATCCCCATCCGGTTTGTACAAACCGGAGGTGTTGCGCCAGAGGTAAAGTCTCATTTTACCATAGCGTACGCCGGTGCCATTGTGTAGAAGCAGCAAGTGGCATTGATCTGAAAATGTATCAGGGTTGGTCAATACGGATTTCATCATCAGCAGATTGGTGCCTTTCCTGATCCTTTGGAGATGTCTTTCCAGGAAGCGGGGCTTGCCTTTCACCACCGCGATTGTTTCGAAAATCCCGTCACCATATCTGAATCCTCTGTTGTCAGGATTTATGGATACATCATCATATTCGGTGACAACGCCGTTAAAGTTGGCCTTCATGTAAGCATTTAACCATTTACGTATTAAATATTCAAGCCCTCAAAATAATTAATTAATCTTGAATTTAATTTCGTAAAAAATATTAGCCAAACAATTTTTACCTGCTTTAAAAATGACCGAATATGAAACTATTTAAGATTTTTGTCTTCATCTCATCTTCACTAACGCTCTTTTCGACCCAGGCTCAGGAGGTAAAAAAATGGGATCTGCAGGAATGTGTCAGCCACGCTTTCAGCAATAATCTGACTGTAAAAAGATCCGGACTTTCAATGCAAAATAGTGAAGTCGGATATACTCAAAGCAAACTGACAAGAATACCAACCTTGAATGCCAATATCGGTAATAGCTGGCGGTGGGGTCGTTCCATCGACCCGACTACAAACCTGTTTACAACGCAGCGAATCAATTCAAGTGGACCGAGTGCAACTTCAAACATGTTGGTTTACAACGGGTCGAAACTCAACCGGACCATTAAGCAAGGCGCAACAGACGTTCAGGCCGGATTATATGATCTGGAAAAAGCGAAGAATGATGTTGCCCTGGATGTGGTTTTTGGATATTTACAGATCATTTTTTCCCGCGAATTGGTGCAAAATGCCACAGCTCAGCTCAACACAAGTCAAACACAATTGGAGCAAACAGAAAAGCTGGTAAATGCAGGAGCCTTGCCGATCACCAATAAACTCGACCTCCTGTCACAGGTTGCAAGCAATGAAGTAAACCTGATCAATGCCGAAAATGATGCAAATCTGGCAATGTTGACTTTGAAACAATTTTTACAAATCCCGTTTGAAGACCCGTTTGATATAGTAACTCCTGAGTTTGAGCAGGTAGATTTTGAAATGGTTGCACCCTCGGCAAATGCCGTATTTCTTAAAGCACTGGAAAACCAGCCGGATATAAAATCGGCAAATCTGAGAATGCAGAGTGCAGATATGGGAATAAAAATCGCACAAAGCGATCATATACCGAGTATATTTTTGCAAGGTCAGTTTTTTACTAATTATTCTGACCAGAATGCAGCTCCAACCGGAGAAACACGACTGATAACCCAGGACCCGGGAACGATTGGATATCTGAATAACGATCCGACGCAACTTGTAAGCGCTTTCCCCATTACAACAGAAGTGCCAATAAGAGAAGTGCAGAATATCCCAACTCAGTGGGCTGATAACCGAAGTTGGGTACTCGGATTCAATATCAGCATACCAATTTACAATGGCTGGCAGACACGATCGAATGTGCAAAGGGCAAAAATTCAGAGAGAGCTTGCCGAAGTAAATGCACTGGAAACGAAAAATAACCTGAGACAAATCATCGAAAGAGCATACAACGACGCTCAGGCCGCATCAAAAGTTTATAATGCAGCACAATTCCAGGTAGAAGCTTTGGAAGAATCTTTCAGAGCCACTGAGCGCAGCTACAATGCGGGAGCGCTTAATTTTGTAGATTACCAGGTTTCGAGTTTCAATTTGTTCTCGGCCAGATCCAGTTTGGTTCGGGCTAAGTTCGACTATATTTTTAAGCTTAAAGTACTTGACTTTTATTTAGGAATCCCCTTAACAATCTAAAAAAATGGCAGCTAAAAAGAAATCAAATAAAATACTGTATATCCTTATTGGCCTTGTGGTCGTGCTGGTGATTGTAGCCATCGTTGGCAAGTCTGCCGGCTGGATTGGTAAAACCAAAGAAATTGAGGTAGAACTGGCCGATGTGAAAAAAGACAAAGTGGTGGAGACAGTCAGTGCTTCCGGAATGATACAGCCTGTTTACGAGGTAAAAATATCGCCTGATGTACCCGGTGAAATCATTGAACTTAATATAGAAGAAGGCGACTCAGTGGTGACAGGGCAATTATTGATAAAAATCAGGCCGGATATCTACATGTCGGCTGTAGAAAGGGTGAGAGCCAATCTGAATCAGCAAAAAGCCAACCTCTCTGATGCCAGGGCACGAGTGGCCCGGGCCGAAGCGCAAATGATCAGGGCTGAAAACGATTACAAGCGGAATCGGGAATTGAAAGAGGAAAAGGTGATTTCGGATGCCGACTATGAAATTTCTGAAGCCAACTTCAAAATCGCCAAAAATGACCTCCTCTCCGCGCAAGAGTCTGTAAAAGCTGCCCAATACATCGTGGCCAGCGCCCAGGCTTCTGTAAAAGAAGCGGAAGAAAACCTCCGGTTCACAATTATCCGGGCGCCCATTTCCGGCATCGTCTCCAAGCTGGATGTGGAATTGGGTGAACGCGTTGTGGGAACTGCCCAGATGACCGGTACGGAAATGCTGCGTATTGCTGATCTTTCAAAAATGGAAGCCCGGGTCAATGTCAATGAGAACGATATCATTCGCGTCTCAATTGGCGATACGGCGGCCATAGACGTTGATTCCTATTCCCATACCGGTAAAAAATTTACTGGTGTGGTCACAAATATTGCCAACACGGCCAATACAAAATCATCGCCGGATGCCGTGACGGAATTTGAAGTAAGAATCAGAATTATGAACAGCTCATACGAAGACCTGGTAAAAGAACAGAAAGTTGTGTCTCCTTTCAGGCCCGGCATGACTGCCAGTGTTGACATCACTACCGAGGTAAAGGAGCATATCATGACGATTCCACTCGCGGCCGTCACCACCCGAAATCCGAACGAAAAAGCTGGAGAAGAAAAAGAAGATAAGGATGAAGAAGATACTTCAAAATCAACCAAAAAAGATGATAAGGAAGAAATGAAAGAGGTCGTTTTTGTCTTCAATGATGGTGTCGCTAAAATGGTTGAGGTGGAAACCGGTATCAGTGATTTTGATAATATAGAAATCCTCAGCGGATTGGAGTTTGGAGACAAGGTGGTTAAGGGGCCATTCGTAGCTGTTTCCAAACGACTCAATGACGGTGACCTTGTGAAGGTGAAAGAAGAGAAAAAAAAGTAAAAAGATTTCTCAAGTCTTAGTATTTGAAGTTGGCTTAAGGGGCGTATCGCCCCTTTTTTATTTCTCAAATCAGGCAAGCATGAAAAATTTCATGAATTCTGCACGGTTAGAGTGCCGGAACTGCCTCCACAACCGGAATGGCATTTCTCAGTGTGATGGTAAATGTGCTGCCTTGTTTGAGTTCGCTCGATACATGAATGCTGCCATTGTATTTATCCAAAAACTCCTTGCACAACTTCAGGCCAAGCCCTGTGCCTTTTTCATTTTCGGTTCCCCGCGTAGTATTGTGTTCATCCGGGCGAAATAACCTTGATATCATTTCCTGCGACATGCCCATGCCTGAGTCCTTCACAAAAATTTCCAGGTTTAGAAAATCCGGTCGCATACCGATTTCCACCGTACCATTTTTTGGTGTGAATTTTATCGCATTTGATATCAGGTTGCGCAATACAAGTTGCAACATATTCTGGTTGGAATAAATATGATAGTCAGCCTCAATCTGATTGATAAGTGCAATATTTTTTGAAATGGCCTGAAAATGGAAAATCTCAAACAATTCTTCCACCATGCTGTGCAATTCGATCTCCTGGCTTTCCTCAAGCTTATCCGGATGCTTGCTCGCCCAGGCAAGAATGTTGTCGAGCAGATTTTTAGTGCCTTTCAATGCAATCTCCAGGCTGTTTATGGCTTTGCTCCTTTCTTCTTCATTGAGCGTTTTCAATCTCATGATCTGCAACAAACCCGCCAGTGAAGTGATCGGACTTTTCAGATCATGCGATATGATGGAAAATACCTTGTCTTTAAATCGATTGGCATCCTGCAAATCTTTGCCTTGTTTGCTAAGGGTAGTAATGGTCTGTTCCAGGTCAATGGTGCGCTGCAACACCTTTTGCTCAAGGATTTGTTTTTGGTTGTTGATCAATTGCTCATTTTCCAGCGCAGTGCCCAATGCCATATCCCGGGCACGGTCCCTGCTTTCAATGTACAGGTTGATTTTTTTACTCAGCGCAAACGAAAGCAGGAATATGGAAATCGTCGAGGTGATCTGAAGTATTTCATAAATGTACAAGCCCACACTCAACGAAAAGCCAGCGATAATGAGACTTATGATCACACCCAACGCATGAACCGACCAGGCCATCAAGTAAAACTTTGCGGGTTTGAAGCCGTCATTCCATGACCTTAGTGCCAGATACATCTGAAAAACCAATGCGACGATGGAATTATACAGAATTAGTCTCATGGCGAGTGCATGAAAACCTAAAAGATCCAGCGCCACCAGGGGAATATTAATCAATATCAACGCCAAAAACCAGTAATGCAGATGGAGCCTTCGATCTCTTGAGTATAAAAAACGCGATGAAAACAAAATCAGAAAACTGATTCCAAGCGCTCCAAAAAGTGAAATAAAATGCTCATTTTTTGGGATTATATACCACACTATTTCATTCGTGAATCCGCTATAGAGTGAAAAAAGAAATCCGACAGCGACAATAAATAATGCGAAGTACAGGTAGGATGTATCTCTTATGGATATAAAAAGAAACAGGTTGTAAATGAACAGAAATACAATCAGTCCGAAATAAATTCCCTGAAGTGTGTTTTCAGTGCTGTGTGCTTCAAAGAAATGCTCCAGGGAAGCAATCCGCATCGGCACGGAAACTGCGGCGGTGCGCGACCTAATCCTTAAATAGCATGTATAGATGCCATCATCAGGTATATGCATGTTCAGGATCAGCTTGGCAGATTGCAGGGAGCGATTCGCAATTTTCACGTCGTTGCCTGTCAGTTCGCGATGTAACAATACCCCCGCATTGTCCACTAAAAAGTACTCAACAGTGTCGAGCGCGTTATTTTGTATTTCCAGATAGGGATTGAACCTGCCAAAGGATTGAACCTGAAACCTGAGCCAGTAGGTAACGTCTGAAAAGCCAAATTGGGCCGATGCATGATCCGGATAAGTGAATTTATGTTTTGTGCCGGTCTTCAGGATTTGCTCGATTTGCAGGGATTTGGAAGGATCGCTGAAATAGGAGACATGGGGTACAGGATCAAAATATTTGTTTTCCTGATCAATAAGCAGTGGATTGTTGCCTGCCTGGAGGGTTGAAGCGATGAATAAACAAACAACCCAAATGAATAATTTTTTAAATTTCAAACTGATGTTTATCTGTTCATGTAAATGTTGTTCTCAATAATCATAGTCTTTAATTGTCACCTGTTCACAACGTAAAAATAACAGTTCAATCATTGCCGGCACTTCAAAATAAATGTCATTGATTACCCATGTATGCGAAATTCCAAAATGGCAAAATTTGATCAGAAGTCATTCTAAAAGGAATCCCTGAAAACAGACAACAGGCTAGCCGGCCATGAACCTGATTCTTCTACCACAATCGGCCGGAACAGATGACTTAACCCGCAAAATTGATCTGAATTTTGCGCCCTTCGGACCGATGCACGCAAAATGTGCAATACGACCGGTTCGGGATCAATGTCAACGATTGAAATCCGTTTTGGCATTCATCAAAATTGGGTATGCACATTTTCCGTGATCGGGGTTAACCATGCACTTAATAGATTCATAAACAATCAATCACATAACCAGCAACAAAGTGTTTACTTTTTGTGACGAATAATCCGGGTTAAATCATGCTTTCTTTAGCAAACTACCCAATATTTTTTTAATATTGATTTTGGTTTTTTGAAACGCACAATTGTGATTCAATGGCCTTTTTTCTTCTTGCAAAAGGCAGAGCCAACGAAATATTTTTTTATTGTAGAACCCAAAAAACTATATCCAAAAATGAGCAGAAAACTTAGAATGGGAATGATTGGCGGCGGCAGAGGCGCCTTCATTGGCGGCGTACACCGCATGGCTGCCGGTATTGATGGTCAGATTGAACTGGTATGTGGTGCATTGCACGTTGATCCTGAGATTGCCGTTCTTTCAGGCCAGGATTTGTATCTCAGTCCGGAGCGCACCTACAAAACCTACCACGAAATGTTTGAAAAGGAAAGCAAACTTCCGGCCAGTGAGCGCATGGATTTTGTGAGCATCGTCACGCCAAACCATGTGCATTTTGAACCGGCAAAACTCGCCCTTGAAAATGGATTTCATGTGGTTTGCGAAAAGCCGCTTTCTTTTTCGCTGGAAGAGGCGCTGATACTCCAGGATCTCGTAAAGAAAACCGGGCTCACATTTGCACTTACGCATACCTACACCGGCTATCCGATGATTAAGCAGGCCCGCGAAATGTGCAAGTCAGGCGTATTTGGTAAAATAAGAAAAGTTGTGGTTGAGTATCCGCAGGGATGGCTTACCACACCTGTTGAGCAAACAGGTAACCAGCAAGCGGTATGGAGAACAGACCCGAAAAGATCAGGCAAAGCAGGATCGGTAGGCGATATAGGCACGCATGCCGAAAACCTGGCAGAAACCATCACCGGACTCAAAATTACGGAGCTCAGTGCAGATGTGACCACCTTCGTGGAAAACAGATTGCTGGATGACGATGCCAACGTATTGATCCGGTTTGACAGCGGCGCAAAAGGCGTACTGCATTGCAGCCAGATCAGTGCCGGAGAAGAAAATGCCCTCAATATCCGTATCTATGGTGAAAAAGGCAGTTTGCAATGGCACCAACACGACCCGAATACCATGTACGTGAAATGGCTCGACAAACCCATGGAGGTGTACCGAACCGGAATGGGATATTTGGGCGCCAGCGCCGCTGCGCACACACGGACACCGGCAGGGCATCCGGAAGGCTACCTGGAGGCTTTTGCAAATATTTATAGAAACTTCACGAAAGTTGTACAGGCCAGGCTTGATGGTGAGGAAGCCGATGCGGTATATGACGACTTTCCTGGCGTTGAGGAAGGCGTGCGCGGCATGAAGTTTATTGATGCCGTTATTGCATCCGGTCAAAATAATGCAGCCTGGACAAAAATTGATTAATGACACTTTAAATAATCGAATCATGAAAGGACCAGCAATATTTTTAGCACAATTTATGGGCGATGCGGCCCCGTTTAATACACTCAAAAGCATTTGCGGGTATATGGCCGAACTGGGCTACAAGGGTGTGCAGCTACCCACCTGGGATGCGCGCTGTGTGGACCTGAAAAAACTCGCAGAAAGCAAGACCTATGCGGATGAGATCAAAGGCATTGTGAGCAGTGCCGGACTCGAAATCACCGAACTTGCTTCCCACCTTCAGGGTCAGTTGGTTGCCGTACATCCTGCCTATGACACCATGTTCGATGGTTTCGCCGCTCCGGAAGTAAGAAATAATCCTAAAGCCAGAACCGAATGGGCTGTTGACCAGATGATGATGAATGCGAAGGCAAGTAAAAACCTGGGCCTGAATGCCCATGCGACATTCTCCGGTGCCTTACTTTGGCCCTACATGTATCCATGGCCACAGCGACCTGCCGGGTTAGTGGAGATGGGTTTTGAAGAACTGGCAAAACGTTGGAAACCCATACTCGATGAGTTTGACCGCAACGGCGTGGATGTTTGCTATGAACTGCATCCCGGCGAAGACCTGCACGA
>CAYZWN010000012.1:0-43949 GCA_964482185.1 uncultured Roseivirgaceae bacterium
AGGGTGGTGTGAGAGGACAGATAGGGAAATAATCCCTATCTTCCTGCTCGATTTAGTACTAAGTTCGTTCGACATCCACAAATTGCTTTACATTTCAGGTATCTAAGCTTTTTTAATGCATTCATCGCTATTTTTTTTTAGATTGATTCCTGATTTTCCATCCAAATATTAGCACTATGCGACAGCTACTCCTTTCACTCATGTTACTTTCCAACCTTATTTTTGCTCAGGAACAAACGTATTATCCGGATCCTGACCCGGCAATACGACAGCGGATTCAGGAATGGCAGGACCTGAAATTTGGCCTGCTCATCCACTGGGGGCCGTACAGCCAATGGGGCATTGTCGAGAGTTGGAGTATTTGTCCGGAAGATGTCGGATGGGCTGCCTGGGCGCGCAAGCAAGGCATTGCAGACAATTATTCGGAATACCTCAAAAAGTATGAAGCACTTCCGGAAACCTTTAATCCGGCAGAATTTAACCCCGAAAAATGGGCACAGGCCGCAAAGAATGCGGGTATGAAATATGTTGTGTTTACCACCAAACATCATGATGGCTTTTGCATGTATGATTCAAAATTTACAGATTATAAGATCACATCGCCAGAAGTTCCGTTTTCGACACATGCCCGAAGCGATGTGGCAAAAGAATTATTCAATGCATTCAGAAAAGAGAATTTCTGGATTGGCGCCTATTTTTCCAAGCCTGACTGGCACAGCGATGACTACTGGTGGCCCCATTTTCCTCCGGCTGACCGCAACCCCAACTATTCTATTGCAAAATATCCCGAGCGCTGGAATCGGTTTGTAGAATTTACCCATAATCAGTTGAATGAATTGGTCGAAGACTATGGCAAGCTGGACATTCTTTGGCTCGATGGCGGATGGGTTCGCCCAAAGTCTGATGAGGAAGTACGGGAAAACCTGCTCGAGGTGTATGATGGCAGTCGTTATGCGCGAAATCCTCAGAGCCAGGATATTGATATGCCGCGGCTTGTAAGCGAAGTGAGAAAGAAAGAACCCGGCCTGATTGTGGTGGACCGGGCCGTACCCGGAATTCATCAGAATTACCTGACGCCCGAACAACACATTCCTGATGAAGGCCTCCCCTATCCCTGGGAAACCTGCATGACCATGGCTGGAAGCTGGAGTCACGTACCCAATGACGTGTATAAGCCTGCTGATGAGCTGATTGAAAAATTGTGTGATATCGTGAGCAAAGGAGGTAATTTCCTGCTCAATGTGGGGCCAGATGCACAAGGAAGACTAGACAGTGCCGCCTACAACAGAATGGATCAAATAGGCCAATGGATGGAAACCAACGGTGAGGCCATTTATAATACCCGTATGTATTCCACTTATAGTCAGGGAGCTCGAATCAGGTTTGCCCAAAGCAAGGGCGGGGCTCGGAAATTCATTTATTTGTTTGACTTTCCCGAATCGCCTCTCACGATTACCGAAATGCCCTTCGCCGCTTCGGCCAGGGTAAAAATGCTTGGAAATTCCAGGAAAATATCGTGGACAAAAACATCTGCCGGTGTTGAGATCAGGATACCTAAAAGCGTAAAAGAGCTATCCAGGTATGTCTGGGTGCTGGAAGTAATAGATAAATAAATTCCATTTTGCAATATCTGAAAGACCGTCAGCAGGATTATTGGATTACCACTATGCTTGATGCTTCTAAGAATGTGAAAAAAGTAATCCAGCAGCGTTGATGATCTATCGATAACTATCCTTCAATGGAAAATAAAAATAAAAAGCCACCATTTGAGCAAGGTTCCAGGGTGCAATTTGCCATAACTGTTACAAGAAAGGACATTGCAAGATTTGCTGAGATATCAGGAGATTTCTCACCCAACCATGTGGACGATGCCTTTATGAAAAATTCAAAATATGGAAAAATCATCGCCCATGGTGCCTTGCTTGTCGCATATATGTCACGCGCTTCATCCATGATCATTGATGAATATGAAAGCCCCGACAATGACAGCACACCGGTTTCTCTGGGTTACGACCGGATCAGGTTTATCAAACCAGTTTTTATTGATGATATAATTAAAGTCAGCTACACAATAGCAAAATATGATCTGGAAGCCAAACGATCATATTCGGAAATCGTGATAAAAAACCAGGAAGACGAAATCGTAGCTGTTGCCGGTCATATCCTGAAATGGGTACCGAATCAATGAAACACGATTTCGGATGCAACAAAAAGAATTTAATTGCCAACCAAATATTAAAATCCTGCGACATTCCAACCGTCCCGGTATTTGCGTTGAAGAAGTTTATCTGCTTCGGGATAATTGGGAAATTTTAAATTTTTGTCATCCCATTCTAATAAAATGTCAGGAAATTGTATCGCAACTGTGCCCAATAAAATCGCCTCAGTCATAGGGCCGGTCTGGGCAAAATGTGACTCAGTTTTCTCGCCACCAAGGCAGGCATCCACAAAGTGATGGTAGTGGTTGCGCTCCTCGAACTTCGGCATATTATAGTTCACAAACTTTTCCTGTGGTAAAAGGGCCAGTCTACCGCCATGAACGATGAGCAGGGCGCCTTCTGTACCGACCAGCATCGCTGATTCTGCAGGGTAATTTTTCCCGGGGAACAAATCCATCACTTCCTGTGGCGGGTAAAACTCACCGTCAAACCACTCGAGAGGGAGATCAGAAGATTCCGTTAAATCATTTCCGGGAAATATCCATGAAATGTGGTTGCTTTGCGGCCATGTGTCAGCTTTTCGTTCGGATGAGATTTTCCAGGATTCCTGAACTTCAGCAATTACGGACTTCGGGGGCTTCAAGCTCAGGCCCTTCCAGACGGCATCGAAGATATGGCAGCCAATGTCGCCGGACCAGCCGGTACCAAAATCCAACCAGGATCGCCAGATCATGGGATGATAAATATCCGGCGCATACGAACGCGCCGGTGCAGTGCCTAACCAAAGATCCCAGTGTAGTGTGGAGGGCGGCGACTGGCTATGTTGCGGGCGTGGCCCTTCAAGCCTGTACTGCACTGCGCTTGGGCGATTTGAACACAGGTAAACATGCTTCACTTTTCCAATCGCACCTTCCCTGATCAATTGAACGCCTGCCCGGTCATTTGGTGATGAGGCATGCTGTGTGCCGAGTTGTGTGATCACGCGCTTTTTAACTGATGCCCTGGTAAGCAGGCGGACCTCCGCGACATCGTGGCACATTGGCTTCTGACAAAATACATGTTTACCCTGTTGAATAGCCTGCCAGGCAATGGCAAAGTGATTATGATCCGGCACTGTCACGTTAACGGATTCGAGATGTTTACCTTCTTTTTGCAAAAGCTCGCGCCAATCGGTATAGAGTCGCGCTTCAGGAACAAGCTCAGAAGCTTTTTTTAAACGCTCCTCATCAACATCGCAAAGGGCAACAATCTCCACCTTTGGATGCTTAATGAATTGCTGGAGGTCTCCCCAACCCATACCTCCCACACCAATGCAGGCATGTTGAAGAATACCATCATCCTGTTTGCAGGAATTTAAGAAAAAGGGTGCGGCTACTGCGCTTACTGTTGCTGTGTGTAAGAACCTCCTGCGAGATTGCGAAAAAAGCTGATCATTCATGATTAAATATCATCTGTAGTAAAAAAAATAAGTTCTGAAATTTTTATTGAATAATTGTCATCTCAGTATAAAAAAAAATATTTCGGGCACTCGTTTAAAAACTTGATACTACCATAGAAATCCTCAATCTAAAAAATGAACTCGTAACAGAGGCCAGCCATATCCTGAAACAAATTCCAGACAATATGAATATCTCTTAAAGGATCATTCATAATTTTTCAAAAAACTGATTTTAAACATTGTTTTTACACAATTCCGGTTACATATTTGCGATTATTTATAATTAGTCTAAATAATAAGAGTATTGGAGCAGTATTGGGAAATTGAGAATTCGCACGATTTTTTAAGTAAAATGGAGGATCGCTTCATGGGCGATGATCAGTGCGTATTCAAAAAATGCTGCGAGAAGTACAGGAAAAAGAAAACCCGGCATTGCAAAAAGTGCCCCAGGAAATAGCCTCTTAATCACTTTTTATAACCAATTCATTACCCGAAATTTCCGGATCAACTGGTTTTTTTATAATTCATTACTGCCCAGGTATTAAAGACTACTCCAAAGGCCGCTATAATGATAAAATGATTTTTGATATCGCTGAACCCGCTGCCTTTCATGATAACCATTCTGATGACTTCAATAAAATAGGTAATCGGGTTGACGCGGGCGATCCATTGTGCCCAAAGAGGCATACTTTCTATGGATGTAAACAAGCCGCTCATCAGGATGGCAATCATGATTACAAAAAATGCCAGTGACATGGCCTGCTGCTGCGTGTTGGAATAGGTTGATATCAACAAACCCAGGCCTAATACAGCAATCAGATAAACTGACAGAAAACCATAGAGCAGCAACAAACTGCCTTCGGGTATGATTCCGTAAACAATTCGGGCAACAACCAGCAATCCAATGCTAAACATAAAAATGCCAATCACCCAGAATGGTATCATCTTGCCGAGGATAAAGTGGTGCTTTTTTATTGGTGTCACGTTGATTTGTTCGATCGTACCCGCCTCTTTTTCTTTAACAATATTGAGTGCCGTCATGTAAACACCTATCATGGTTACTAAAAGTGCCAAAATACCAGGAACCATAAAAGACTGGTAATTAAGTAAATAATTAAACCAGTTTGAAGTAATAATGTCAATGGCAGGCGCACCCGGAAATCTTGATAAAGCAGGATTCTGCATTCTGATATCCCTGTTGAAAGAAGCGATGATCCGGTTGAGATAGTTCCCGCCAATTGCAGCTTTTGCCCCATTAATGGCATTGACCGAGACCAGCAATTGCGAGCTGTTTTCACGGTAAAGCGATTTTTCAAAATCTACCGGAATCTCAAGGATCAAATCTGCCTGGTCATTTTCGATAGATCGAAAAGCCTCCGGATAGGAATTGCCAAAGTGTGCCAGACGGAAATATCCCGATGCCGTGATGGACTGAATGAGACGTTGAGAAAAAACAGACCTGTCGTGGTCGATTATGGCGATATTTATATTTTTAATTTCGTAATCGGCTGCCATAGGAATGATAATAAGCTGTATGACCGGCATGGCCAGTATCATTCCAAAGATTATCTTGTTGCGAAAAATCTGCCTGAATTCCTTTTGCAATAAATGGTGCAGCGTTTTCATTGTAGTCTGATTTTAAACCTGCTGATGCTGACAAACAGAAAAAATACCGTCATGCCCAGCAGGATGAGTGTCTCTTTCCATATTGCGGAAATTCCGAGTCCTTTGATCATGATTGATTTTACTATAATGTAGTACCACTTCGAGGGTACAATGTTGGCTATCCATTGCAAAAGGCGCGGCATGCTTTCCAATGGAAATAAAAATCCTGTAAAGATCATCGTGGGCAACAACATACCCAGTAGCGACATAATCATGGCCGCCTGCTGCGAATTGGTAACGTTTGATATCATCAGACCAAGCGAAAGTGCAGTAATGATCAGCAAAGTACTTTCCAGTACCAGCAAAACGATGCTGCCATTGATGGGCATTTCGAGCAAAAAAACACTTAATATCAATATGATAGCGAGATTGACCAGCGAAAGCGCCAGGTATGGAATGGCTTTGGAAATCACCACCATGATGGGACTGAATGGCGACACGAGCAACACCTCCATCGTACCCAACTCCTTTTCCCGCACAATGGAAACAGAGGTCATTAATACGCAGACCAATAAAAGCACCAGCGCCATGACGCCGGGCACAAAGTTGGTCGCGCCCTTGAGTTCAGGATTGTAAAGCATCCTGGTTTCCACAGCAATTTGCATCGGCAATGCTGAATTTTTTATCAGGGATTGTTGGTAGTCCAGAACTATAGCGCTCGCGTAGTTTGTCAGCGTAGTGGCTGTATTGGGGTCAGAAGCATCGGCAATGATCTGTATCTGTGCTTTGTTGGCATGCGAGAGGTCATGATAAAAATTAGCGGGAAACACAATAACCAGTTTGATGTTTCCTTCTTTAAAAACATCATCTATCAGATCATAGCGCTCAATAGTTTTAAGGAGGTCGAAATTGCTGCTCACCGCCAGTTTACCGATTATTTGTTGCGATCCGACATCTTTTGCCAGATCGCACACCACAATTTTTGAATTTTTTATTTCATTGGTCAGCGCAAAGCCAAAAAGCAATATCTGAGCTATGGGCATTCCAAAAAGCAGCAAGAGCGATTTCTTGTCCCGGAAAACGTGGTAAAATTCCTTTTTTATGAATGAAAAAAACTGTTTCATATCAATCCCCTGTTCTTTGAGCACCTCTGGCCAATTCATAAAAAACCTCATCCATGGTTTCTGCCTGGTAATTTTGCTTTAATTTATCAGGCGCTTCGAGGGCTTTGATTTCTCCATCCACCATCATGCACACCCTGTTACAGTATTCTGCCTCATCCATATAGTGTGTAGTTACGAAAACTGTGATATTTCTGGCGGCAGCATCATATATCAGATCCCAGAACTGTCTGCGCGTTAAAGGATCGACACCGCCGGTTGGCTCATCGAGGAATACAATTTTAGGTTCATGAAAAATGGAGACCGAAAAAGCAAGTTTTTGCTTCCAGCCAAGCGGCAATGACCTGACGAGCATTTTGGATTCCTTCTCCATTCCGAGAACTTTTATCAGTTCTTCGCTTTTATTCCTGATGTCTCTACCCTTCATTCCGTAGATGCCTCCGAAAAACCGTATATTTTCCAGGACGGTCAGGTCTTCATAAAGCGAAAACTTCTGGCTCATATAGCCGATGTTTCTCTTGATTTTTTCGGTTTGCTTATAAATATCAAATCCTGCTACCATCGCCTCCCCGGCGGTTGGTTGGAGCAATCCGCAAAGCATACGCATGGCTGTGGTTTTGCCCGCGCCGTTTGCTCCGAGAAATCCGAATATCTCCCCCGCCCGAACATCAAAGGTTATGGCATTGACGGCCGTGAAATCGCCAAAGCGTTTGGTCAGTTTGCCGGCAGAAATTACTACTTGATCCATGTTATTGCATGAGTTTGATAAAGCAATCCTCAACCGTCGGAGTTATCTTATTGATTTTCAGATTTATATGCTCCTTTTTAGCTAAAAACTCCAATAGTTGTTGCTGCATTTCCGGCACATGATCATTCAAAAATGTTATGTGATGAAATTCCCCGAATGCAAAAGCATCCCTGACCCACGAAAGATTACGAAGATCATGAAGTAAAGCGCCCATGTTATTGCCTTTGATTGCGTACAATGTATCCGGATATTGCCTGATGATTTCCTGTGGTGCGTTAATGGAAAGCAATTTACCAGCCTGGATTAGGGCGATGCGCTCACAAAGTGTCGCTTCGTCCATGTATGGTGTGGATACCAGAATTGTAATGCCTTCACTTTTCAATTTTTTAAGCATTTCCCAGAATTCTTTTCTCGATACAGCATCTACCCCGGTTGTTGGTTCGTCCAGAACCAGCACATCCGGCCTGTGAATCAGCGCGCAGCACAAGGCGAGTTTTTGCTTCATACCCCCGGATAATTTGCCGGCGCGGCGTTTCTTGAAAGGTTCTATTTGAATATAAATGTCCCTGATCAGGTCATAATTTGCTTTGATTGTTGTATTGAAAACTGTTGCGAAGAATTCGAGATTTTCTTCAACAGACAAATCCTGGTAAAGAGAAAATCTGCCCGGCATGTAACCAATCCTGTTCCGGATCATTTTGTAATCCTTTACTACATCCAGGCCATTAATGCTTGCTGAACCTCCATCGGGCAGCAATAGCGTTGTGAGGATTCGAAAAATACTTGTTTTACCGGCACCATCCGGTCCTATCAGTCCAAAAAGCTCGCCTTCTTCCACCTCAAAGCTCACCTGATCCACCGCTGTCACATTACCGGGATTATAGGTTTTTACCAGTTGATGCACCTGAACAGTTTTCATGCCGCTAAAATTTTACTTCACCGTACATTCCAATTTTATACTGCCCTTCGTTCCGAACACGCACTTTAATGGCATACACCAGATTGGCGCGCTCGTCTTTTGTCTGAATGGTTTTCGGAGTGAATTCGGCTTTGTCACTTATCCAGGTCACCACCCCTTTGCCTGCTCTGAAACCGCCTTGCCCGTCATCAGTCAGCACATCCACTTCCTGGTTGATCATGACATCCGGCAACTGATTACCCGTAATATAAGCGCGCAGCGTGAGCTCTGACAAGTCGGCAATTTTATACAGTGGCCTTCCTGCCGCAACCATTTCAAATGGATTCGCATAAGAAACCAAAACAGTACCGTTAACCGGGTTGATCATTTTGCATTTGTCAAGCTGATCCTCAACCTGCCGGAGTTGTATGGCAATGGTTTCAGCCTGCTCGTTCAGATTCAGCGTGGTTGTTTTAAGGGAACTTTCCTGCGCCGCAATCCGGGATCGCAAAACGGCAATCCTTGTTTCGGCATCATCGAGCTGTTTTTGAGATGCAACGTCACCGGCTACGAGATTGGCGATCCGGTCACGATCGCTTATGGCGTTGCCGAGCTCCTTTTTCAGAGCTTCCAATTGTGTATTGATAGCCGGCCTGCCCGCAAGGATGGCTTTCATGCTTTGCTCCAACTGGAGTTTTTGCAAATACAACTGCGTGCTGTCGATGTAGCCCGTCTCCTGCCCTGCTTTCAGCGGATCACCCTCCTTTACAGAAAAAAGCATCAATTTTCCAGAAACCTCAGCCGAAACGAGGGTTTCTACCGCTTCGAAAGTGCCGCTTGCATCATATTGCGTGCTGTGATCCGAACAAGAAAAGATCGAAACCGACAGAACGATTAGTGTAGCGATTCTTTTTAATGTTGACATATTTTTGATGATTTAGTTTCCACTTGTTGTCTTTTGTTCAACCTTGCTCATAATCCATTGAATCCTGTGCATGGCTTCGCCCGCACGCGCTTCCGATTCTTTGTCAGCAGCCATAAGCAGGTCATTCAGCGCACACATGCCATTTTCATATTTTACCTGGTAGGCCTGCCGGATTTTTGAGCGGAGTTGCACCATTTCATGATCATTCCTTAATAAAGCCGAAAACTTATCCACATTCGCAGACTGGTCGGTTAGCTGCAGATTTGTATTGAATAGAAAAGCCTCCTGTTCATTTGAAATCCGCATCAGCTTCAACTGACTTAGCTGCCTGTTATTTCCTGATTTGTATAAACCGCTCAAACCCCATGAAACACTCAATCCTCCAATCGCCAGGGAAGATACCTCGCTGGCGGCGAAACTGATTCCGGGCGTGACCAGAATACCGGCACCCAGCAGCCCAAATTTTGGCATGAGGCTGACTTTATCCATCCCCGCGCGCTGCTCCTCGAGTTTTCTCTGAGATGCATAAATGGACAGTTCCGGTCTTTTTATAGCCATTTGTGACAAACCGGCCAACTCAATTTCAGGAATTTTAAAGGCGGTGCGATCATTCAGATCTACGCCAATAAAAAATGAAAGCATTTGAATAAAACCCTTTCTTGTGAATGCATATTCAATTTTTCTTTGATCGAGCTTTAATAATTCAGCCTTCAATTCATCTACATCGGTCTGATAGGCAAGGCCATTGATTTTTGAAAGCTGTATCCGCTTCAAATTTTTGTTGAGCATATTGCTCTGCAAATCCAGTTGTTTCAATTGTTCATCAATGAGCAGAATACCAAAATATATCTGGTTGATGCGTTCGTTGAGGGCGTAAACAGATGCATCAAGGTTTGCTTTTTCCAGTTCGGTACCCGCTCGTATCATGTCTTTTTGCGTTTTCGTGGCGCCTCCATCCCAGATTACCTGGTTAAGCTGTCCAATTCCAATAAATGCGGCTTTTGTTTCGTCCTGGGGTTCCGAACCCGGCAATGTGATGGTTGGTAAGCCTTTAAAGATATATGCCCCGATACCGGTGATATCCAGTTGCGGCAAATATGCTTTGTTGGCATTGCTCAAATTGTACGCTTCCGCTTTTTCGATCAGTTCATATTGCTTCACCAGCGGATAATTGCGCAAGGCCATGGCATAGCATGAATCAAGAGTAAGGCTGTCGGAGGCTTCTGTGGATAGCGCGGAAGTAATGCCTGCAATGGCCATTATCTGGAGAGTAATTGCGAATCTAATGGCTGATCTTATCATTTGATTAAATTAAGTATTTAACATCCAGGTAAGTTTTTTATGCCGGGTAGATCATGGTTTTTATCCATTGCGGAATAAGCTGCCTGCGTTCGTTCATCAGATCAATGAATTCATCATTGTTCAATCCAAAAATTTCTTTTAGCATCGGACTGCTCATAAATGGGAAAACGATCATTCCCATCAAATTTGCAATAATGTGCATCGCATGTTTTTCGTCATGATGCGTTTTGCCGACAAATTCTGAAAACTGCTTAATAAAAACAGAGTCAGTTAAGGTCTCCCTGATATTGAGTTGTTGAAAAAATGGCTTCGGATTGTTATGCAATTCATGAAAAATAAAAATTACGATTTCAGGATTTTGCGTCAGCATATCAATATATCCATTGGAAATGGTTTCTAATTTTTGATCCAATGAAGAATTTGCATCATTGAAAACAACTTTCATGGAAGAGAAAAAACCAAGCAATGTCTCCTGCATGATGATTTCGAACAACTTTTCCTTGCTCCTGAAATAGTAATTCAGCAGAGCCAGATTAATGCCGGCTTCCTCAGCAATATCACGCGTTCGAGCCGCAGCGTAGCCTTTTTTATGAAACACGATCCGGGCGGCATTCTTTATTTTTTCTTCTGTTGTCTGCTCCATTGACTCTGATTGTTTGATTTTTGAAAGACAGTCCTACGATAAGTACCAGGCAAAGAAAATGAATTAAATCATTTTAATCAAATTATTTAATCATTTGTTTAATATACTAATAAAAAAAACGCATCACTTCAGAATGAAGGATGCGTGCTGCGGAATAAATGAATTACAACTCCCGAATTTTTATGTTTCTAAACCAGATGGCATATCCATGATCCTGTAGCCCAATGTAGCCTTCTCTGGCAATCCCATCAGTGAATCCCTGAAAATTTTTAAACTTACTATTCTGAATAAGTTCATCCCATTCAGGTGTCCAAAGGGTATATTCTACGACCAGTTTGCCATTCATTGTGTGGCTTGCTTTGCCGTCTTTAATCCGAATCACAACATTATTCCATTCACCGGCAGGGTTTACTGCTGCAGGATCCGCGGCAACCATATCATATAGTGAACCGGCGAGGTGGCTGTCGATCTTATTATCCGAAGCATCTTTGTTGTCCAGCACCTGTACCTCAGGTGCAGCAAAATAAATCGGCTTGCCCGGCACTTCCTGTACATAATAGAAAATGCCCGAATTTCCCTTGGGACTGGTTTTCCAATCAATCGACAATTCGAAATCCTTAAACTTTTTAGGTGCATAAAGGATGTCACCTCCGGCGCCCTGGCCTTCTTTTTTTCCTTCTCCTAAAAACACTTTCATGGCCTGGTCTTCTATTGCCCAGTTTGCCGGCATGGCTGTGCCATTGCATTGCCTCCATCCGTCAAAATTTTTACCATTGAAGAGTAATACCCAGCCATCATTCTTTTCCTGTTTTGAAAGTGTATTGGGCTTTTGTGCAAAAATTGGCGATACGATCAAAAGTAATGCCGCCATATTCATTGCCATTGTTTTCTTATTGATTTTCATAATTAGTGTTATATGAGGTTATAAATACAAATACTGATTTGTTGGTAAGATACTCGAAAAGAACCAAAATATACCTCTGGAATAATGGATAAGGTCTAAAAATCATCCTTGTTTTCCTTTATGGGCTAGCCCCGGAAGGTGGTGGTCTGTCAGGGGACAGGCCGCGGTGGCAGAAGTTGATCAATCACTCGCGTAGCGCGTGATTGGATAGCGATATTGACAAAAGTATTGCTAAGAGGCGCGATGGATTAAAACGAAACGATAAAGCCAAAGGTGGGAATGAAGGCTCCCTGTGCGTTTTGAATTCCTTTGAGTTGATACTGCTGCTGTTCGTAAGGGGCATCGGGATTCAGCACGATGCCATTTTGAGTAAAATTTCCATTTTCATCTTTCATCCTGTCGAGAATTACTGCCTGCTGGCTGTCTGTATCGGCGGTGATATTCTCCAAATCCAGGAATACGTTTAGTGTCCACCTGGGAAATTTGTAAATCCTGTCAACCCTTGCGCTGATGATGTTTGTCGCTTTTCCACGTTCGGTGTTGAGCAAATTCACATCTCTGATTCCCTGGTAATTGACATCCCAAACCGGTCGCATTGATGATAATTCCATATCGAAAGGTGTGTATGGAAATGCGGATTGCATGCGCCAGTTGAGGCCAACTTCCCACTTTTCTCCAAAGCGTTTCCCAACCGTCATATTTACAATATGCCGTGCATCCCATGTCGATGGCACGAAATTTCCCAGTCTGTCTTTGTATTCGCTCCAACTCAGGGTATAGGCTAACATGCCGTAATATCCGCGAAACAATCGCTGCTGATAAAACAATTCGAAACCATATGCCCGGCCATCAGAGGTAAAATCAACCGGATAATTGCCATATACCCCGAAGTCAACAGGCTGGTGCGCAAGACTTATGCTGTCACGCAGCGACATCATATATCCTGGATATCTTTTGTAAAACCCTTCCAAACTCAGTTTGCTCGCGAATTTGCTCTCCAACTTCAAACCCGCCACGTAGTGTATGCTTTGAAGATACCGGGCAATATCTTTGTTGTCAAGCTCACCGGAATTCTGATAACTCAGCGTCATCATAGGAGGCAACTGGTAGTAATTTGCCACACCAAAATTGAGGGATGCGCGATTTGTAATCGCTATATCAAGGTTTGCCCTGCCAGAAAGCTGATCGAGTGGGTTTTGCATGCTTTCGTTGTAGTTGCTTGCATCCGTGCGACCGCCAAGCGTCAGATTTACCCGATTATCCCACATGCCAATATTCATTTGACTGTAAAAACTGTACTGTTGCAAACGAATGTTTGACAAATAATCCACGTTTACAGGGCCATAGGGATTGTAAAACTTTGTAAAGACATCATAATTCCCAAACATATCATCCAGACTGGTACCGGCCATAATTCTGAAGGTTGGCGTGGAATAAGCATATTCGGCCCTGAGCCTGTTGGAATACTCTCCGGAGTTATATTTCAGCAATAGATTATCCTCTGAGGACGGATCGTTTTGCCTGTATTTTTCAGCTTTGTTTACCAGCCCGCTTCTGCTTCCAACAAGGGTAAGCGTTGAGTTATTTGAGTAGTATCTGTACACTGCTCCAACCGTATAATTTGACTGATCGCTGGTCGGAAGGTTGTCGAGCAAATACAACTGGACTTCATCATTGCCCACGTCTTCGTTTAACTTGAACTTGTCCAATGCGCCTATTCCCAGCAGGGACAAAGTACTTTTTGCTCCGAGCCTGAAATTCAGTTTACCTGTAACATCATTGTAAACAGGCAAAAAGGCAAAGTTGAGCATTTGAAGCACATACTGTCTGTATGATCTTCTCGCTGTCAGCATAAAATTCACATTTTCTCCAAGAGGCCCTTCCAGGGATGCGCCGGCTTCCGTACCACCGAGCCACAAGGAAGTGCTGAGGCTATCCATGTTTCCGTCCCGCATTCTGAAGTCAAAAACCGAACTCAAAGCATTACCGCGATTTGCCGGAAAGGCGGAACTCATGTAGTCCACTTCGCGTAGTTGCCGGGCGTTGATGATGGAGTATGCGCCACCGGAAGAGCCCTGCGTAACCAGGTGGTTGATGACCGGTATTTCAATTTCGTCCAGAAAAAACCTGTTTTCATTTGGAGCGCCGCCCCTGATGATCAGATCATTCCTGAAGGCAGACATTGTCGTCACGCCGGGCATGGTGCGAATGACCTTTGAAATATCATTATCGGCTCCGGGATTGCGTTGGATTTCTGTCGATAATAAGCTGTGCATAGAAGCCGGCACATCTATGCCTTTTTTAAACGGATCGGCATAGACAGTCAATTCATCGAGCGTTTTTGTGGTAGTGATCATTCGGATTTCAAGAGGAATGATTTCTCCGGCTTTGACAACAACATTCCCGATTAATTTATTTTCGTATCCAAGATGCAGCGTTTTCACTGTATAAACTCCACCGCGTAAGGGGCCTGCCATAAATTGCCCGGCCTCATTGGTTTCCGTCACAAGACCAGCTTCAATGACCATGATGGTCACATCAGTTAAGGGCTCGGCAGACTGACCTTTGTAAACAGTGCCCTTGATATACCCGGTGTTTTCCTGAGCATGCGCATGATGCACCCCGCCTGTAATCATCTGAAAAAACAAAACCAGAGATATGAGCAGACAATTATTCTTATTTAAAAACCGATTCCGGCGGATCATCAATATTTGAGTTTAATTTCTAATTTGTAATTGTCTGTTCCGATACTAAAGGTGGCATCCGCAAATTTAGGGGCAGATAGATTGCCGATAATATTATTCGAAACGCCATAGCCCTCTTTAGGCACGCCAAACATGTTTGTATCGAGCTTATTGTTGTTGTTTTCGTCGTGCATCACCGACAGGGCATACTTTCCATTTGGCAAATCGGCGAAAGTATATTCCATTTCTCCCTCTTTTGCAGGAATCAATACTTGCTTGTATGCCTTTTTCCAATCAGAAGGAAAGCCATCTTTATCCACAAATATCAGAATGCCTACCTGGCCTTTTGAGTTTTTGATTCCTGTGATTTTCACATGAATGTCTCCGCTATTTGACTTTCCGGATTCAGATTCCTGATGACCGTTGAACCAGAAACCCGACAAGAAAAAGGAGATCATTATTATAATGTTCATATTCAATTATTTAATTATTAAAAAATGTGCCGTGATAACCAAACAGGATGGCGTGTGGAAGTGTTGCCAGTGCTATTTCTTTCATGGTGCCTGCATCCAGAACAAGCAAATAAGAGTGACCGCTATCGGCATCGAGCACTACACTTAGCAAAACACCATCATCTTCCGCAATCCTTCCTGGTTTCGGAACAAATACTGCCTCGCCGGGAAAATTGTTTTCTTTAAACCAATTAACATGCTTGCCGGTCTCTATATCAATTTTTACTATTTGGTTGTAAAATTCATTACCCCTTGCGGGATTGATGCCACATCCGTAAATGTACCGGTAATCAGACCGGCCATGATAATATGCATAGTCATAGCTGGGTAATTCAATGCAGGCTTCCGATAGCAACTTTCTTTCTTTGAGCTTTTTATTCTTTAAATCAAGCGTAAAGCGTTCCATTCTGCCATGAGGCAGATTGAGATTTTTTCCGGACAACCTATTGATGTAATAATGCTGAATGATGTCGGCATCTTTGTAGGCTGCCAAATCCACATGTAGCAGGTCGCCTTCTTCAAATGCATTGACATGATGAAAGCTGAAAAACGCCTCGCTCTTTATCGTAGCAACATGTTTGCCTGTTTTCCGGTCAATGATGATAAATCTGGCGCCGTTTCGGGGTTTCCAGTTAAAGTTCTCGATGAAAGGCCTAAGACGGAATACAAATTTAAGCGACTGCACAACGAGTGGAAACTCCGCGATGATGAAATAGCGATCGCTCATGCCAAAGCTGTGCAAATATCCGGGTTCGCGAACCGGAACAGAGGCTAATTTTTTAACCTCATCCCTTATGGAATAAATAACATAGTAATTTATAGGCCCATATTGAACCACAAGGTTGTATGCCTCTCCGTTTTTGTCGACATGCGGATGGGCTGTAGTCATGCGGCTGGATGGATTTTCTCCAAAGTGAAAAACACCCAGCGATTTCAGTGTTTCAGGGTCAAACTGAATTTGCATTAAAGGCTCGCCCAGCGCGAAGGCCTTATCCCCTATCTTACCGACATTCACCTTGGCGCTGTCAGTGATTTTTGCATCCGATTGAAAAACTGTCTGGACTTTTTTAAATAATGACCGGCATGGATCAGTGGCAAAATCCGAGTAACATATTTTGCCGGTCTCTTTCGTGGCCCTGTAGGCCTCACAATCGATATATCTGCTCATATAATCAACCCGGCCTCCCCGTATGGTAAACTTATGCAGCATGGCCAGTCCGTCGAACCAATGGCGCATAGATATGTCAGCCTGTACCATTCCGGGGCCATTGCGCAGCAGGCTGCCTTCAAGCCATTCCGGAATAGCGCCTTTTACAGAAAGGTTTTGAACCTCGCTTTCCTTCATGTTTTGCCTGAATCCAGGTTTGAAATATTTTGGCTCCGGGGTTGTCATTTAGTTCTATTATTGTTCAAGTATGGCGCTTCTTCTTCTCTCTTTCACTGATTCCGGGATACGTCCTGCTTCAGGATCGATCAACTCAGCGGCAATTTTGCCTGAGGCGATCACAGCGGGCACACCTGCACTTGGGTGTGTGCCTGCTCCTGCAAAATAGAGATTTTCGAAAAATGATGATTTATTGTGCGGACGCATCCAGCCCGACTGCATCAGTGATGGTTTCACCGAAAACGCCGCACCCTTATGGCTGTTGAGCGTATTTTTAAAATGGATCGGGTCGATGCTATGCTGTGCGATGATGTTGCTTTTCAAATTCGGCAGGTAGTTTTCCTGAAGAAATGATAGAATCTTATCGTTATACTCAGGGCCAATCTCTTTCCAGTTGATATTCGCATCGAGGTGCGGTACAAGTGATAATACGTAAAACGATTCGCAGCCCTCGGGAGCAATGCTTTCATCGGTAATCGTTGGCATGTGCAGGTACAACGAGAAATCCTCAGGAAGCGATTTTGCCTTGAAGATGTCTTTAAGCAATCCTCTGTATCGATTTCCAAGGATGATGTTGTGATGCGCGAGTTTACTGTCGAGATATCTTCTTTTTGTTCCGAAATAAATAACAACCAGCGAATTGCTGTATTGCAGATTGTCGAAATACCAGTCAACCTTGCGGGGGCGGTTTTTCTTAGAAATCATGTTTTTGTACGTAAATGCCACATCTGCATTCGAAACTACAGCATCGGCTTTTTGTACACTTCCGTCTTCCAAACGGATGCCCGTGGCTTTACCGCTTTCTATTAGTATTTCTGAGACCTCCGTGCCCAATCGCAGCGTTCCTCCGGTTTCTTCAAACAATTTGCCCAGGGCAGCGACTATGGCGCCTGTTCCACCACGAGCATAGTGTACGCCCCACTCCTTTTCAAACTGGATAATGAGCCCGAAGATGGATGGGGTATCGAAGGGATTGCCACCAACCAGCAACGGATGGAATGAGCAAATCCTGCGTATGAAATCATCCTTCACAAATCTGGAAGCATATTGGTACATCGGCAGATACGTGCCCGTTTTAATCATGTCAGGCATGATTTTCAGCATATCGCTGAACTTCAGGAAAGGCTTTTCGGTGTAAGGATGGAATCGCTTGAAAACTTCAACCGTACTGTGGACAAATTTTTGAAATCCTTCTACATCTTTTGGACTGAAGCGGGCAATTTCCGACTTGGCTTTTTCAATATCTTTATAGTAATTGTAGGCTTCTCCATTTTCATTGAAAATCCGGTAAAATGGGTCGAGTGCAATCAGATCGAAATAATCTTCCCTTTTTTTGCCGCCCAGGGCAAATAGTTCATCAAACATGTACGGCGCAGTGATTACTGTAGGGCCACCATCGAATTTAAAGCCATCAATTTCATATTGATATCCCCTGCCTCCGGGTTTATCTCTCTTGTCGTACAGGGTAACATTGTGCCCCGATGCCGCCAACCTGATTGCAGCAGATAATCCGCCGAATCCGGCGCCAATTACGATAATTTCCTTGGATTTTTTTGTCATTTTTTACTATTCTATATCTTATTTACGAAATCTTGATGGCCAGCCATACCTGAGCCATAATGCCGGCAACAATTTGATTTTTTCCCATTTGTCAAGACACGCCCGACCTGAGAAAACATCGTAATTTTTGGTTTCTATTTTGGAAAGTATGCCCTCATAAAAAGCGGAAGCCGCTGCGACTGCAAGCCTGCCGGATGCATCGAGCAGATCAATTCCAGGCTTTGATTCCGCGTATATGGCCCTGGCCCGATCAATCTGGAATTGCATAAATGCAGACCATTTCTCATCCAATATGCCTTCTTTGAGATGACGTTCAGTTATTCCAAACTGTCTCATCTCGTCTTGCGGCAGGTATATCCTGCCCATCAAATAATCCTCAGCAATATCGCGCAGGATATTGGTAAGTTGAAGTGCTACGCCAAGTTTGATCGCATAGCGCTTCGCACTTTCGTTTTTATATCCAATGATGTGCATGCTCATCAAGCCGACAGTTGAAGCAACTCCATAACAATAATCTGTAAGTTCAGGGAAAGTTTTATAACGCTTGACAACAATATCCTTCTCCACACCATCAATCAGTTGCTTTGCATAATTGTTTGGAATTTTGAACTTTTTCCTGGTAGCCGCCCAAACAATCGAAACCGGATCATTCGCACGCGGACTAAAACCCAATGCATGCTTACGCCAGGCCAGCAGTGTGGCTTCTCCGTTGACTCCCTGAATATCAATGATGTCGTCGGTTGTGCGGCAGAATGCATAAAGCGCTCTGATGGCCTTTCTTTTTTCGAGAGAGAATAAACCAGACGCCATGAAAAAGGACTTACTGTAAATAGAGGTTAATTTTTCACAGTATCTGTGCGCTGTTTCAAGCGTTTCAGTGAGGTGGTGATCAGGCAAATCGATTTTGTAATCGATCGGCAGTTCAATGCATGCTTTCGATACTAAATGTTGGTCCCAGGATATTTCCATTGGCGTATGTTTGTTTGGGGGCATGATTTCTAGAAACCATGCCACCTGGATATTGTTTAATATTTTTACATATTACCTAAACATTTTTATTCAACAAGGTATTTTTTTTCATGGGTAATTCGATTTTGAAGTAAGACCTCTCGTTAGCTCAAATCAAGTTATCAGCCCACATAATTTAAGCGTAGTATTTAGTTGCAACACTTAAATCACTAATTAAAGTGTTTAAGTTAAATCTAATAAAATCAACCTTATATATGATTTGATCTCCGCAATGTTTTGTAACGATTTTAAATTTTTTTTAGAAAATAAACCCTTGAAGAATTTAGCAAAATCAATGCATTGCTCTTACCAATTCTGCCTGAATGCGGGACTAAAAATAAATTTTCATAAAAATCATTGTTGGAATCATTTAAATAATCAGCGAAACAATATTTCAGGATAAGAAATCCCTCAAATCGTTGAGCATAGCTTCCACCTCTTTCCTTTTCAGATCAAATACCTCGTCTTTTTTTACATTGTTTACATAGTGATTCCAATGCTTTTCGGCTTTTCTGATAACCCGTGGGGTTATGTCAAACTCTTTGAAATCCAGCAATTCTTTGGCTATGGCCGAAACCTTAAACGAACCTGACAAATAATGCCTGAACAGCTCAACATAGCAATCGCTGACATCAAACCCATCCAACGCCATGAGGAGATCTCCGGCTATCAGCCCATTTTCCTTATTTGCCACGGCTTCAAGTAATGGCTCCAACGCGCGATGATTATCCCTTAATAATCCCAGGGTACGCGCCGCCAAAATACGTGTCTCCGGATTGGGGTGGCTGAGCAGGAGAATCATGTTTTCGACGACTTCTTCATTGCCGATTCGCGCCAGTGAATCAGAGGCCTTGTACGCGTTGTCATTCAGTTCGCCTGTTAATTGATCAATGAGTGGTTTTAAATCTATTGCCATATTTTCGAAAATTGTTGAGAAACTACTTTTTTACTGATCTTATGCATGATAAAACAAAACAATGGCATTTCAATTCCTTTTCTTTTTAATCCTGGATGATTTTTAAATGCCGTGGATCGTACTTCAGCAGGACTGACCTGCTCGCCCGGGTCTTCAATGAATAAATAATGAACTTATGCACTTATCTATTTCCGGAATATTTTGAATGAATTAAATTATTCCCCTAAATTATCAGTCAGAAACATTTTCTTCTAAACTCAAAAATCGATTTCAATAACACAAAAATCAATTATCATGAAACGGACAGTATTTTTATGGATTGCCCTTATATTTATTTGGACAAACACCAGCGCCCAGCAGGCCCCGGAGGACTTTACATCTATTTTTAACGGATCGGATTTTACCGACTGGATTGTGCCGGTTGGCGATAACGGTCACTGGAAAATCATCGATGGCGTTATCGACTATGATGCAGAAAGTGAAGCATTGGGAAATAAAAATCTAATGTCGGCTAAGGAATATGGGGATTTCGTGCTTTATGTTGACTGGAAAATCAAGGAAACCCCATGGGTAAATGAAAATGTGCCCATCATCCTGCCAAGCGGCCTGCACAAACTTGATGAAAACGGCAAGGAAATTAAGATTAAGGTTCCGGACTCTGACTCCGGAATACTCTATAGAATGCCGGGTGGAGATCAGGCAAATATCTGGTGCTGGCCAATCGGCTCAGGTGAAGTGTATGGTTACAGAATGAATAAGAACAACCCTCCTGCCGTACGCCGTGGCGTGACACCTAAAGTAAACGCTGACAACAACATTGGCGAATGGAACACTTTTAAGATAACCCTCATAGGCGAATACCTTACGGTCGAACTCAACGGTCAACTGGTGCTGGATGGCGCACACCTTCCCGGATTACCTGAAAAGGGCAGAATTGGCCTCCAACACCATGGTGGAAAACGTGATGGCCAGTGGGTCAGTCCGCCAAGCCTCGTACAGTTCAGGAATATCTACATAAAGGAATTGTAGAATTGATTTAAAACGAGATACATGCTGCTGAGGCGGTCATTTGTCCGGGTTGTGTTTTTCAATAAATCAGAAAAGGTGCAAATCGCTATGATAATTTTAACACCCTCTTTTCCGGCAAGGCTTTACTTATGGATTGCGATTTTAATTATGCCGTCATTCAGCAGCCTGGCCCAGCCAAACGTCGTACTGATCATGACTGACGACCAGGGATATGGTGATCTGGGCTTTCATGGCAATCCTCATATTCAGACTCCTGTTCTGGATCAACTGGCCCGCGAAAGCATCATCTTCGATCAGTTTTATGTCACACCGGTTTGTGCGACCACCAGGGCTTCGCTTATGACCGGACGATACAGTCTGCGCACTGGCGTAAGGGATACCTACAACGGTGGCGCGATGATGGCCGGTAGCGAGGTTACCTTAGCCGAAATCCTGAAATCAGTAAATTATAAAACAGGCATTTTTGGCAAGTGGCATCTAGGTGACAATTACCCCTTCAGGCCAGGTGATCAGGGATTTGATGAATCAGTTATTCATCTTTCCGGGGGTATGGGACAGGTTGGAGATATTACCACGTATTTCAAAGGGGAAAGAAGCTATTTTGATCCGGTATTATGGAAAAACGGCAAACCCATGGCTTTTCATGGTTATTGTTCAGATATTTTCGCTGATCAGGCCATCAGGTTTATTGAAGAAAACCATGAAAAGTCGTTTTTCTGCTTTCTGTCTTTTAATGCACCGCATACTCCCCTGCAGGTTCCGGAAAAGTATTACAACATTTACAAAGATATCGATCCGGCATCCGGCTTCGAAAATGACAACAGGCCGTTTGTTGCCATGACCGAAAAGGATAAGGAGGATGCGCGGAAAGTGTACGCGATGGTACACAATATTGATGACAATATTGGTAAACTGTTGAACAAACTCAATGAGTTTGGTATTTCAGAAAATACGATCGTTATCTTCATGACCGACAATGGCCCTCAGCAACAGCGTTTCAATTCCGGTATGCGGGGCCTCAAATCGAGCGTCTTCCGAGGTGGTGTCCGTGTCCCGTTTTTTATGAAATACCCGGCATTGTCAAAAAAGCCTATGACTATCAGTGAAACTGCCTCGGTAACCGATGTATTTCCCACCATAGCAGAACTATGTGGCGTCCAAATTCCGGGCGACAGAATCATTGATGGCGTGAGCCTTACCCCGCTTATAGAGGGCGAAAAGGATGGGTTTGAAAGCAGGCCCCATTTCTTTTACTGGACCAGAAAGTATCCCGAACTGTACAACAACATGGCGCTTATGAAAGGAGACTTCAGGTTGGTTGGACACGCAGATTACAATGCGCCCATTGAAGAATTTGGGCTTTATGATTATTCACAAGATCCTTATGAGCAATCAAACCTCGTTGAAATCCATAGGCAACGCGCACTGGAAATGAAGGAAGAGATGACCTCGATGTACAGCGAACTGGTCCTATCAGAAAATTTATTGAATCCACCGCGAATTGTCATAGGTTCGCCGAATGAAAACCCAACGATTCTCAACAGGAACGATGCGGATGGAGCCCGCGGAATCTGGGCCCAGGAAGAGATATTTGGAAAATGGAATGTGTCGATCAGGGAAGGCAGGTATAATTTCAGAATAAAGTTTATTAAACCGGTTCCGGCAAATGGCAAAATGACGATTGAAACACAAACCGTCGCGCATCAAATCATGAACAAAAAGGAAGATACTGATGTCATTGAAATGAATGATATACAACTGCCTGCCATCGAAGGAGAGCTAATCCCATTCTATCAAGTTGATGGGCGGAGAATTTTTCCTTTTTGGATAGAGGTAATGCGCCTCGATGCAGCAAACTAAAAACATGAATATGTGTTTTAGTTCCTGATAACCCTGATTTCAATATTGCATGACGACAAATACGAATAAGAAAAAATCTTCAAAAAACCATCTCAGATACATCATCAAAGAAATCCTGCTGCCGCGAAAATGGCTGCTGTTGCTTGGTCTGGTCTTAATCATTATCAACAGGCTGGCAGGTCTGGTACTTCCAGGGTCGAGCAAATACCTGATTGACGAAGTGATTGCCAACTCCGACATGCAAATGTTTAAGTGGCTGCTGATCGTTGTCGCCCTGGCCGTCACGGTTCAGGCCGTCTCATCCTTTTTCCTTACAAACCTTCTTAGCGTAGAGGCTCAGCATCTGATTTCGCTGCTCCGGGCAAAAATTCAAAAACACATCATCCGTCTGCCGATCCGGTTTTTCGATAACAGCAAATCCGGCGAGCTCGTCTCCAGAATCATGAGCGATGTGGAAGGTGTTCGCAACCTGGTCGGAACCGGGCTAGTTCAGCTTTTTGGCGGCGCGCTGACAGCTATCGTAGCCTTCGCACTTCTCATTCGCATAAGCCCGATCATGACGCTGTATGTGATGGTGCCGCTCCTGATATTTGGCGCCATTTCACTGAAAGCATTCGGTTATATCAGGCCGATTTTCCGCAAGCGTGGCCAGATCAATGCTGAAGTAACGGGAAGGCTTACCGAGTCGCTGAATGGTGTGCGCGTGATCAAGGGCTTTAATGCCGAAGAATTCGAAATCAGAACCTTTGAGGGTGGCGTGGACAGACTATTTAAAAACGTAAAAAAATCATTGGTCTCGACCAGCCTGGTTACCAGCGCTGCCACACTCCTGCTTGGTCTGGCAACGGTAGGCATCATGGCCATGGGCGGCAATATGATCATCGATGCAAAACTTACAATAGGTGATTTCTTTGCCTTTATCCTGTACCTGGGCTTTTTAATAGCGCCGATCGTACAAATGTCGAATATAGGAAGCCAGATAACCGAAGCCTTTGCAGGCCTCGATCGCATGCAGGAAATTCTCGACCTTGAAAAGGAAGATGATCAGCCTGAGCGCACAATCAAAATTGAAAGTATCAAAGGGCATATCAAATTTGATAGTGTGACTTTTTCCTATGAAAAAGGTATCGATGTATTGCATGAAATAAGTTTTGAAGCGCAACCCGGATCGGTCACGGCCCTGGTTGGCAGTTCCGGTTCCGGCAAGACAACTATAGCCGGGCTTGTCGCTTCCTTCCTCACTCCAACACAAGGCCTCATCACCGTGGATGGCGTTGATCTCAGCAAAGTCGCACTTTCGAGCTATCGCAGTCAATTGGGCGTGGTGCTGCAGGATGATTTTTTATTTGAAGGCAGCATTCGTGAAAATATCCTTTTCCCAAGGCTGAATGCCTCAGAAAGTGAGTTAATGGATGCGGCCAAATCAGCACATGTTCTGGAATTTACAGACAGATTTGAGGCGGGTTTGGACACATTAATTGGTGAGCGGGGCATTAAATTATCCGGGGGCCAAAGACAGCGGATCGCCATAGCGCGCGCGCTGTTGGCCAATCCAAAAATTCTTATCCTCGATGAAGCAACCTCCAATCTCGATGCAGAAAGCGAAACCTACATTCAGGAAAGCCTTGCGCGGCTGATGCGTGGCAGAACCACCTTTGTTATAGCACACAGACTGAGCACCATCAGAAAAGCCAATCAGATACTGGTGATTGAGAAAGGTCGTATTGTTGAGACGGGAGATCACGAAATGCTCCTCTCCAGCAAGGGGCGGTATTTCGATTTGTATAACTTCCAGGCCAGAATTTAAAGAGGCACGTCAAGGATATTTCAAGCACCAAAAATCAAATCACGAAAAAATTCCAAACCTCAATTGACAGTAACCAAAACGGTCTTGATTTTTTATATTTGGATCATTGGAATTTATTTGATATTTGAGCTCATTTTTTAACTTCTCAAAAAACATTAGGCATCAAACGAATGTTTTAAAAACAAAAAAACATGATGCGCAGAAGTTTTATTCTTGTTTTCTTATCCACGATTTTTGTTACCCAATCAAAATGTCAGGTAAAAGAAAAAGAGTTGAGTGAGCACAAAAAATATGAAATAGAGAAAACGGAAGAAGAGTGGAAGAAGATCCTTTCCGAAGAGCAATTTTACATATTAAGAAAAAAGGGGACTGAATACGCCTTTACAGGTAAATACAACGATTTTAAAGAAAAGGGTGTATTTGTATGTGCAGCCTGCAACAATGAGCTTTTTGATTCTAAAACCAAATACAACTCCGGCTCCGGCTGGCCGAGCTTTTATGAGCCGATTAAGAAAGATGCGATTGACGAAGTACCAGATAGGAGTCTTGGCATGATGCGACTTGAAGTTGTGTGCTCCAAATGTGGCGGCCACCTCGGCCATGTATTCGAAGATGGTCCCCGGCCTACCGGTTTGAGGTATTGTGTTAATTCGGCCTCTCTCGACTTTAAGAAAAAATAGTATTTTAATCCAAGGAATTTGACACCCTCAAAACAACTCCCCGATTCAAGCTATGATGTGATCATTGCAGGTGGCGGTTTAAACGGATTGATATCATCTTACCTGCTTGCCCGTCAGGGCTTTAGCGTTCTGGTTATCGAGAAGAAGTCCTACCCTTTTCATCGCGTTTGTGGCGAATATGTCTCCAACGAGGTCATTCCATTCCTGGAAAAAATGGATATTTTTCCTGCAGACATCTCACCTGCCCGTATCAGCAAATTCAGGCTGACATCCATCTCCGGAAGAGAACTGAAACTCGATCTGGATCTTGGCGGCTTTGGAATCAGCAGATATGCTTTTGATTTGTTTCTTTACGAAAAAGCCCGCGAAGCAGGTGTTGTGTTTCTCCTTAACACAAGTGTAGAAGATATTGAATTCTTTCAAGATCACTTTAATGTTTCTGCCAGTCCAAATAAATACCTGGGAGCCTGGGTTGTTATCGGCGCATACGGCAAAAGATCATCCCTTGATCGTCAGTTGGGCAGGGCCTTTATGCAAGAGAAATCACCATATATCGGTGTCAAGTACCACATCCGGTACGATCATCCTGATGATGAGATCGTATTGCACAATTTTCCAGGCGGGTATTGCGGTATGAGTCGGGTGGAAAATGGCATCACCAACCTTTGTTATCTTGGAAAAAGATCATTTCTGAGGCAATATGGAAATATTGCAGACATGGAAAAGGAGATTCTTTTTCAAAACCCACACCTCCGTGAAATTTTTAATGAAGCGAATTTTATATTTGATAAACCATTGGTTATCAATGAAATATCCTTTGCAACGAAAACGCCGATTGAAGACCATATTCTCATGGGTGGCGACGCAGCAGGCATGATCACACCATTATGCGGAAACGGAATGGCCATTGCCATCCGATCAGCAAAATTATTATCAGAAGCAATTCCCGGGTTTTTGACCGGGAAAATTACAAGAATACAAATGGAGCAAACATACGCCGCCACCTGGGCCAAAAACTTCAAACAGCGCTTATGGACCGGGCGCAAAATCCAGGGATTATTTGGCAGTTACAATATGTCGGGCATGCTGGTTTCTGCGGCAAAAATAAGTCCTCAGCTGGGTGGTGCACTCATGCGTCAAACCCACGGTCAACCTTTTGATTAATATAAATTGGGGCAAATTTCACATACCAGATCAAACGAAGTAATTGTGATAGAAAAACATCATCACAAAAAAGGCGCTCAGAGCCAGAGAAGATATCATGTTTAATCTCATCGTATTCGAAAAATTCGCTTCGCCCGGATTTTTCAGCACCTTCATAAACCAGATATTGAAATACACCAGCATGGGTGAAGCAAATAATAAAAAATACACAAACAGCCTTAAGTCATAGAAATACCGGAAGTAGAAGAAAAATCCAATGGTGGCAATGAGAAAAACCATCCCGGTGAAAACGAAGGTGCCGCGAATACCGAGAAGATAACTCAAGGTCACATCTCCCCTTTTACTGTCTTCCTCGTGCTGATAAACCTGCGTCATTGGGTAAGAACCCATCAAAATTAGTGTGGATAAGGCCGCTGGTAAATATATGGATGGTTGAAGGATGATATCCGGGCTTGTTTGGTTAATCCCAATATAGGCCATCCAAAAGGTGAAAAATCCCTGGAATAATCCGGCAATAAACCAACTGCCCCAGGGATATTTTTTTATTCTGACTGAGGGATGGCTGTAGGCTTTTGAAACCATTCCATAAATAAAAACCATGACTGCGAAAACCCAGCTAACCATAAATGCCAGGAGAATTCCGATCAAATCAAAAATAAGAGCAACTATGTATAATTCCCGCGATACAGCCGGAGGACGCTTCAAACCACCAATACTCTGCTCATCCTTATCAAAATAACTGTTGTACCCGTTGCTGGCAGGATAAATGAAAAGATGCAATACAAGAAACACCCAAACAATATTGAACAGCGCAGGTTTATCACTTATGCTCAGGGCAAACAGAAAAACAGGCATCAGAAAAACTGAAAACGGAATGCGCAAATGCAACAATGTGGATTTTCTAATCATTGGTATTTAAAGAACTTCAATTTATACATTCAAACAAACTAATGAAAGCATACATCAATTCCATTGGCACAGCCGTACCCAAGTACAGGTCAAATCAAATGGACATTGCCAGATTTATGGCTAAAGCCCACAACTTTGTCAACGGCCATGAACTAAAACTGTATTCACTCTATCAGGCCACGAGCATCGAAACAAGGCATTCGGTCATTCCGGATTATAACAACTCCGGCGAAAATAGCTTTTTCCCCAATACAGAAAACCTGGAGCCATTCCCCACGACAAGCGACAGGATGAAGGTGTATCAGAAAGAAGCGCTCTCGCTTGCAAATGAAGCCATTGCCTCGTGTGTCAGACAAATACATGATTATGACCCGGCTTCTATCACGCACCTGATTACAATCAGTTGCACAGGCATGTATGCGCCCGGCCTTGATATTGATCTGATTCGCACGCTTGGCCTGCCCTCATCGACAAAAAGAACCTCCGTGAATTTTATGGGGTGCTATGCCGCCATGAACGGACTGAAACTCGCCGATTCGATATGCAGGGCAGACGAACATGCAAAGGTTTTAATGGTTGCGGTGGAACTTTGTACCATTCATTTTCAAAAAGCTTATACAGATGACAATCTGTTTGCAAATGCGTTGTTTTCGGACGGCGCCGCCGCCGTGCTGATAGAAGGCACGCCCCAACGCGGTATCTCATTATCGCTTGAGAAATTTGTTTGTGCTTTGGATGATAACAGCGCTGATGATATGGCCTGGGCAATTGGCGATTTTGGTTTTGAAATGAAACTTTCAGCATATGTACCAAAAGTCATTCAGAGTGGTATCAAAGCGCTTTCCAACAAATTAATCGAAGAGGTAAACGCGCATTCCGATCCAATCGATTACTACGCGATCCATCCGGGCGGAAAGAAAATTGTGGATGTGATAGAGGCTGAGCTGAATTTGACACCGGAAGACACCCGGTATTGCAGAGCAGTGCTAAAGGAATACGGAAATATGTCCTCGCCTACCGTGCTTTTTGTTCTGAAACACATCTGGCAACATTTATCTTCAGAAGACCAAAACAAACGCATTCTTGGCTTTGCTTTTGGCCCCGGACTAACACTCGAAGGCGCATTAATGCAAATTCACCACAACTGATCAGCACGCCATTGACATTTACAGAAAGAATCAATGCACCTGAAATAATGGATGATTTCACCATTAGTGGTGGGATCATAACTCAAACGCTACAGGAAATTGAACGCATCAACCTGCTCCTTGGCGGAAATTCAGTTACTATTGACGGTTTCAGGAAATTGATTGGAAACGGATTAAACATCGAAAGGGCGCTAACCGTTGCAGACCTCGGTTGCGGTGGCGGCGCGATGTCGGAACTGATATGGCTGTGGGCTGAGAAAAGAAATGTGCCAATACACATAACCGGTATTGATGCCAATCCGCATATCATTGACTACTGCCGGAACCGTTTCAGTAATAACCAAAACCTCAGCTTTGAGTGCTTCGATGTCTTGAGCAAAGCTTTTTCGGTTGAAAAATATGATATCATCACAGCGACGCTTTTTATTCATCACTTTTCCAATGACCATCTTATAGCACTGTTAAAGCAACTTCGGAAACAGGCAAACATAGGCATTGTGATCAATGACCTGCATCGCCATTGGTTTGCTTACTATTCTATAAAAGTCTTAACAAAGCTCTTTTCTAATTCAGAAATGGTGAAATACGATGCGCCGCTTTCTGTTTTGAGGGCATTCACTAAAAAGGAACTGGTGGCAATTTTAAAAAAAGCAGGTTTTAAAAATTTCTCAATCAAATGGCGGTGGGCATTCCGTTGGCAAATCACCATTTTTTCATAGAAATTATAGCTGACCGATCTCCTATCAGTTTAAAATTCGATTTCTGATCATAAATACCCGGGAGTTTGAATTGTTTTTATTTAGAACGATTCCAGATTACACTCAAATCCATTACCTTTAACGCTCTAAACCATGAGTATGACATTATTTGATAAGCACACCGGCATGTCTGATATGATCCACAGCAATTATCTGTTGCTTCCTGTGGTGAACCGGTTTGGCATTAAGCTGGGATTTAAGGATAAAACCGTTGGTGAAATCTGCCGGGAGAAGAAAATAGATCTGGATTTTTTTCTTGCTATCATCAATGCATTCAACAATCATGATTATTTCCCGGAAACGGAATTGCGTTCTTTTTCCAGTGTGCTGATCGTTGATTATCTTAAAAAATCCCACCAGCATTTTATAAAAACAAGCATTCCAAAAATTGAGCAACTGCTCGACAACCTGGTTAAAAGCAGCAGATCATCTGACCTGAAGGTGATTAAATCATTCTACAATAAATATAAAGAGGAGCTGCTGGATCACATCAACGACGAGGAGGTTCAGACATTTCCTTATGTGCTGGAATTGCAGAAGATTTACGATCAAAAAATCAGGCCCATTCCCGATTCGATCCGGAATTATTCAATTCAGGCGTTTGAGAAAGAGCATACCAACGTGGATGAAAAGCTGTTTGATCTGAAAAATATCATCATCAAGTTTCTGGAGCCAAGCTACAGCGACCGGGCTTGCAATGAATTCCTCTTTGAGCTATTTCAGTTCGAGCGCGACATGACAGACCACGCCAGAATTGAAGACAATATTCTGGTGCCTAAAGTGATGGCTATTGAAAAAGAAATAAAGCATGCCTAACAAGGTCATCATCGTTCATTCAGTGCCGCTTGTCAGAGAAGGTCTCGCATATATAATCAGCGATAAATTTAACCTTGATGCTTTAAAGTTGGATGATGTGAATGGCTTATTTGGCAACGACCAAATATATGATGATGTCCTGCTGATTTTGGAATCAGGCATCGATCAGCCTGAAGCCGAGAGCAAGCTTAATCAGTTCAGAACTAAGCATAAGATCAAGGTTGTCCTGGTTAGAAACCAGGATGAATTGTCAGGCTGTGACGATCACTGTTCCTGTTGCTTCTATCTCAATTCTGATGTAGGAAGAATAGAAAAAATAATCAGCAGTCAATTAGAACCGGCTGTTAACAATTCAGGTAAAAAAGCAAACACAAACCTATCCGAGAGAGAAATCGATGTACTGAAGCTTATAGCCCATGGCAAAACCAATAAAGACATTGCAGAAAGGCTTTTTATCAGTGTTCACACAGTCATTACGCACAGAAAAAATATAACTGAGAAGCTGGGGATCAAATCAATTTCCGGGCTGACAGTTTTCGCAATTCTCAATAATCTCATCGATGCCAACACCATCGACCCCGATTCATTGATATAAAAAAAGCTAACAGAACGCATTTTCTGTCAGCTTTTCTCAATGAAAAATTTCTACTGTTTCAATTACGCAAAATCCTGGGCTACGATATATTCATAATCTGCCTTTATGTTTGCAATCGGGTCATCAGTGCGTTCATCTTCAATGAAATAATACGCTAATCCTGATTTTTTAGCAGCTTTAAAAATTGATTTGAAATCGATCTTACCGCTTCCGACAGTAGCCGCATTGCCTTCTTCGTCCATATCTTTTACATGAACAAGGCTGATGCGTCCGGGATATTTCTCTATCAATTTCACGGGGTCGTAATTTCCTTTAACAGACCAGAACAGGTCTGCCTCAAAAGTTACCATATCTGCCTGAGTTTCCTCAATCAATACTTCCTGCGGAATTTTTCCCTCCATGACTTCAAATTCAAAAGCATGGTTGTGATAGCCGAATTTGATTCCGGCAGCTTTGCATTTTTCCCCGATTTTATTCAGGTTATCTGCCACTGCCTTGTAACCGTCAATATTTTTCCTGATATCGCCGGGGATGTACGGAATCACCAGGAACTCAACTCCTGCCACTCCCGCTGCATCGATCATCTGTGAAGCCTGATCATGGGTAAAGTAGCTGCAATGTGTTGCAACCAGTTTCATTCCGAGGTCCGTGATTACCTTTTTATATTCCGCTGGTGAAATTTTACCAAGGAATTGCCCGTCGAGTCCAAGCCCGTAACCTTCAATGACCTTGTATCCTATCTGGGCTACTTTTTTCATGGTTTCGGCAAAATCTTTTGCTATTTCCGTTCTTACCGAATAGATCTGAATGCCTGGTTCCATTTTTCCGGCCGCTTTTAATTTACCGGCAAAAGACATGGCCGGCAGGAGCATGCTGCCTGCTGCAATCATGCTTCCGGTCTTAATAAATTCTCTTCTTCGTGACATAACCAAATAACGTTAGTTTAATTGAATCTTTATTTTCGTGTTTAATACTTAAAGATAGCAGTAGATCAGGTTTTTTGGGATATATAATAGATTTTTCTTTGAGGCAGGCAGAATTTGGCGGAACCGGTTAATAATCCGGAAAATGGATTCTGATTGAAAAAGCACTTTGGTCTAGGTAATTCCCTCAGCCGGGGTCAGGTTGATTTTTGGGATGGTCAAAGTAAAGTTAGTGCCCTGATTCACGGTAGAACGGACACTTATTTCACCGCCCATTTTTTCAATGGTTTCTTTGACAATATAAAGCCCTAGTCCTGATCCTTTACTGCTTTCATCAGCGCGATAGAACATTTTAAAAATATTTCGCAGGTGCTCTTCATCAATTCCAATCCCGTTATCATCAACCGAGATCAATGCTCTGTGGCCGGAGTTTTCAATTCTGATTTTAATGAAAGGGTTTTCCTGGTTCAGATTGTGGTACCTGATCGCATTCGAAATGACATTTTTGAGTATGACACTCAGTCTTCGCCCATCCGTCACAAAATCGTGAGTCCCGTCACCTTCTATTAATATTTGAATTTTATTGTCCTTATCGAGGTATTTCAGCTCTTTCAGAGCTTCTTTGACTTCTTCCTCCAGAATCAGGGTTTCCGGCTTCAACTCAAGTCTCTGATTTCTTGAATAATCAAGGATATCGTTGATAAATCCATCCAGTTTTTGCACGCTTGAACCGATCAAATCAAGACATTGCTGTTTGGCTTCGATTGAGGTTTCGAGCTTCGCAATTTCAACGAGACCCCGGACGGATGAAAGCGGCGCCCGTAAATCGTGGGAAGCGCTATAAACAAACCTATCGAGTTCTTCATTGAGCTTGCGTAGTTTGGTATTTACCTTTTCGATGTTTCGAACGCGCAAAATGATAATGCCCCAAACTATGAGTGCCAACAGAAGCATAACTCCTAAATAAAACAGCTTTGTCTCATAAAAATAGGGATTTATTCTGAAGTTCAGGAAATCGCCGGTTTCATTCCAGATGCCATCATTGTTCGATGCCTTCACGCTGAACGTATAATTTCCTTTTGGCAAGTTGGTGTAAACCACCTCGCGATTATTGCCGGCATCAATCCAATCATTGTCAATGCCTTGAAGTTTATATTTAAACTGTAGTTTTGGCGGCGCTATAAAACTCAATGAGGTAAAGCTAAACTCATATCGCGCATTGCCCGGGTCAAGCACTATTCTTTCACTGTTGTTGAAAGGTAAAGGGTTAAAATCCACTTTGAAATCTGTAATGTAAACCGCCGGTATTTCAGTATTGAATTGCAAAACGGCCGGGTCCAGGATGGTGGCGGCAGATAAAGTTGGCACGAGTAATTTCCCGTCCCGAGTAATGCTCATTCTCGTTGCGCCTGTGCACTCCTGGGTTGCCATCCCGTCATAACGATTTAAGAGCCTACCCGGTACTTTTGCACTTTTACCGGCAACATGCAACTCAAGGTCGGCCATTTTTATTCTGATCAGGCCAATGTTTGAAGACAACCAGGCAAAATCATCAATAACTACAATATCGAAGATGGTCTCGGCGTATATTTTATCATCAAGAATGACCTTTGAAAACATATTATTTTCAAACTTATAAACACCGATATTCGTGGAAACCCAGCAGTATTTATCATTAATGATATCAATATTAAAAATAAGGATTCCCGATTTACCCTCTTCAATTTTATAGTTTTCTACATTTCCATTCCTTCTGATGATACTCATCCCCCCGCTGTGGGTGCCGACGTAGATATCTCCGGATTCATTTTGTTCCAGAGCCAGAATATAATCGGCTTTGAGATGGTTGGAAGAATTGTAAATTTTTACCTTTTCAAAATCAGTCAGTCGCACCACACCCGACGACCTGGTTGCCAGCCAGATATTTCCATCTTTCCCATGGATGACTCGCCTGATTTCATTTCCTGCGCCAAACTTGTTCAGATCAATCAAATCTTCCTTATGCACCCTCTTGCGTAACAAGCCCCTGTAACTGGCGATCAGAACTTCATCATCAATAAAGCAAAAATCCCGGATGCCAAGATCGAATCGCTCATTATTAATGCGAAATGGACGAACCTTTCCATTTTGGTAGATGCTTACATTTCCATCATCGCACCCGATGAATAACTTCTCATCATGCTCTGCAATGATATTGACATTACCTGAAGTCAGGCCGTCCTCAACCCGGATATTTTGAAAGAATCCCGCTCTGAGTCTGAGTAAACCTGACTTTTTCGTGGATAGCCAAAGACTATTTTCATGATCAAAAACCAATCCCGACACCTGACTCGAAGGAAGACCGTTGTCAGTGGTAAGACTTTCCACCAGTTGTAAGCTTGTATTGATTCTATACAGTCCTTTCTCGGTTGCAGCCCAGATTGATTCATAATCGTCAACAAATATATCATTGATCTCCAGTCCATCCGCAGCGTGAATTCTCCCTCTTTCCTTATTATTTATAAAATAAATGCCATCAAGTGTGCCGATATACAGCGTACTGTCCCTGGCAATATAAAGCTTGTTCAGCGTGTTGTGATTTAATCCTTCAGCTGTGGTTATGGCATCGACAGTGCCATGATCATATATCAGCAATCCTTCCCCGTTTGTAGCGATATAAACCTTTCCCAGGGGATCAATCGCGATATCCATGATGAGTGAAAGATCAAATTCGCCTATATCAAGCTTGGTCATGACCGAATCTGTGTAGATGTATATGCCTTCGTTATTGGTTGCAATCCACAGCTTTCCTTCATGATCCTCTGCGATGGTTCTTACCGAAAGTGAGTTGCGCCCTACCGGCAGAACCTGACTGAACTGACCGTCTTTCATGGCGATAATACCTGAACTCTGTGAACAAAACCACAAGTTGCCTTTGCTGTCTTCAAATGTTTTATAAAATGCATTGGAGCTGATGATTGGGACTTGCGTCTTGTCGTAAAGTTTAAATTTAACGCCATCGAACCGATCTATTCCATTGAAAGAAGTAATCCATAAAAAGTGACCAGAGGACTGAAAAACAGATGTAAGATTATTTGATATAAGTCCGTCTTTGCCTGACCATTGATCGATGGTAAGTGTAGTCAGCTTTCGATCCGGACTAAAACCAACAGGTTGGTTGCTGCCGAAAACCGCATAGCTGCAAAGAAAAAACAAAAGACAAAATATGTTAAAAGCGATCCTCACCTTTAAAAAGGAATTATTTATTCATAATCATTTCACAAGAAGGTCAAAACTATGAATTTTTAAAAAATAAAAATTAGTGGGCTTATTTTATTATATGGTATGCAGATGTAGTATTACTCTGATATTGATGGCCATTTTTCTCTTTGATCGAGATAATATCCTTCCGGGTCTTTTGATGTAATCAAGGCCTCCCATTCATCTTTTGATATGTTAAAATACAAACAATCCAAATTTTCATAAATGATGATCAGGAAACCGGTTTGGTTATCGCACGAATAAAAATTGCCCCCCATCAGACCCTGTTTGCGTGTGAGCTTAAAATTTTGGGTATATCTGAATTTCGAAGCCTTTATAATCTCAATCGCTTCTCCCTTTTTAATATCTTCAAAATCCAGGCTGTCGCAATCTGTATATTGAGGCCCAACCAAAAAATTGTGCTCGACCTCCTGCGCCATAATCTGCCCAACCCACATAGTTGATATCACCAAAATCAGTATGTATTTGTTAGAAATTCTCATGGATTAAAGGTTGGTAAAAAAGTAAAACGCAATGTAAAGTGTCATGGCCAGTTTAAGCAAACTGCCAAAAACCAATCCCGCCAATGTTCCCGTTGCAGCTTTGAATGCAGCATTTATATCCCTTCCATTGAGCAATTCGCCGACCATAGAACCCAGCAACGGAAAAATCAAAAATCCAATTGGCGGAAAAAAGAATAGCCCGGCAATTACCCCAACGAATGCTCCGATCATTCCGGGTCTGCTGCCTCCCCATTTTTTGCTGCCAAGTGCCGGCACAATAAAATCGATGAGGGTTATAAGGGCCACGACAAGTGCGACAACAATAAGAAATCCTGCAGTAAAGGGCTTTCCCTGCCCCAACTGAAGCAGCAATAATGAAAAATATGCAATCGGAGGCCCAGGCAACACAGGAAGAAAGCATCCTGCAATGCCTATCAAAAGCAGTACAATTCCGAATACAATTATCAAAACGTCAAGCATCACAAAAATCTTTTCATGATAAATGCCCAAAATGCAGTGGTAAATATCGTAAAAGAGCTGTAGATAATAGCTACTATTGCTATCTCCGGCTGCCCTATGAGTTTGCTGGCTACATAAATTGCCAGCGCACTGTTTTGCAAGCCTACCTGAATGGCTATCGTAAATCGCCCCCTGTTTCTGATTTTCACCAGCAACGCAAGCAGATAACCTGCAAACATGGAAACGAAATTGAGCAGGAATGTCGGAATCAGTAAAAAAGCATAATCGGAAAAATCAGCCGTTCCTGAATCTTCAAATGCAAATATTCCTATAAAAACAAACAAAAGAAAAACCACCATCGAAACGCTGATAATGCGTTCTGATTTGTGTGCAGCGGCGGGGTAATGTTGGCGAAACATCATCCCTAAAAAAGTTGGCAGCAGCACTGTAAGTGTCATATTGCCTACCGTGCTCCAAACCGGGAGTGAAATATCGTGATCTGTACCTTCATACATCCTGATTGCCAGGCCAATAATTAATGGAATGGTAAAAAGTATCAGGAAGCTGTTAAAGGCAGTGAGTGTGACGCACAATGCAAGGCGCCCCTTCATAAAGAGCGTCACAATATTGGAGGTTGTGCCACCAGGACAAGCGGCGATCAAAACCAACCCGACTTTATACAAAGGATCAATGTCAAAAAAAAGATTGAGGATAAAAGCCAAGGCAGGCAACAGCAGCATTTGAGCGAGCAAACCGGTAATGAGTGCCTTGGGCCTTTTAAAGGTTATATTAAAATCACTGAAATGCAGATTTGTACCAATGCCAAACATGATATAGGCAATGGCCACCGGCATTAAATAATGTGAAAAGAGGTTGTCGGTCACGCCAAAGAAAATTTTCTGCTAAAAATGATCATTAGGTATATTTATTCAAACCGATAGGAATTAAATATTATACCAGTAAGTCAGTTTCAATACAAGGGCTCTGTTTTTTGATGCAAAGTTATCCGGAAGATAGTTTTCCGTGTATACGATGTAAAAATCTGATGCGGGTTTAAATCTCCACTGAAATCTTGTATTGAGGTTCACGTTGTTTGCCTGGTTGTTGTATTGCAAAAAAGTAGTAAGGAAGATTGTATTTGTAAATGTGAGATCAAGCCTTGGGCTGACGAGCCACAAATCGGTACTTGTATATGGCGAAGGGAGCTCAATCCTATTGAATGCCACATCAACATTCAGGGATGCAACAGGCTGTAACCTGTAACCAACCGAACCGCTCAGAAATAATCTGGTACCATTGTAATATCCGCCGTACCTGGTACTGATTTCGTATTTGAACAGATTCCTGGGTGAAGACGTATAATTCAGTCCAAACGCATTCCAGTTATATTCTGAGCCTTCAAGCAACACCTCTCCACCTGAATTGGTAGGATCAAAATCATCCAATAGCAAAACGTAATCATCGCTTACCCATGCAATGAAGTTACTTAAGTTTAAGAATTCAATACCATAAGCGAGATAAGCTTCCGTATCAGTCCTTTTTAAGTCTGTGTCCAGATACACATCTAATCCAAGGCGGGGCCCGTGGCTGACGATTACGCCTGATCTTTTTGGGAAGAAGTTGTACCGCGCCAAAGGATTAAAATTGTGGAAGTTGGTTCTTGGCACATAACCTACCTCAGCATTGTAATTTTGGCCGACATATTCATGGTGCCAGGTCAAACCAATTTTTCGTGTTCGGTAATTCAATTCTGAGGCGTGCATAAATTCATTATTTTCATCTCCGGGAGAAAATGACTTGTGCAATAAAAATTTCCCTGTCCAGAAGTTATTGGAAGATGCCAGGTTGTATTCTATTCCTGCATTGCGGTTGTATGCGGTGTATTCGGCGCTGTCTTCATTTGCCGGCTGGTAATTGAGTGATTCGCGGTTTATAAATACAGCCGAAATGTTCGATCTGGCAAATACTTGTCTTTGAATGGCTGCAACGGCATAATTTTGCCCGGGCATACCAATACTATCCACCTTACCTGTTTGTACGTCCATAACGCCAATTCTCCAGGCCTTATCCACCTTTCCACTCAGCCTTGCTCCAAAATGGATCGGGCTGTTCAGTCCGATTCTTCTGGAGAAAAACGGACGGATATTTCGCATGCCAAAATCAGCAAACAAATCGCTGTTTTCCAGGAAAAACTGCCGCCTTTCGGGAAAAAACAATTCAAACCTGCTCAGGTTGGTCACCTGCCTGTCCACTTCCACCTGCGAAAAATCCGGGTTAACCGTCAGGTCGAGATTAAGCGAGGGCGTAATAGAAGCCTTGGCATCAAAACCAACTTCCCAGTTTACATCCTCCATGTTGCTGTTTTCCATATCTTTTGTGTAGCGCATGAGTCCATATGGAATCAACGAGATATTTGTGCCCGGGTCGGGAGGCGGGGCATCCCACTTCAATATACCGGTATATGCAAGCGAGGCTGTCGGGAATTGTCTCGGAACCGGCGCCCAGGATGACTTTTCATTGAGTTTAAGATCGTACCGGCTAAAATTAATTCCCCATTCGGTGATGCCTTTTTTGTAGCGGATGGTTTTGAAGGGTATCCTGCATTCGAAAACCCATTTATCATCATAATTTGTCACTTTGGAAGACCATTTGTTATCCCAGTTCAGGTTAACCGCAGCCCCGCCAGACATCATGCCGTCCCATTGGGCTCCGGCTGCATTGGCACCAAAAGAAAACCCGTTGGTCTGGTCATCAAATGGATCTATGAAAACTAAAAAATTATCATTGGCACCAAAAGAAAAATCCCTGCGCATGGATTCCACAACGTAGCCGCCAGGCAGATCGTCATAGCAGACAGCCGACAAATAAATCGCATCGGCATCATAAGCCATCCTGACCTCAGTTCTCGCTTTGGCAAAACTTGTATCCATCGGCGTGACCATAAAGAAATTATCCGCCACATCGGCATTTTGCCAGGTAAGCTCACTCAAATCCCCGTCAATTATTAGCAGGTCTTCAGCTAATTTCATTTGAAGCATGTATTCAGCATTGATTTTTTGAGAAAATACTGAATGGCCAAACAGAAATATAATGATGAGCGGAATTGGTGAACTACGCATTTTTGGGTTTAAAAAGCATGCTTTTGAACACTTGCAAAAGTATCTGAATTATCGGACTGAATGATGATAAATGTCACTTTATTCGCATTATTATTATTATGCGCCATACCCGCAATCCGGTGAATTCATTGAAATATATTTGCTATTATTGTTGAAAATTCATTGTTCAAATCAAAAACCATTCTATGAAATCAAATAATGCAGCGACTATTTTCTTGCTTTTACTTCTGATTTTTGCTTCAGGATGCTCTAAGGTAGCGGTACAAAAAAATGTTCAAAGTACAAACACATACAATCTGGATAAGGTTCTGATTATTGGTCTGACAAGCAATTACAATTCGCGGGCGATGTATGAAAGAGAGTTGTCATTCAGATTGAGGGAAATGGGATATCATATGTTTAGCAGCGTCAATGTGGAGCCGGATAAAAAAGAGCTTTTTACACTGGAGGAAATCATTGCACTCGTTGAGGAAAAAGACATTGATGGTATTATAACCATAAGGCTGAAAGATTACAGTACAAAAGAAAGGTATGCAACCTCAGACAGGTATATTTCAGACATGAACAGCTGGCACAATTACTTTTTTAATTATGTGGATACTTACTACAATGTTTACAGTTGGTCTTACCAGCCGGAAGAGACCATAACAGTTGAAGCCAATTTATTTGATGCTAAAGGCCGGGAGCTTATTTTTCAGGTTGATGGCGTCATAAAAAATGCAGAATCCGAAGAAGTGCGTGCCGCCGAACTGACGCAAAGTTTTGCAAAGGCCTTTCATTCAAGCGGTTTTCTGAAAAAGAAGGATGAGTAGTGTTCCTGATAGTCTTTTCTAATTTTAATAGTGAATAATATGACCAGACTTAGTTTAAAAGGCCCTGTCTTCGTACTCGCATTGGTCCTTTTTAATTCATTCCACGCATATTGTGAGGATACAATTTATTATCACATAGCCTTTCCCAATGCAATTCATCACGAGGCTGAGATCAGTATTACCATTGAAAACCCCGGACAGGAAGTGTATTTTTTCCAGATGAGCAGAACCTCGCCGGGGAGATATGCTGTGCACAATTTTGGGAAGAATGTATATAGCGTAAAAGCCGGCAAATCAGATGAATCTGTACTTGAGGTGGTAAAAACAGAGCCCGATGTATGGAAAGTAAAGTCTGATGGAGAGACTTTTACCCTTAGTTATACACTCTATGCCAATCGTGCTGATGGCACATATTCAGGAATTAGCGATGATTTTGTGTTATTAAATATGCCTGCTACCATGATGTGGACAGATGCCATGATAAGCAGTCCGGCAAAGATTGCTTTTGACCTGAAAGGAAAAGGACAATGGAAAATCGGCACGCAACTGAAGGCCCTGGACAGCGCAAAACACATTTATTTTGCTCCGGATTTTCAATCGCTTATGGATAGTCCATGCCTTATTGGCGATTTAAAGTTCACGCATCTGGAATTTGACCAGGACGAAATGCCGGAAATTTCAATGGCGATTTACACGAATGACTCCGATGCCGATATCGAAACACTTAAGGTTCACACACAAAATATTGTTCTTGAACAAGCTAAGGTTTTCGGAGCTTTACCGCAATTTGAAAACAATAAATACATCTTTTTATTGGGCCTGGGCGCCGGATTTTATCCGGACGGCATGGAGCATCGCAATTCGACAGTAATTACTGACAATCTGACAATTTCCGGCAATATGGACAACATCGTTGCGGGGATTGCTCATGAGTTTTTTCATGTCTGGAATGTAGAACGAATCAGGCCGGCTTCCATAGAACCTTTTGATTTTACCAAACCTGTATTGTGTAGTGAACTCTGGTTCGCTGAAGGCTTTACAAGTTACAATGCCGATTTGACTATTTGCAGGGCGGGCATTATAGGCCAGGAGCGTTATCTGGGTGTGCTTGGAGTATTGCTCAATTATTGTATGAATGGGCCGGGCATACATTTCGGTTCGCCTGTTTATATGAGCGAAATGGCAACCTACACCGATCAGGCGGCATTCATGGATGATACCAACTTCAACAATACACATCTTTCGTATTACCGGTATGGCGAACTGATTGCACTCGCCCTGGATCTATCCCTTCGCTCTCAGTTTAAAAGCAAGTCGCTGGATGATGTGATGAAGGCAATGTGGTTGAAATACGGAGTGGAAGAAAAGCCATATTCAAATCAGGATATTGAAAAAACGCTGGCTGAAGTATGTGACAATGAGACTTTTGCGAAGGAATTCTTCAATAAATATGTTTATAATAATGAAATCCCGGACTTCGAAAATTTATTTAATCAGTTTGGATATAAACTCATAAAGAAAAACCCGGACAGATCGAGTCTTGGATTTGTGCGCTTAAGATTTGAAGGTGATACCGCTATCGTGCTATCCGATCCGCAAATCGGCAACGGCTTGTATGATGCGGGGGTAAACAAAGGCGACCTCATTCTCAGTATCGACGATCAGCCTGTCACCAGTTATCCGGAGCTAAATTTTATCATAGGTACCAGGAAGGTTGGCGATGAACTTGTCGTGCGCTATGTTCATTTAGGAAAGGAAAGAAGCGGTACCTTCAAAGTAAAAGAAGACAATCAGTTGATCCTTATACCAAAGGAAAGATTCTCAATTAAAGTTAAAGAAGAGGAAGAGAAAAGACTAAATAATTGGCTGAATACCAGAAAGTAAAGGAATTTATTTTTTTAATAACCGATTCAGGTTAGTTTATCCGCGAATGGATATTATTCAATCACCCAGGTTTCATTCCCTGCAATGAGTGCATCGAGATCTCCGGTGCCACTTTTGATGATTGCGTTGTCTATCTGGTGCTGAAGAAGCACTTCATAATTTGACCGGTGTCCCTTATAAAAAACACCAAATGGCCGGGGCAGGCCCTTATCAGCGAAATAAGTTTCCATACGGATCAGAATGTTCGCTTTAAAAGGATCGGATTCATTGTGCATCCAAAGGTCTTCAAGGCTATACTCCTCTCCTATTTTTACGACCTCCGGCATTGTTCCGTCCAGTCTGATACCCAAATCATCATTTGCGCCGAAAGCCATTGGTTTACCATCTTCCACAAAAATTGCATTTTGCTTTTTTGTTTCTTTCTCAGTGAAGTCAAAGAAAGTACCATCATTGAAGATATTGCAATTCTGGTATATTTCCAGAAATGAAGTGCCCTTATGCTGATGGGCAAGTCTCAGCATATCCTGAAGGTGTTTCGGATCTCTGTCCATTGAGCGTGCGATCCATGTGGCATCTGCTCCCATGGCAAATGCTGCAGGATTGAACGGATGATCCAATGACCCCAAAGGAGTGGATTTAGTGATGCTGTCAACTTTGGACGTTGGTGAATACTGTCCTTTGGTAAGGCCGTAAATCTCATTATTAAAAAGCAATACATTGATATCCAGATTTCTGCGCAAAAGATGCGCCATGTGATTCCCTCCTATCGAAAGTCCGTCACCGTCTCCGGTTACCACCCATACACTCAGCTCAGGCCTTGTCGCTTTAAGGCCGCTGGCAATTGCTGTTGCCCTTCCGTGAATACTATGCATACCAAATGTATTGAGATAGTACGGGAACCGGGATGAACAGCCAATACCTGAAATAAAAACAATATCTTTTTTTTCAACACCGATCTGGGGCAGGACAGTCTGCATTTGCTTTAATATCGAATAATCGCCACACCCCGGACACCATCTCACTTCCTGTCCGGAAGCAAAATCTTTTGAGGTGAGCCCACCCATGATTTCGGTTTTCACTGGCGATGTTGCTGATGGTCTTTTTACCGGTGCTTTTATTTTCATTGCTTTATCGTATTTCCGTATTCACAGATATTTTAATTCATTATAGTGCGCACACTCTAAGGATTTCATCTTTGAGTTCTGCTCTGGTTATTGGAGTTCCTTTGATTTTGTTGTATCCGATCGCATCAACCAAATACCGATCGCGTATCAACTTGATTAATTGCCCATTATTGATTTCCGGAATTAAAACCTTGTTGTAATTGCTAATAATCGCCCCCAGATTTTTAGGAAATGGTTTGATGTAAGTGAGGTGCGCATGGGCAACCTGATATCCTTCGTCAATCAATTCCTTCACGGCACTTTTTATCGACCCGTAAGTCGAACCCCATCCCAGTACAAGCACTTCCCCACTATCCGCACCCGAGTTGATTGTTTGTTCCGGAATGTAGTCAGCTATTTTTTCAATTTTCTCTTCCCTGATCTTCACCATTTTTTGATGGTTTTCCGGGTCATAAGAAACATTACCTGAAATGTCTTCTTTCTCCAGACCGCCTATCCTGTGCTCCAGGCCATCAACACCCGGGACAGCCCATTTTCGGACGAGTTTTTCATCTCTAAGGTAAGGCATGAATTTTTCTTCACTTTCCTTACTTTTCAGAATATGCACGTTAATGGGATCCAACTGGTCTGATTTGGGGAATTTCCATGGCTCGGCCCCATTTGCGATATAACCGTCGCTCAAAACCAATACCGGTGTCATGTGCTCAATGGCAATTTTCACCGCCTGATATGCTACATGGAAACACGAAGCTGGCGTGCTTGCTGAAATGACAGGCATGGGACATTCTCCATTTCGCCCATAAACAGCCTGCAACAGATCGGATTGCTCGGTTTTAGTTGGCAATCCTGTGCTGGGGCCGGCGCGTTGAATATCCAATACAACGAGTGGCAGCTCCAGCATCACTGCCAGTCCCATAGCTTCAGTTTTTAGTGCCAAACCGGGCCCGCTCGTTCCGGTTACTCCAAGGTTGCCCCCGAACGCTGCGCCGATTGCCGCACAAATACCGGCGATTTCATCTTCAGCCTGAAAAGTCTTAACGCCAAAATTTTTATGCCTTGCCAATTCATGCAACACATCACTTGCGGGTGTAATCGGGTAGGTGCCATAGAAAAGCTGGAGACCTGCTTTTTTTGCAGCTGCGATCAATCCGATGGCAAGGGCCGGATTACCGGTGATGCTTCTATAAGTTCCGGGAAGCATTTTGGCCGGCCTTACTTTAAAGCGGCTTGAAAATGCTTCCGTTATATCCCCGTAATGATATCCCGCTTTGAGGATTCGAATATTTGCCTCTCTGACAAGCTCCTCGTTCCT